>NZ_WIBD01000011.1:5217-8127 GCF_009495975.1 Pseudomonas sp. SZ57 | reverse complement strand
ATCGTGCGACGCTCTGCGTCAGCTCCTAGATCCCGCTGAACCAGTTGTACCCCTGATCCTCCCAATACCCCCCAGGATTCTCGTTACTGACGAAAATCTCCACAATGTGCTTGGGATTCTTGAAGCCCAGCTTGGTTGGCACCCGCACCCGCAACGGGTAACCGTAATCAGGTGGCAGCGCCACTTCACCGAAATCCAGCGCCAACAAGGTCTGCGGATGCAGCGCAGTAGGCATATCCAGACTTGAGTAATAGCGGTCAGCGCATTTGAAACCGACAAAACGCGCCGTCGTGTCAGCGCCGATGTACTCCAGAAAAGTCTTCAACGGCACGCCGCCCCACTGCCCTATCGCACTCCAGCCCTCGATGCAGATCAACCGCGTGATGTCCGTGCGTTGCGGCAATTTGCGCAGCGCCTCCAGCGTCCACGGCTGCTTGTCCCGCACCAGCCCCGACACCGCCAGCTGGTAATCGGAAAGATCCAGCTCCGGCACATTGTATTCAGGGTAGAACGCATTGAACGGGAACGGATTGGTCAACTGCGCCTTGCTGTAGGTCGGCGCCAGCTTTTGGCCGTTGAACAGCCAGGCCTGAACCCGGTCATTCCAGCGCGACATGGCCCACAGCACTTTATCGACCTGATCGCCATCCTGCAGGTTGCAGCCTGTGAGCATCGACATCGCGCCCACAGTCAGCCCCGCGCGCAAAAACGAGCGGCGCTGAATATCGACCAGCTGACGCTCTTGCGCGGGCTCAAGGCGGATACGCTGAGTGATGCGTTTACGTGGTTCGTTCATGATTGCGCAGTTCCGTCTTCGTTCGACTGGCGGCCGCCGGTAATCATCGGCAGCAAAGTACTGGGCACCAGCACGACCAGCAGCAGATGGACGATGACGAACGCGCCGATGGCGGTCATCGCCCCGAAATGTACCCAACGGGCGAAATCGAATCCGCCCAGCAGACTGACCAACCCCTGAAATTGCACCGGTTTCCAGATGGCCAGGCCGGACAGCACCACCAGCACACCCATGGCCAGCACCAGCCAGTACATCAACCGTTGCACGGCGTTGTAACGGCCTTTGACGTGGACCAGTCGAAAACGTAGCGCGTCACTCATGTCACGCGTCACTTCGGACGGCCGAACCGGCAGCAGATCGCGTTTGAAATGGCGGCTGAACACGCCATACAGCACATAAATCAGACCGTTGATGACCAACAGCCACATCACCGCGAAGTGCCAGGCAATGGAACCGCCCAGCCAGCCGCCGAGTGTCAGAAATTTGGGAAAGGTGAACGGCATCAGTGGCGATGCGTTGTAGATCGCCCAACCGCTCATGAACATACAAACCATGCCCACGGCATTGACCCAGTGGGTCAGGCGCACCGGCCACGGATGGATGGGGCGGGTTTTCATGTCGAGATCCCTCTGATCAGGCCTGGAAAAGGCTGTCAGGGGCAGCCTTGCGCCCCTGACAGCTCTGGCGGTGATTACATCGGCGGGGTGAAACCGCCTTTGCCGACGGCCACACCACGAGCGGACTTGCCGTCGTCAGCCGGGAACACCACGACCTTGGCGCCCTTGGTCAACTGGTCGACCTTGCCTGGCTCGACATAGGCGATAGGCACATCCTGCGGCACCACCAGTTTCTTCTCGCCACCCTCGTATTTGACGGTCAGCGTGCGGCCATCGGTGCCGGCCAGCGTGCCAACGGTGCCATTGGTCATGGTGCCGGTGCTGCCATCAGCGTTTTCCCAGCCATAGTGACCTTCGCCACTGCCTTTGAGGCTGGCTTCAAAAACGGTCACTTCCAGCGCTTTCAGTGTGCCGTCCGCCTGCGGGATGGCAGCCGAACCGACAAAACTGTCGCCTTTGATTTGCTTGAAGTCAGCTTCGGACACAAGACGAATACCGGTCTTGTCAGTCAGCTTGATGCTTTCGTGCTGACCCGAACGGGTGGTGAAATCGAGGGTGTCGGCGCTGACGCTGTCGACGGTCCCACGCATCGGTTTGACCACCTTCATGTCGGCAGCCTGGGTCATGACAGCGGCACTGAGCAACAGCAGGCCGAACGTAGTAGAGAGTGCAGTCTTCATCGGTACTTCCTTGGCAGGTGAGATCTGAAACCCATCTTTGCACCGCTACCGGCACCGCAGAATGACCGGGCAATGACATTTTTGTCATTCGTCGGACACCTTGTCGGCAACTGGTTAGACTCCGGCATCGGCGCACCATGGGTGCAGGCAAAAGCGTAGCGGACAAAACGATGTATATCCTGCTGATTGAAGATGACACCAAAACCGGCGAGTACCTGAAGAAGGGTCTGGGTGAGTCCGGCTACAAGGTGGACTGGACCCAGCACGGGGCCGACGGCCTGCACCTGGCGCTGGAAAACCGCTATGACCTGATTGTGCTGGACGTGATGTTGCCGGGCATCGATGGCTGGCAAATCATCGAAGTACTGCGCGCCCGGCAGGACGTGCCAGTGCTGTTTCTGACCGCGCGCGACCAGTTGCAGGACCGGATTCGCGGCCTGGANNTGGAACTGGGTGCCGACGATTATCTGGTCAAGCCGTTTTCCTTCACTGAACTGCTGCTGCGCATCCGCACCATCCTGCGCCGGGGCGTGGTACGCGAGGCCGACCACTTTCATCTGGCCGATCTGGAACTGGACCTGCTGCGCCGCCGGGTGACGCGCCAGCAACAGGTCATCGTGCTGACCAACAAGNNTTTCGACAGCGACACCAATGTCGTGGACGTCGCCATCAAGCGCCTGCGCAGCAAGGTCGACCTGCCCTACCCGGTCAAGCTCATCCACACCGTGCGTGGCATCGGTTATGTGTGCGAGGTGCGCCCATGCGACGCCAGCCTTCCCTGACCCTGCGTTCGACCCTGGCCTTTGCCCTGGTGGCG
>NZ_WIBD01000011.1:4431-5180 GCF_009495975.1 Pseudomonas sp. SZ57 | reverse complement strand
GCGGCGCAGGCCTGTACCTGTATCAGTCCATCGAAGAAACGGTCATGCAACGCAGCGACCATGCCGTGCTCGCGCGGCTGGACCACTTTCGCAAGCTGCTGCGCTATGACCTGACCATGGACAACCTCAAGGGCAGCCCGCAGCTGTTCGAGAACATGCTCGACAGCGAAGAAGACATCTTCATCATCGGCGAACCGGGCAAGTCACCGGTGATATCGGTCAACCCGCAGCACGCGCCTCTGCCGGAGCTGCCGACCGTGGCGCAGGACCAGCCGCTGCGGGTCGACGACCTGCGCAGCGGCATGAGCCTGCAAGGCGTGCCGTTACGCGCTGCTGCCGTTCAGGTGATGTCCAACGGTGTCGAAGTACGTTTGCAGGCCGCGCACCTGATGGTCAAGGAAATGGCCATGCTCGCCAGCTTCCGTCAGCGCATCTATATAGCCGTGGCCCTGGCGTTTCTGATCACCGCAGCCCTGGGTTATGTGCTGCTGCGTCGCGGCTTGCGTCCACTGCGCAGAATGGCCGCCCATGCCGCCGCAATCACCCCGGCCAGCCTGCACAAACGCCTCGACAGCCGCGATACGCCCGTCGAGCTGCAACAACTGAGCGACGCCTTCAACGCCATGCTTGACCGTCTGGACGATGGCTACCGGCGCCTGATGCAGTTTTCTGCCGACCTGGCCCACGAAATCCGCACACCGGTCGGCTCGCTGATGGGCCACTGTCAGGTCGCCTTGCGCCAGAACCGC
>NZ_WIBD01000011.1:1847-4397 GCF_009495975.1 Pseudomonas sp. SZ57 | reverse complement strand
ATCTGCATGACGAACTGCAACGGGTCGCCGGCTATTTCGAGGGGCTGGCCGAAGAACGCAACCTGACCCTGAGCACCCACGGACAGGGCACGCTGCTGGCCGATCCGATTTTGCTGCGGCGTGCATTGAGCAATCTGGTCGCCAATGCGATTCGCTACGCTGATGAAGACAGCGAGATTCTGATGCGGGTGACGGCTGTGGACAGGCACTGGAAGATAGATGTGGAGAACCGTGGACCGGTGCTGCCGGAGGCCACCCTTGCACGCTTGTTCGATCGTTTCTATCGCGGTGACGCCTCACGCCATGAGCGTTCGGATTCCAACGGCCTGGGGCTGGCGATCGTCACGGCAATCATGCAACTGCACGGCGGTCGGGTCGAAGTCGCTCAACCCGCCGTCGGCAGAATCTGCTTCAGTCTGATATTTCCAGCGGCCTGAAGCCTGCAGTGCGCAAGGATCAATTCTTTTTCTCGTGGGCAATGGCCAGCTTGTAGAAGGTGGCCGAGCCGCCTTCCGTGGTGTANNCCGGTATTGTCCTGGGTATAGACCCCTGCCTTGAAGTAGAACAGTTTGCTGGCCCAGGCTGAATCCAGCTTGGCGTACCAGACTGCGTCAAAGGCATTGACCGTCAGATCGCCAGACGGCGACAGGTTGATGGTGTAGTTGAACTGCTTGTTGAGCGGCACACCTTGCGCGATGTTGATGACCTCGATTTCCGAGTCCGGCGTACGACGAAACTTGGCGACGATGTTGCCGGTCTGCAGCTTCTCCTTGTACTGATACTCCACCTTCAGCAGCGGTTCGGTGCTCTGGTAGCAGTGGATCTGACCGATCACGATCTTGCCGCTGGAAGGCACCTGATCGACTTCCAGGGTCGCGCGCAGAAAGTTGTCGGCACTGGAGTAGGCCCAATTGAAGACTCTTCCGTCTGAAGTCGTCTCGCGCAATTCGGAACGCGGGTACTTGGCGTTTTCGGTGGTTGAACCCGTCACCGGCGCCCAGAAAAACAGCGTATCCCCGGATTGAAAATAGCCATCCCGATAGCCCTTTACCAACTTGGGGGTTTCGATAATGGTCGCGGGGCTTCCGACAGGTACGGAGAGATTCCAGGTAGCAAGGTCGATCATCGCGTAGCTCGCAAGGTGCGCATCGCGCACCAACTGAATGGCTCTGAAACGGGTGTGCTGGCCCGTTTGGTCATCCAGACTATCGGCTGAATCGTTTATTTTTTAAACAGCCTCGACAACGCTTTGGCGTCAACAAAACGTCTAAAAATAGCCAATGCCATCACTGCGATATCAATTGTTGCGATGCAGCCATGTGCCACTGTCGAGCTACAAGCGTTGATTAACGTGAAGAAGTGTTTTGTGAAGCGCGTCATTTTTTTGAATGTGTCGAGGCCGATACAGCGCAAAAAAACGCAAATTACCGACAGACGGTAGCAATTATCTTCTTCAGAAATGAACTTCCGCTACTTGAAGCTGACCAAGGCGACCCTTTTAGAGCGTCCCGTCTTCTCGAAACGCGCTTTTAACGGGTTAGAAAGAAAGCGCCTCCGCCGGGCAGCTTCGGGTTGACTGTAAGCAGTTGTTACGAGATATTAGTTAGCAAGCTATTTATCTCCCTACTAACAATATCGCTCCTAACTAAATTCCTGGTGTTTTCATGTCTGTCGAATCCCTGCATCGGACAATCAGCAGTGGCCTGGTGGCCGCGTCTCGCCAATGGCGACGCATTTGCCAGAACACGCTGGTGACCTATGGTATTTCCGAAGCCTGCGCAGGACCGTTGCTGGCCATTGCACGCTTGGGCGATGGCGCACATCAGGTAAAAGTGGCCCAGGCGGCAGGTATGGAAAGTCCGACGCTGGTGCGTCTGCTCGACCAATTGTGCAAGGCCGATATCGTTTGTCGCACCGAAGATCCGAATGACCGCCGCGCCAAGGCCTTGAGCCTGACGCGCAAAGGTCGCGCACTGGCGTGTGCCATCGAAGCCGAGCTGACCCGCTTGCGTGCCGAAGTGCTGCAAGGCCTGCAACCTGCCGACCTGGAGGCCACCTTGCGGGTGTTACAGGCGTTTGCCGATGCGGCGCAGCGCGAACACGGGGGCCAGGCTTGAACGGATTTTTCTCCAGCGTTCCACCTGCACGCGACTGGTTCTACGGTGTACGCACCTTCGGCGCGTCGATGCTGGCGCTGTACATCGCATTGTTGATGGAAATGCCCCGCCCCTACTGGGCAATGGCCACGGTGTACATCGTCTCCAGCCCCTTCGTCGGCCCGACCAGTTCCAAGGCGCTGTACAGAGCGGCCGGAACCCTGGCCGGTGCGGCGGCATCGGTCGTGCTGGTGCCCATGTTCGTGCAGACACCCTTGTTGCTGGCCATCGTGGTCGGGCTGTGGACCGGCACCCTGTTGTTTCTGTCCCTGCACTTGCGCACCGCCAACAGCTACGCATTGATGCTGGCCGGCTACACCATGCCGCTGATTTCGCTGCCAGTGGTCGACAACCCGCAAGCTGTATTCGACATCGCGGTGTCGCGTACCGAAGA
>NZ_WIBD01000011.1:801-1772 GCF_009495975.1 Pseudomonas sp. SZ57 | reverse complement strand
TGATCGGCCAGTTGAGCCACGAAGGCGCCCGCAAGCAAACCGTGCGCAACGCCAATGAACTGCGCGGCCGGATGATCCACCTCTTGCCGGTCATCGATGCGCTGGACGACGCGCTGTGGGCGCTGGAGCGACGCACGCCCGAGCTGCTAGCCAGCATCAAGCCCTTGTTGCAAAAGGCTTGCGACTGGCTCGAAAGCACTGCCGATGGGCCGCAGGTGGAGCAATGGCAGCAGCTGCACCGCGATCTGCAGAGCCTGCAGCCGGACTCCGCGCAACTGGACGATCGCGATCAACTGCTGCTTTCCAATACACTGTTCAGGCTGGGTGAATGGATCGACCTGTGGCTGGATTGCCGTACCCTGCAATACGCGATCAAGACCGACGACCAGTCACAGTGGCGCGCGGTCTACCGCCACTGGCGCCTGGGCCGCCTGACGCCGTTTCTCGACCGCGGTCTGATGCTCTATTCGGTGACTTCGACGGTACTGGCGATCATCGCCGCGTCGGTATTGTGGATTCTGCTCGGCTGGAAAGACGGCGCAAGCGCCGTGGCACTGGCAGCGGTGTCGTGCAGTTTCTTCGCCGCCATGGACGACCCTGCTCCGCAAATCTACCGGTTCTTCTTCTGGACCCTGCTCTCGGTGGTGTTCGCCAGCCTGTACCTGTTTGTGGTGCTGCCCAACCTGCATGACTTCCCGATGCTGGTGCTGGCCTTTGCCGTGCCGTTCATATGCGTCGGGACCCTGACCGTGCAGCCGCGCTTCTTTCTCGGCACGCTGCTGACCATCGTCAACACGTCGTCGTTCATCAGTATCCAGAGCGCTTATGACGCGGACTTCATGAACTTCCTCAACTCCAACCTGGCGGGTCCTGCCGGGCTGTTGTTCGCCTTCATCTGGACCCTGGTGTTCCGCCCGTTCGGCGTCGAACTGGCCGTCAAGCGTCTGACCCGTTTCAGCTGGCGTGACATC
>NZ_WIBD01000011.1:0-765 GCF_009495975.1 Pseudomonas sp. SZ57 | reverse complement strand
CGCCTGATGCAGCAACTGCCGCGCCTGACGCTCACCGCCCAGGACACCGGGATTGCCCTGCGTGAACTGCGCGTCGCGCTGAACATGCTCGACCTGCTGGCCTACACCCGCCGTGCCACGCCTGCTGCTCAGGTATTGCTGCGTCAGGTGATCGACGAAGTCAGTGGCTATTTCAAACAGTGCCGCAAGGCCGGTGAACGGCTACCCGCGCCCAGAGGCCTGCTGATGGCCATGGACCGCGCACGCCGTTCACTGACCGATCAGGAGATGGGCGACAGCCCGGCCCGACTGCACCTGCTGCATGCCCTCAGCGGCCTGCGCCTGGCGCTGCTGCCGGGGGTCGAGATCGTCACCGTGGGCGGCGAACTGACCGAGCAACTGCCGCATAACATCGATGGAGCGCCCCTGTGATCGGTGATCTGGACATCAGCGGGATCTTCATCCCCACGTTCCTGGCGATGATGGGCATCGCCTATCTGCTGTTTCTGGTCGTGCACGCGGTGCTGTCGCGTGCCCACTTCTACCGTCTGGTCTGGCACCGGGCTTTGTTCAACGTAGGTCTATACGCTTTGTTGCTCGGCGCCGTGGATACTCTAAGTCGATACCTGATGACATGAAAAAACCGATACTGACACTGGGCCGCGTGGTCCTGACCCTGCTGGTTGTCACCCTGGCCGCCGTGGTCGTATGGCGCATGGTGATGTATTACATGTATGCACCGTGGACGCGCGACGGGCATATCCGCGCCGACATCGTGCAGATCGC
>NZ_WIBD01000010.1:0-230813 GCF_009495975.1 Pseudomonas sp. SZ57 | reverse complement strand
CTAACGTCTTTGTGAGCTATGCGGCTAGCATGGCGTACTGCTATGCTCCCCCCGGATCAGCGCCATGACTCAGCCGTCACTTACGTCGCACTCTGCGTCGTCTGTGCCATCGTGGTTTAAAAGCATCGTGGTTCTGGATGTTTCTGAACTGCGGCGAGCCGTAGATTCGTGATGCAGCGAGTCACGAAAGGCAAAACCACTCAGTGCGTCAGCACGATGATCTGACGGCGTTTACTTATCCGAATGCCCCTGTGCCATGGCGACCACCACTTTGCGTTTGCCGGTGAAGGGTGCGCGGGAGTGGGCGGTGAGCATGTTGTCGAGCATCAGGACGTCGTTTTCCAGCCATGGGAAGCTGACGGTGCATTCGTCGAGTACGCCGCGGATTTCGTCCAGCAGGGTTTCTTCGAGGGGCGAGCCGTCGCCGTAGTAGACGTTGCGCGGCAGGTCTTCTTCGTCCACTACGTCGAGCAGGGTTTCGCGCACTTCCGGTTGCAGGTTGGAGATGTGGAACAGGTGCGCCTGGTTGAACCAGACGGTGTCGTGGGTCACCGGGTGGCGCGATACCGCCTGGCAAATCTGCCGGGTGCGCAGTTCGCCGTCATCTTTCCATTCGCACTCGATGTTGTGCGCCCGGCAGTAGGCTTCGACCACGCGCTCGTCTTCGCTGTTGAACACCTGACTCCATTCCACATCGAGCCCGTTGCCGTAGTTACGCACGTACATCAGTTTCTTTTCGACAAAGCGCTCGCGAATGCGCGCCGGAATGCGTCGGTAGATTTCGCGGCTGTCGGCGATCGGTGTTTCGCCGCCTGTCTGCGCCGCGATCATGCTGTAGAACCAGATCTTCATCGGCCATTCCAGCGTGTAGGCCTGCTCGTTGTGCAGCGGGATGCTCTGGTGCGCCGGGTACTCGGTCGAGGTGTACACACCTTTGGTGACGTTGCTGCGTGGTGTAGAGCCGAACTCGTAGTTGAGCAGCGGATCGCCGAAACCGGCGGCGAACTCGCGAAACGCTTCTGCGCCGCCCACCTCGAAGCCGCGAAACAGAATCCCGCCTGCGCTATACAGGTGCCCGGCGACCAACGGCTTGAGTTCGCCCAGCGCTTCCATCAAGTCCAGACCGGGCTCGGGTGCCTGCACCAGCATCGGCAAGCTGCCCGCCCCTGCCAGCAACGGCCGGATATCCAAACTCAACGCATGACTCATGATGTCTCTCCCTTGATGGCAAAAGCGCCCGAGCCCCTGCGGCCTGGCGCAACACCAATGTCCAGATTGAACGTACTGCGCTGCTGGAAAATTAGCCGGACCGCCCTATTCATGCGGCATGCGGAGCTGTACCGCCGCACCGAAACAATTTTTTGCATTTAAACGCAAAAAATTCCTATAGGAATTCAGTTCTCATTCGTCTTTAACTTAATGCGAGGCTTTTATACCGCCCGCGCGTACAGACAGAGGGGACCGCCCTGCGGCCGCTCCACATCGTGAATCGAGATTGTTTATCCATGTCGAAGAAGTCCCGTTCAAAAATCTGGTTTCTCGTCCACAGCTGGCTGGCCCTGCCGATCTGGTTCTTCGTGCTGATCGTTTGTGTGACCGGCACGCTGGCCGTGGTCAGCAAGGAAATCATGTGGCTGGCCAACCCGGAGATGCGTGACAACCGCCCTTCCGACGATGCCCAGCGCCTGAACTTCGAACAGATTCGCGCAACCATCGAACGCAACCAACCGGACCTGATCGTCGGCACCATCATGCAGCCGGACGGCGACTATTTCGCCTTGAGCGTGTTCATCACCTACCCCGACGGGCGTTCGGTGCCGGCTTACGTCAACCCTTACACCGGAGTGATTCAGGGCATTACTCCTTCGTTCGACTTCCGCCGCTTCACCCGCGCGCTGCACGGCTGGTGGCTGGTGCCGTTTACCAACGGTTATTCGTGGGGCTGGTATCTGGTGTCGATTCTCGGCCTGCCGTTGCTGGCCTCACTGGTGACCGGGCTGGTGGTCTACAAGAAATTCTGGCGCGGCTTTTTCAAGCCCGTGCGTTTCAGCCAGGGCCCGCGCATTTTCTGGGGCGACCTGCATCGCCTCAGCGGCGTCTGGTCGATCTGGTTCATTGCGGTGATTTCCATTACCGGCACGTGGTTTCTGATCCAGGCGATTCTGGGCGACAACCAGATCAGTATTTCCAGCAAATCCCAGGTCGCGTCGATCATCCCGCACAGCGCCGTGCCGCTGACTGCCGACGGCAGACCCGCGCCGACCATCAGCCTGGAGCGTGCCGTGGAAATCGCCAGGGAGCGGATTCCGGGCCTGGAAGCCAGCTTCATCACACCGCCGTTCAATGCCTACAGCAACATGCAGGTGGGTGGACGCAGCTGGTATCCATTGATGTTCCAGACCGCAGAAATCAACCCGTACAGCGGCGAGATTGCCGCCTCGCACCTGCTGTCGGACCGCAACAAGCTGGAGTTCGTCACCGAGTCCATGCGCCCCCTGCACACCGGCGATTTCGGCGGCATCTGGATCAAGCTGATCTGGGCGTTCTTCGGCCTGCTGCTGAGCATGATGGTGCTCAGCGGCCTGTTGATCTGGAGCAAGCGTACTGCACTGGCGACGCTCAACGCCCTCAAGCGTGAAACCCGAACCCGCCCGGCAACGGCCGCTGCAACCCCACGAAACACCTCGCCCTCGCCGCTGGCGACCCGCACCCCGGAGAACAGCCTGTGAGCAAGGCCGCCGCTGTTACACAACCTGCATCGTCACTGAGTCGTTTCTGGCACAAATGGCGCTTCCATATCAACGTGCTGCTGGTGCTGATCCCGCTGGGTTTCATGCCCAAGTACTTTTCCGACAACGCGCTGGATCGTGGCGATCAGGGCCTTGGCCAGCGCGAAGTCGGCGAAATTCAGGTCGGCCCGTGGAGCCTGCGCCTGGCAGAAGACCGCAACGAAGCGCCGCGCCTTTCCGGCCCATCGGGCTACATGAAAAGTTTCAACGCGGCGCTGTGCAACGCCTGCATCGACCGGGTCAAGGCCACTTATCTGCGCATCGGCAAACCGCGCAGCCTGCGCACCGCCGGGGTGATTTTCTTCGGTGGCGGCTACCGCATGAGCGCCTTCATGCAGATCGCGCAAAACACCGATCCCGACGCCGAGCTGTGGATCACCATGGAAGGCTGGGACGGCGCCGTGCATCAGACTTCCATCCCCCTGCAACAGGCTTCGCCCAGCACCGTGGCGTGGCTGAAAAAACAAGGAGCCCAACCATGAGTGCCCGCCCTTCCCTGCGCTGGCTGACGGCCAGTGCCTTGTGCCTGCTTGGCCTGAGCAGCAACGCCCTGGCGCATAACCCGATGTGCGAATGCAAACAGATCGACACCGAGCAGATCCGCTGCACCGGCGGTTTTTCCGACGGCAGTGGTGCGCCGGGTGTGACCCTGGACGTGATCGGCTACGACGAAACCATCCTGGTGCCCGGCAAGCTTGGCGAGGACTCGACAGTAACCTTCAAACGCCCTGCCTCCGAGTTCTACGTGCTGTTCGACGCCGGTCCCGGTCACGTGGTGGAAATCGATCAGGCGGACATCCAGGCCCCATGAGCACACCAACCCGACACATCGTCCGTCCGGCAGGCGCCGGGCATGAAACCCTGTACGTCCTGCTGCTGTGCCTGCTGATCCTTGGCAGCGCTGCCGGCGTGATCAGCCTGCACCGTTATACTCAGGAAACGCACAGCGTCGCCAGCCATCAACTGGACGCACGACGTGACCTGAGCGCTGCGGAACAAGGCATTTACGCCGACCTGCGCGTGACCCTCGACGAAATTCGCCTGCTGGCCAGCGAGCAACAGACGCCAATCACCCCAGAGCAACTGGGCGATGAAGGCTTTGCGCCGTTCGCCAGGGATGCCAGTTCGGTGAGCCGTGGCGACCATGCCTGGCAGATGATCGAGCAGTCCTACTTGGGACTGAGCCGGACGCCGAGAGTGGCCGGTTCGTTTCTGATGCGTGTCGATTCCGGCGAGCAGCGGGACATCTGGATCAACCGTAACGCCTCGCTGGCGGCGGTCAGCGACCTCAGTGACCAGGCCTTGATCGATTCAGGCTGGAAACAGGTCGTCGCGCAATTCGATGCTGGCGTGACCCGTCAGCACCCGCACTGAAACTCCGCATTCCTTTGAAAGAAGACCGCTTGCCCATGCCTATTTCATTCAAACGCCGTCCCTTGCTGCGCGGCCTGCTGACGGGGCTGATGGTCGCCCTGCTGGCACCGTCCAGCTTCGCCGCCGAACCGGCCAAACGCCTGCGCATCGGCATTACCCTGCACCCTTACTACAGCTACGTGAGCAATATTGTCGGCGACAAGGCCGACGTTGTGCCGCTGATCCCGGCGGGCTTCAACCCGCATGCCTATGAGCCGCGCGCCGAGGACATCAAGCGCATCGGTTCGCTGGACGTGATCGTGCTCAACGGCGTTGGCCATGATGATTTTGCCGACCGCATGATCGCCGCCAGTGAAACGCCGAACATCAAGACCATCGAGGCGAACGCCGATGTGCCGTTGCTGGCGGCCACCGGGGTGGCGGCGCGAGGTGCCGGCAAAGTGGTCAACCCGCACACTTTCCTGTCGATCAGTGCGTCCATTGCGCAGGTCAACAATATCGCCCGCGAGCTGGGCAAGCTGGACCCGGACAATGCCAAAACCTATACCGCCAACGCCCGCGCCTACGGCAAGCGCCTGCGCCAGATGCGCGCCGATGCGCTCGCCAAACTGACCAAGGCACCCAATGCCGACCTGCGCGTGGCCACGGTGCATGCCGCCTACGACTACCTGCTGCGCGAATTCGGCCTGGAAGTCACCGCCGTGGTTGAACCAGCGCATGGCATCGAGCCGAGCCCGAGCCAGTTGAAAAAAACCATCGACCAACTGCGTGAGCTGGACGTGAAGGTGATCTTCTCGGAGATGGATTTCCCGTCCACCTACGTCGAGACCATTCAGCGTGAATCCGGGGTTCGGCTGTACCCGCTGTCGCATATTTCCTATGGCGAATACACCGCCGACAAATACGAAAAGGAGATGGCCGGCAACCTGGACACGGTGGTACGGGCCATTCAGGAGTCGGGCGCATGACGGCTGCACAGCAACTCGATATCGTCAGCCAGGGGCCGGGCATCGAATTCAAGCAGGTCAGCCTGACCCTCGGGCGCACCACGATTCTCGATCAGGTTCACTTCAATGTGCGCGCCGGCAGCGTACACGCACTGGTCGGCCCGAACGGCGGTGGCAAAAGCTCGCTGATCAAGACCCTGCTCGGGCAGACACCGCATCAGGGCCAATTGAGCCTGCTGTGGCCTGCAGCTCCAGGACTTATCGGCTATGTACCGCAGGCGCTGGAGTTCGACCGTGGCCTGCCGATGACCGTCGACGATTTCATGGCGGCCATGTGTCAGCGACGCCCGGCGTTTTTGGGCTTGTCGAAGCACTACGCGGCAGCGATTGGCGAGGCGCTGGAACGGGTCGGCATGCAGGACAAGCGCAAACGGCGCATGGGTGCGCTGTCCGGTGGCGAACGGCAGCGCGTGCTGCTGGCGCAGGGGCTGATTCCTGCGCCGCAATTGCTGGTGCTGGATGAGCCGATGTCGGCGCTGGATGAGGCGGGTATTCAGGTGTTCGAGCGGTTGTTGGGTGACTGGCGCCGAAGCGGGGTCACGGTCCTGTGGATCGAGCATGACCTGGATGCCGTCAGGCGTCTGGCCGATCAGGTAACAGGGCTCAACCGCCGCATCCTGTTCGATGAACCGGCCGCCACTGCGCTGACCCCGGAGCGGCTGCTGACCCTGTTTTCCGCGCACCCGCGCACGACGGATAGCAGCGCCGGGAGGATCGTGTAATGAATTACGAAACATTTCGCCTGTTCATTCAGGGCCTCGCCTCGTCCGGTTATCTGCCCGAGGCGCTGGCCTATGGTTTCGTGGTCAACGCCCTGCTCGCCGGGCTGTTGATCGGGCCGGTGCTGGGCGGTCTGGGCACGCTGGTGGTGGTCAAGCGCTTCGCGTTTTTCTCCGAAGCTGTGGGCCATGCGGCACTGACCGGGGTGGCGATCGGCATTCTGCTCGGCGAACCCTACACCGGCCCCTATGGCGCCCTGTTCGGCTATTGCCTGCTGTTCGGCATCGTCCTCAATTACCTGCGCAACCGCACCGGGCTGGCACCGGACACGTTGATCGGCGTGTTCCTGTCGGTCTCCCTGGCACTGGGCGCGAGCCTGTTGCTGGTGCTGGCCGGCAAGATCAACGTGCACATTCTGGAAAACGTGCTGTTCGGCTCGGTGCTGACCGTCAACGGCAACGACCTGCTGGTGCTGCTGATCGTCGGTTCGCTGGTCATGGGCCTGAGCCTGCCGCTGTACAACCGCATCATGCTGGCCAGCTTCAACCCGCAACTGGCGGCTGTGCGCGGCGTGGCGGTGAAGACGCTGGATTACCTGTTCGTGATTCTGGTGACGCTGATCACGGTCGCGGCGGTGAAAGTCATCGGCGCAATTCTGGTCGGTGCGTTGCTGGTGATTCCGGCGGCGGCCGCACGCCTGTTGAGCCAGTCGCTCAAGGGCTTTTTCTGGATTTCAGTGGCCATTGCGACGCTCAGCACCCTGTGCGGCATACTGCTGCCCATCGTCTTCGACCTGCCTGTGCCGTCCGGCGCGGCAATCATTCTGGTGGCGGGCATGGCGTTCGCCCTCGCCGCCATCGCTCGCGGCACGCTGCCGAGCCTGAAAGGGAATATTGGATAAATGCCTACGTTACGTACTCTGACCCTCGCGCTGATCATGACCGGCCTGTTCAGCAACAGCCTGCAGGCGGCCGAGAGCAAAGCCGACAGTCCGCAACCGGTGCGAGTGCTGGCCAGCCTGCCGATTACCTATGGCCTGGGCGAGATACTGCTCAAGGACAGCGGTGTGGTGCTGCAGCGGGCTGCAGCGGCCAACCTGCCGGGCTCGCGTCAGACGGCGTATTTCACCGGGCGTGGTGCCGATGCCTTGCGCGGGCTGGCGAACAACGCCGACGCGGTGATCGGCTTGCGCTCGATCTGGGCCGATGACCCGCTTTACCCCAATGCACGGCGCAGCAATATTCGTATCGTCGAGATCGACGCCGCACGGCCGGTGGACGGCAGCTTGCCGGGCATCGCCGTACAGCCGGGTCAGGGCACTGACGGATTGAACAGTCAGCCGTGGCTGGCGAGCAATAACATGGGCCGTATGGCCGATGTGCTGGCAGCAGATCTGGTGCGCCTGGCACCGGCCGCCAAACCGAAAATCGAGGCCAACCTGGCGGCGTTCAAGCAGCAGCTACTCAAGCTCAGCGCCAGCAGCGAGGCAGCGCTGGCCGGTGCCGATAATTTGAGTGTGGTGAGCCTGTCGGATCGCTTCAGCTATTTGATCAGCGGGCTGAATCTGGAACTGATCGACACTCAGGCGCTGACGGACGAGCAATGGACGCCGGAAGCCTTGAGCAAATTGAGCGCGACCCTGAAGGATAACGACGTGGCCTTGGTGCTCGATCACCGCCAGCCACCCGCGCCGGTCAAGACCGCCATTGAAGCGGCTGGTAGCAAGCTGTTGGTGCTGGGGATCGATGGCGCTGCCCCGCTGGCGGAATTGCAGGGGGATATTCAGGGAATTATCGGGGTGCTGGCTGGTAAGGAGTGAGATTATCGTTCGGCACGCTCCAGCGTGGGAATGCAGGTCGCGACGCTCTGCGTCGCAGAGAGGACGCGGAGCGTCCGGAACGGCATGACGACGCGGAGCGTCGCACGATAATGAGTTGTCCGTGCAGACCGACACAGTGCTTCAGCACGATAGTTGAAATTATCGTTCCGCACGCTCCAGCGTGGGAATGCAGTTCTCGACGCTCTGCGTCGCAAAGAGGACGCAGAGCGTCCGGAAAGGCATGCGACGCGGAGCGTCGCACGATAATCGAAGTATCCGTCCAGACCGTCAATCAGGCCGTCTGCGCTTCCATTTTCTGGCGCAGGCTCAGGGGGCGCATGTCGGTCCAGACTTCTTCGATATAGGCCAGGCATTCTTTCTTGAAGCCGCTTTTGCCCACGGTGCGCCAGCCGTTGGGGATCGCCTTGTAGTCGGGCCAGATGGAATACTGTTCTTCGTGGTTGACTACAACTTGAAAGACGATGTCTTCCCGATCGAATACTGAAGTCATTGCTGCTCTCCATTGTGTTCAGGGCTGCCGTGCCAATTCATGGCAGCTATAGGGATTGAACGTATCACTACGTCGAAAAATTAAACCTGGGCGACAGCGGCGTTCAGCGCACGACCAAAGATCTCTGCCACTTCGTCGATCTGCTCGGCGGTGATGATCAGCGGTGGCAGAAAACGTACCACGCTGGCATGTCGACCGCCCAGCTCCAGGATCAGCCCGCGCTTGAGGCATTCACGCTGGATCAGTGGGGCCAGACGCGCAAATAGCGGCGGATGACCCTGTGCATCACGCGCACCGGATGGGTCGACCAGCTCGACACCGAGCATCAGGCCGCGCCCGCGAATATCGCCCAGTTGCGGGAAGTCACGCTGCAAGGCACGCAGATGCCCGGACAGCCGCGCGCCCATGGCTGTCGCGTGTTCGCAAATGGAGTGCTCCTGAAGATAGCGCATGACGGCAGAACCGGTAGCCATGGCCATCTGATTGCCGCGAAAGGTCCCGGCGTGTGCGCCCGGCAGCCAGGTGTCCAGCCATGAACGATAGACCACTACCGCCAGTGGCAGACTGCCGCCGATGGCTTTGGACATGACCACCACGTCCGGGATGATCCCGGCGTGCTCGAAGCCAAACATCTTGCCGGTGCGCGCGAAACCGCTCTGGATTTCATCGACGATCAGCGCCACGCCGGCCTTTTCGGTGATGCGCCGCACGCCGCGCAGCCAGTCCAGATCAGCAGGGATGACTCCGCCCTCGCCCTGCACCACTTCAAGAATGACCGCTGCGGGCAATTGCACGCCAGCTTCCGGGTCGTTTAGCAGGTTTTCCAGGTAATGCAGGTTGGCGCGCACGCCCTGTTCACCGCCAAGCCCGAATGGGCAACGGTAATCATAGGGGTACGGCAGAAACTGCACGCCTGTGCCGAGCAATGCACCCAGCGGCTTTTTCGGCCCCAGGCTGCCCATCAGGCTCAATGCGCCCTGGCTCATGCCGTGATAACCGCCCTGAAATGACAAGACCGTGCTGCGTCCGGTAGCGGTACGCACCAGCTTCAACGCGGCTTCCACCGCATCGGTGCCGGTCGGGCCACAGAACTGAATCTTCGCGTCGTCGGCCAGCGCTGGCGGCAGCAGGCCGAACAGGTCCTGAACGAACTGGTCTTTGACCGGCGTGGTGAGGTCCAGGGTGTGCAGCGGCAACTCGTCGGCGATCACTTGCTGGATCGCTTCGATAATCACTGGATGGTTATGCCCGAGCGCCAGGGTGCCCGCGCCTGCCAGGCAATCGATGAAGCGCCGCCCTTCGACGTCCTCGACGTGAATACCCTTGGCGCGTTTGAGCGCCAGCGGTATGCGCCGCGGGTAGCTGCGAGCATTGGACTCCTGGCGACTCTGTCGGGCCAGCAGTGGCGATTCGTCGAACTGGTAGAGCGTCTCAGCCGCAGCCGGGGCAACCCGTGTCGGCTGATCATCGATAAACCTGGTAGCGACTGACATCTGTGCAACCCTCAATACGCGGCTTGAATGACCTGAAGCATGGGCGTTGGCGCATGCCGCTTCAGGTATGTGTTCGTTGCTTTGAAAACGCGCCAGCGAGCCGCGGATTTACACCTGCCAACGAGTTTTTTATCCGCAGCCCCGGCGCCCCGACGAGAGGCTGATCAGAGCCCTTCCAGTTCCGCCATCAAGTCCGCCAGACGGTCGAATTTCTGCTCGTCGACCTGTGCTCCGCCAAGGCTTTCCAGATACTGCGCCAACGCCTGAACGGTGTTGAACTCGAACATTGCCCGCAACGGCACGTTACGCTGCAAGCGCTTCTGCGCACGGGTCACCACCTGGGTCGCGAGCAGCGAGTGCCCGCCCAGCTCGAAGAAGTTGTCGGTAATGCCCACGCGCTCGACCTTGAGCACATCGGCCCAGATCGTCGCCAGCTGCTGCTCCATTTCGGTCTGTGGCGCCAGGTAATCCTGCTGCGCCAGGCTGACGTCCGGCTCAGGCAGGGCCTTGCGGTCCAGCTTGCCGTTCGGGGTCAGCGGCATGGCCTCCAGCAGCACCAGATGCGTCGGCACCATGTAGTCCGGCAGGCTGGCCTTGAGGTGGTTTTTCACCTCGCCACGCAAGGCCTCGTGATCCTGCGCTGCGGAGCGCGGCACCAGGTAGGCCGCCAGTACCTTGCCCAATGGGCCGTCGACGTCCAGCACCACGGACTCACGGATGGCCGGATGCTCCAGCAGACGGGTTTCGATTTCGCCCAGCTCGATGCGATAGCCACGAATCTTCACCTGATGATCGACCCGGCCGACGTACTCCAGCACGCCGTCCTTGCGCCGCCGCGCCAGGTCACCGGTGCGGTACAGACGCTCGCCCGGCGCACCGAGCGGATGCGGCACGAACACCGGCACGGTGCGCCGCGGATCAGCGACATAACCGCGACCGACGCCGGCTCCGGCTACGCACAGCTCACCGACCGCACCCAGCGGCACGAGGTCCAGCGCATCGTCGAGCAGGTACAGACGATTGTTGTCGGTCGGCGAACCGATCGGCAGATAGGCGCTGCGAGTGGACTGCACATCGACCCGGAAGAACGCCACATCATCGGAACACTCGGCCGGACCATAGGCATTCACCAGGCCGATCTGCGGGTAACGTTGCAGCCACTGGCTGGCCAGTTCCGGCGGCATGGCTTCACCGGTCGGCAGCATCCAGCGCAGGCCGTCGAGCGCTGCCTGCGGTTCGGCGAGCAGGCCGTTGATCAGCGACGGCACGCTTTCCAGCACGCTGATGTGCTGTGCCTGAACATGCGCCAACAGCGCCTGCGGGTCACGAGCGATGTCGTTCGGCACGATGTCCACCCGAGCACCAAACAGCGGCGCGGCGAGGAACTGCCAGACCGAAATGTCGAAACTCTGCGAGGCGGTCTGGGCGATCACATCGCGTTCGCTCAGGCTCAGGTAAGGCACCTTGCTCAACTGGTTATTGAGCATGCCGCGCTGCTCGACCATCACGCCCTTCGGCAGCCCGGTGGAGCCTGAGGTGAAGATCACATAAGCGAGGTTGTCCGGCGCGCTGTAGCGACCAGGGTTGTGCTGCGCGGAAACGCTCTGCTGCACGTTTTCCCAGACCCGCAACTGCGGTCTGCTCGACTCAGGCAGCGCATCAAGTAACGCCCTGCCCTGTTCCAGACACTCAGCGCCGCACACCAGCAGCGGCGTGGCGCTCTGGTCGATGATGCCGCTCAGACGCGAGTTCGGCAGCGCCGGGTCCAGCGGCAGGTAACCGGCACCGGCCTTGAAGCTGCCGATGATCATGCCGAGCAGTTCAACGCCGCGCTCGGCCAGCAAGGCAACCGGCTGATCGAAACCGACACCAGCCTCGATCAGGGCATGGCCCAGACGGTTGCTGGCGATATTCAGCGCGGCATAGCTGAGCTGGCGTTCCAGGCAACTGACCGCAATGCGCTCCGGATGCGCCGCGACCTGCGCTTCGAACAGTTCGACATAGCTTTTATCCAGCGGGTAAGCATGGTCGCTCTGATTGCAGCCGTCGATCAGGAAAGCGCGTTCCCGCTCACTGACCAGCGCCAATTCGGCCATGTCGCCATGAAAGCCTTCGACCAGCGCCAGCAGCAGGCGCTTGAACTCACCGAGCATGCTCTGCACGGTGGATTCGTCGAAATAGCGCTGGTCGTAGGACAGGTGCAGGCCCAGGTCATCGCCCGGATAGCAGACTGCAGTCAGCGGGTAGTTGGTGTGGGTGCGACCGGAATCCGAGGTGGCATTCAGGCTTTGCGCACGGTCCAGCACCGAAACCTCGACCGGCGCGTTCTCGAACACGAACAGGCTGTCGAACAGTGGCTGGCCCTTGGGCAGCTCGCTGTTTTCCTGAATGGTCACCAGCGGCAGGTATTCGTACTCGCGCAGTTGCATGTTGCTGTCCAGCAACTGGCCGAGCCACTGGCGAACGCTGCAACGCTGGTCGTCAGCCGGCATGCCGACACGCAGGGCGATGGTGTTGATGAACAAGCCGACCGTGCGCTGCATCTGCGGCAGTTCCACCGGCCGCCCGGCCACGGTAACGCCGAACACCACGTCGCGATCACCGCTCATGCGCCGCAGGGTCAGCGCCCACGCCGCTTGGGCGAAGGTGTTGACGGTCAGTTGATGCTGCTGCGCCAGTTCGCGCAGTTGCGCACCGTCGCGTTGATCGAGACGAGTGTAGCAGTCGCCCACCACCATGCCACCGCTGTCGCCGGCATGTTCACGCAGGAACGGCCGGTCGCTGGGGATCGGCGTGGGCCGCTCGAAGCCGCGCAGGTTGTCTCGCCACCAGTCACGCGCCTGCGTCAGGCCACGGCGTTGTAGCCAGCCGATGTAGTCCCGATAGCGCGGTGCGGGGGCCAGTTGCGCATCGCGACCTTCGCCCAGCGCGGTGTAGATGTCGAAGAAGTCGTTCATCAGCAGCGAGCGGCACCAGGCATCGATCAGGATGTGGTGGTTGCTCATCATGAACCAGTAGCGCGCCTCGTCGACGCGGATCAGGCGCAGGTGGAACGGCGGCTGATCGAGCAGCGCGAAACCGGCCTCGCGCTCGGACTTGAGCAGGGCCTGCAAACGCGGCTCCTGCTGCTCCGCCGGCACGTCACGCCAGTCCAGATACTCGATTGGCGTGCTACCCGGTTTGTGAATGACCTGCAGCATGGTCTCGCCGATGTTCCAGCAGAACGAGGCACGCAGCGCTTCGTGACGGGCGATGACCGCTTGCCAGGCCTGGGCGAAACGCTGCGGGTCCAGCGCGCTGTCGATGCGGTAGCGGTCCTGCATGTAATACAGCCCGGTGCCCGGCTCGAGCAGGGTGTGCAGCAGCATGCCCTCCTGCATCGGGGTCAGCGGGTAGACGTCCTCGATGTGGCTTGGCGGAACCGGCAGCGCGTCGAGCTGCGCCTGATCCAGAGCAGCCAGCGGGAAGTCCGACGGCGTCAAGCCGCCGCTGCCATCGGCCAGGCAATGGGCAATCAGCGCCTGCAGGCAGGCCAGGTAATCCTGCGCCAGCGCTTCGATGGCAGCGGGTTCATAGCGCTCGGCACTGAAAGTCCAGCGCAGCAATAACTCGCCGCCATACACCTGACTGTCGATGCTGAGTTCGTTGGGCAGCGGCGCCTGCGGATCGTGGGCCGCGCCTGGCGACTCTTCCAGCGGGCGGAACAGCGCGTCGTCAGCGAAGCTCTGATCAAACTGGCCGAGGTAGTTGAAGGTGATCGGCGCCACCGGCAGTGCCTGCATGGCAGCCTTGCTGGCACTGTCGGCCAGGTAGCGCAGCACGCCATAGCCCAGCCCCTTGTGCGGCACCTGGCGCAGCTGCTCCTTGATCGCCTTGATCGAGTCGCCCGGTGCCGAATCGGCAGCCGGCGCTGGCGTCAGGCGCAGCGGATAGGCGCTGGTGAACCAGCCCACCGTGCGGGTCAGGTCGATGTCATCGAACAGGTTTTCACGGCCGTGACCTTCAAGCTGGATCAGGGTCGACGGCTGCCCGTTCCAACGGCAGACCACCTGTGCCAGCGCGGTCAGCAGCAGGTCGTTGACCTGGGTTCGGTAGGCACTCGGCGCCTGTTGCAGCAATTGCCGGGTACGTTCGGCATCCAGGCGCACGCTGACCGTCTGCGCATGACAATTCTGCCGACCGCCCTGCGGGTTATGGCACGGCAGACTCGTCGCAGGACCGCCCAGCTGGCGCTGCCACAGGTGCAGCTCTTCACGTAACGATTCATTGCCTGCGTAGGCCTGCAGACGTGCCGCCCAGTCGCGGAAGGCGCTGGTCTTCGCCGCAAAGCGCACCGGCGCGGCTTCGCTTAATTGACGATAAGCAGTTTGCAGATCGTCGAGCAGCACACGCCACGACACGCCGTCGACTACCAGGTGATGAATGACCATCAGCAACCGTTGCTGACCCTGCGGCCCGTCGACCAGCAAGGCGCGCAGCAGCGGACCGTTTTGCAGGTCGAGACTGCGCTGGGTGTCAGCGTACAAGGCTGCGCATTCGGCCATGTCGCTGACCTGCGCCTGAATCAACAGGGTGGTGTCGGCGGACACTGCGCGGTGTTCTGCCTGCCACGTGCCCTCATGCTCGGTGAAACTCAGGCGCAGGGCATCGTGTTGCTCGAGCAGCGCACGCAACGCCTGCTCAAGGACGTTCGGGTCCAGCGCGCTGAGCGGCTCCAGCAGCAACGACTGATTCCAGTGCTCACGCTTGGGGATCGGCGTGTCGAAGAACCAGTGTTGAATCGGCGTCAGGCCGCAAGCACCGTCAAGCTGGCCCTGCTCGGCCTGAATCAGCTCGCGAGTGGTCGCCACGGCGGCCAGGGTCTGCACGGTCTGGTGCTGGAACAAATCACGCGGGCTGAAATGTATACCTAGCTGACGCGCACGGCTGACCACCTGAATCGACAGGATCGAGTCGCCGCCCAGCTCGAAGAAGTTATCGTTGAGGCCGACTTTTTCCACGTTCAACACCGCACACCAGATTGCCGCCAACTGTTGCTCCAGCTCACTGGCGGGCGCTACGTAGTGTTGACGATTGAGCTCCGGGTCTGGTGCAGGCAAGGCACGGCGGTCGAGTTTGCCGTTGGCGGTCAGTGGCATGCTGTCGAGCAGAATCAGGTGGGTCGGCACCATGTAGTCCGGCAGTTGCGTCTTGAGGTGCGACTTGAGCGTTTCACGCAATTGCGCCTGCTGCTCGTCGCCCTGCCCGGCCAAGTCGCTGACCAGATAGCCCGCCAGCTGCTTGCCCGACGGCGTGTCCAGCGCCAGCACGATGGCTTCGCGAACGGCTTCGTGCTCCAGCAAGCGGGTTTCGATTTCACCCAGCTCGATGCGGAAGCCGCGAATCTTCACCTGATGGTCGATACGCCCCAGGTATTCCACCAAACCGTCGGCGCGCTGGCGCACCAGATCGCCGGTGCGATATAGACGTCCGCCATCGCTGGCGAATGGATCGGCCACGAAGCGTTCGGCAGTCATGCCGGGGCGCTGGTGATAGCCCTGCGCCAGGCCCGCTCCGCCGATGTACAGCTCGCCGCTCGCGCCCTGGGGCACCAGCGCCAGATCGGCGTCGAGAATGTACGCCACCCTTGCACCGACCACGCGACCGATCGGCACGCTGGCTTCGCCCTCCTCCAGTTGCTGCGGGGCCAGGCTGGCCAGCGGCATGACCACGGTTTCGGTCGGGCCGTAGGCATTGAATAACAGCTCGGGCTGGAACACCGCACGGATGCGTTGCAGGTGTTCGCCGGTCAGCGCTTCGCCGCCGGTGATGCACATGCGCACCGGCAGGGTCTGGCCCTGGGTCGCCAGCCACTGCGCCAACTGGCTGCCGTAACTGGGCGTGAAGCCGAGAATATTGACCTGCTGCTGACGAATCAGCGTGCAGATTTCTTCGGCGTCCCACTGCCCCTGAGCACGCAGCACCACACGCGCACCGCTGAGCAAGGGCACCAGCAGACGCTCGGTAGCGGCATCGAAATTGATCGAGTAGAAATGCAGCTCACAGTCGTCAGGGCGCATGTCGAAGCGTCGGATCACCGCCTGGCAATGCATGGCAATTTCACCATGGGACACCACCACGCCCTTGGGTTTGCCGGTCGAGCCGGAGGTGTAAATCAGGTACGCCTGATGCTGCGGCAGGCTGATGAACGGCAGCTCATCGGACGAGAAAGACACCAGCGAAGGCTGATCGTCTTCCAGGCACCAACGGGCAACACCGTCAGGCAACTCGCCCAATGCGGCAAACAGGGCACTATCGCTCAGCAGCAGCCCGACGCCGCTGTCTTCGATCATGTAGTGCAGGCGTTCCAGCGGGTATTCCGGGTCAAGCGGCACGTAGGCACCACCGGCCTTGAGGATCGCCAGCAGGCCGACGACCATGTCCAGCGAACGCGGCAGCGCCAGACCAACGCGAACCTGCGGGCCGACGCCGCGTTCGCGAAGCATCCAGGCCAGTTGATTGGCCTTGGCGTCCAGCTCGGCGTAGCTGAGAGTTTGCCCGGCGAAGGTCAGCGCCGGCGCGTCTGCCCGCCGTTGTGCCTGTTCGGCGAACAGGCTGTGAATGCACTGGTCGAGCCGTTGATCACCCGCTTCGACGCCGAGGCTGTCGAGCAGTTTCTGACGCTCTGTGTCCTGCAGCAGCGGCAATTCACTCAGGCGTTGTTGTGGATCAGCGAGCAGCGCCTGCAGCAGGTTAAGCCAGTGCTCGGCCATCTGCGCGATGCGCGGTTCGTCGAACAGATCGGTGCTGTAGGTCAGACAGCAACCCAGACGGTGGTCCAGTTCGGTGACTTCCAGATTGAGGTCGAACTTGGTGGCTCGCGCATCGTTGACCAGGTACTCGACAGTCATGCCCGCCAGTTCGCGGCTTTGCTGGAACTCCCAGCGTTGCACGTTGCACATCACCTGAAACAGCGGGTTGTAGGCTGCGCTGCGTGGCGGTTGCAGGGCTTCGACCAGATGATCGAACGGCAGGTCCTGATGCGACTGGCCTTCGATCACCGTGTGGCGAACCTGTTCGAACAACTGGGCGACGCTCATCTGCCCGTCAAGCTGCACGCGCAGCACCTGGGTATTGAGGAACGCGCCGATCAGCCCTTCGCTTTCCGGACGAATGCGGTTGGCCACCGGTGCGCCGATGCGCAAGTCGTTCTGGCCGCTGTAGCGGTAGAGCAATACCGCCAGGGTGGCGGTCATGGTCATGAACAGGGTCAGGCCGTTGCAGGCATTGAATGCACGAACTTTCGCGGCCAGGTCGGCGTTCAGGTCGAAGCGATACAGTTCGCCCTGATGGCTTTGCACCGGCGGACGCGGTCGGTCCGCAGGCAGCTCCAGCAATGGGTGCTCGTTGCCCAGCTGCGCGGTCCAGTAATCGAGCTGGCGCTGGCGTTCGCCGGCTTCCATCCACTGCCGCTGCCAGACGCTGTAATCCAGATAGTGAACCGCCAGTGGTTCCAGCGGCGAAGGTCGTCCCTCGAGGAAGGCCTCATAAAGCTGCCCCAGTTCGCGGGCGAAAATGTCCATCGCCCAGCCTTCGGTGACGATGTGGTGCAGGGTCAGGACGAAGTAATGCTCAAGGTCGCTTGACCTGACCAGACACGCGCGCAGCAACGGTCCGGTTTCCAGATCGAAGGGCTGGTGCGCCTCGCTGTCGGCCAGTGCCTGAATGCGTTGCTGACGAGCCTCGGCGGGCAACGCAGAATAATCCTGCCACTGCACGCGCAGGCCGGACTGCTCGCTGACCTGCTGGCACGCTACGCCGTTGACGCTCGGGAACGTGGTGCGCAGGGTTTCGTGGCGCAGGATCAAGGCTTGTAGCGCTGCCTCGAAGCACTCGATATTCAACACGCCTTTCAGGCGCGCCATGCCGCCGACGTTGTAGGCCGGGCTGTCCGGTTCCATCTGCCAGAGGAACCACATGCGCTGCTGGGAGTAGGACAACGGCACCGGCTGGCTGCGGTCGACACGGGCAATCGGTTGCAGGCTGCTGCGTGCGCCGGACTGCTGAATGGCCTCAACCTGTTCGGCAAACGCGCCCAGTTCGCTGGCTTCGAACAGCGTCCGTAACGGCAGGTCGATGTCGCACGCCTGACGCACGCGGGAAATGATTTGCGTGGCCAGCAACGAATGCCCGCCCAGTTCGAAGAAATCATCGCGCAGGCCGACACGCGGCACGCCCAGCACCTGTCGCCAGACAGCGGCGATCTGTTTTTGCAGATCCGTCTGCGGCTCGACGTGTTCGCGAGTCTGCCATTGTGGCTCGGGCAAGGCGCGGCGGTCCAGCTTGCCGCTCGGGCTCAGGGGCATGCTGTCGAGGCGCACCAGTTGCGCCGGGACCATGTAATCCGGCAGTTCCAGGGCCAGTGCCGACTTGATCCGCTCGGCCTCGAGGTTCTGCCCCGCTTCGGCGGTGTAGTAACCGATCAGTTGCGGCCCGGCAGCGGTTTCACGCAGCAGCACGGCTGCCTGGCCTACGCCTGGCTGGGCCAGCAAACGGGCTTCGATCTCTTGTGGTTCGACGCGGAAACCGCGCAGTTTGACCTGCTGATCCAGACGACCGAGGTATTCCAGCGCGCCATCGGCGGCCCAGCGTACCAGGTCCCCGGTGCGATACAGACGCTCACCCGCTTGCCCCAGCGGATCGGCGACAAAGCGCTCGGCAGTCAACCCGGGACGCCTCAGATAACCACGCGCCAGACCGATGCCGCCGATGCACAGCTCCCCGGCCACCCCGCGTGGCAGCGGATTCAGTTCGCTGTCCAGCACGCGGCACAGCACATTGCCCAATGGACGGCCGATCGGCGAGCGCAGGCCGTCGCTGATCCGGCACTGCCAGTGGGTGACGTTGATCGCGGTTTCAGTCGGGCCATAGCGGTTGTGCAGCTGTACGCCGGGCAGTTGCTCGAGCACCCGGTTGCGCAGCTCGCCGGGCAATGCTTCGCCGCCGGAGAACAGACGGCGCAGGCTGCTGCACTGTTGCGCCAGCGGCTCATCGATGAACAGTTGCAGCAGCGGCGGCACGAAGTGCAGCGTGGTGACCGAATACGTATTGATCAACTGCGCGATGCGCTGCGGGTCGCGGTGTTCGCCAGGGCCTGCCAGCAGCAGACGGCAGCCGGTGATCAGTGGCCAGAAGCACTCCCACACCGAGACGTCGAAGCTGATCGGTGCCTTCTGCATCAGCACGTCGCTTTCATCCAGTGCGTAGGTGTCCTGCATCCATTGCAGGCGCTCGGCCAGGGCCGCGTGAGTGTTGCCGACGCCTTTGGGCTGACCAGTCGAGCCGGAGGTGTAAATCACGTACGCCAGGTTGTCGCCGTGCAGATTCAGGCGCGGCGCACTGACCGGCCAGTTGTCCAGGTGCAGCGTATCCATGGCGACGGTGCACACGCCTTCGGCGCTCGGCAGGTCGCCCAGCAGATGGCTCTGGGTCAACAGCAGTTCGACCCCGCTGTCTTGCAGCATGTAGGCGAGTCGATCCATCGGATAGTCCGGGTCCAGCGGCACATAGGCCCCGCCCGCCTTTAGGATCGCCAGCAGCCCGATCAACAGCTGCGGCGAACGCTCGGCGGCGATCGCCACCTTGATGTCCGGACCAACGCCCTTGTCGCGCAGGTAATGCGCCAGGCGGTTGGCCTGCGCGTGCAGGCTGGCGAAGTCGAGGCTGCCGCCCTCCCACACCAGTGCGATACGTTCCGGGGTCTGCCGCGCCTGGCGGTCCAGCCGTTCAGGCAACCACAGCGTGGCCGGCGTGCAAGGCGCGGCGCTCCATTGCGCCTGTTGCTCCTGCTCCTCGGCGCTGAGCAGTTGCACATCACCCAGCGCGAGCTGGGCCTGCTGGCTGACCTGCGTCAGCAGACGTACATAGTGCCGAGCCATGGCCACGATGGTGTCGTTCTCGAACAGTTCGTCAGCGTAATCGAAGGACAGCGTCAGGCGGCCGTTGCGGTCCTCCTCGCTATGCAGTTGCAGATCGAACTTGGCCTCGCGGCTGTGCCACGGCAGCTCTTCGGCCAGCAGCCCCGGCAGACGACGCAGCGCGCCGAGGTCGCGTTGCTGGTGGTTGAACATGACTTGAAACAGACCGTGCTCGCGCGCCTGCGGAAACGCTTCGACCAGTTGCTCGAACGGCACGTCCTGATGGGCCTGGGCTTCAAGCGCCGCCTGCCGGGTCTGGGCCAGCAGGGTCGAGAATGGCAGACGCGGGTCCAGCTCTGCGCGCAGCACCAGGGTGTTGATGAAGAAGCCGATCAGGCCCTGGGTTTCATGGCGTGGCCGATTGGCGCCGGGCACACCGATGCGAATGTCGGCTTGCCCGCTGTAACGATGCAACAGAGTCTGGAACCCCGCCAGCAAGAACATGAACGACGTCGATTGCCAGGCTTGCGCGGTGTTGCGCACGGCGGCGCTCAGTTCGGCAGTCAAGCGCAGGCTGTAGCGCGAAGCGCTGTGCTGCTGGCGGGCCGAACGCGGATGGTCGGTGCTCAACGTCAGAACTGGCTGTTCATCACCCAGTTGCTGCTGCCAGTAAGCCAGCTGGCGCTCGGCCTCGCCGTTCGCCAGCCATTCGCGCTGCCATTGGCCGTAATCGGCGTAACGCAGCGGCAACGGTGCCAGCTCCAGCGTCTGGCCCTGAACAGCCGAGGCATAGAGGCGCGAGAACTCGTCGATCAGCACATTCAGCGACCAGCCATCGGCAATGATGTGGTGCAGCGTGACCAGCAATTGATGCTCTTCTTCGTCCAGTTGCAGCAACGTGACGCGCAGCAACGGGCCGTGTTGCAGATCGAACGGCAAGCGCGCCTGCTGTTCGCGAATCACCACGGCCCGTGCCTGACGCTCAGCGCTCGGCAGATCGCTGATATCGAGTGTGTCGAGGTGAAATTCACTCGGCGCATCGATACGTTGCAGGGCCACGCCGTCCTGTTCGTAGAAGCGCGTACGCAGCGATTCATGGCGCTCGATAAGGCGCTGGAAGCTGGTGCGCAACGCAGTGCTGTCCAGTTCACCGCGCAGATGGAGCCCGCCGGGAATGTTGTAGGCGCTGCTGTGCGGATCGAGCTGCCAGAGGAACCACAGGCGGTTCTGGGCCATGGACTGTGGCAGATGCTCATTGCCGGGCAATCGCGCGATGGCGCTCTGCGTCTGGCTGTCGCCTTGCGATGCGGCGGTCTGCAACGCTTCGACCTGTGCCGCGAAGGCCGCCAGTGTCGGCGCTTCGAAGAGCAGTCGCAGGTTCAGGTCGATCCCCAGCGTTTCGCGCAGGCGGGCCACGACCTGGGTCGCGATGATCGAGTTGCCGCCCAGCAGGAAGAAATGGTCGTCGGCACTGACCTGCTCGCACTGCAACTGCTCGCACCAGACTGTGGCGATCTGCGCTTGCAGGTCCGAGCCGCTGCTTGGGGCACAGCCTGAAAGAGTGGCATCGCTCGCAGGAAACACCGCGTAGCTGTCCAGGCTGCCGTCGGCCAGACGCGTGCGGCAGGCCGAGCGCTGCAACTTGCCGCTGGAGGTCTTGGGCAGCGCGCCCGGATTGAGCAGCACCACGACACTCGGCGCTTCCTGAAACGCCTCGGCCACGGTCTGGCGGATGATTTTGATCAACGCGTCCGGCGTGAGGGTTTTCTGCACGCTGCGACTGATTTCAGCAGCAATGCCGATGCCTTCGCTACCGTCCTGAGTGACGGCAAATGCCGCCACCCGGCCTTTGCGCACGACATCCACCTCGCTCTCGATGAGCTTTTCGATGTCCTGCGGGTACAGGTTTTGGCCACGAACGATCAGCATGTCCTTCAGGCGGCCGGTGATGTACAGCTCGCCGTGACGCTGAAACCCCAGGTCGCCGGTGCGCAGCCAGGTCTGCCCGGCGTGCTGCACGAACGCCTTGGCGGTGGCTTCAGGGTTGCGCCAGTAACCATGAGCGATGCTCGGCCCGCTGGCCCAGACTTCGCCAACCTGATTTTCGTCGAGCACCTGCAGGCTGATCGGGTCGGCGATCAGCACGCCATGCTCTGGCTGGCCCGTGCCGCAGCTCATGACCGGCAGACCGTCGCCCGGTTCTACGACATTGCGCGCCAGCGCCTGCGCGTCCAGGCGCAACGATGGAATACCCTTGCCGCGCTTGCCTCCGGCCACATACAGCGTCGCTTCGGCCAGGCCGTAGGACGCCATGAAGCTGTCAGGCGTGAAGCCGCAACTGGCGAACTTCTCGGCAAATGCTCTCAGGCTGTCTTCGCGAATCGGCTCGGAGCCCGAATACGCCACGCGCCAGCGACTCAGGTCCAGACGCTCCAGCGCCGAATCGCTGACCCGTGCGCTGCACAGCTGGTAGGCGAAGTCAGGCCCGCCGCTGATGGTGCCGCCGTATTCACTGATGGCTTCCAGCCAGCGCAACGGCCGGGCGAGGAAGTACGCGGGGGCCATCAGGATGCACGGGACGCCGCTGAAAATCGGCTGCAACAAGCCGCCGATCAGGCCCATGTCGTGGTACAGCGGCAGCCAGCTGACAATCACGTCGTTCGGGTTGACGTCGATGCCGAAGCCGTGGCGGATCAATGACTCGTTGGCGACCAGATTGCCATGCGTGACCTGCACGCCCTTGGGCAGTGCGGTCGAGCCCGAGGTGTATTGCAGGAATGCGATGTCGTCGGCCTGCAGCTGCGGGCCCTGCCAGTCTTGTGCCGGGGCAGCAGGCAACGTGTCGACACAGAGCAATGGCGGTGCATCGGCGGCGCACAGCTCGTCCATCTGCAGCAAGGCCGGCTGCAAATCGGAGCCGGTCAGCAGCAGACGCGGCTCGGCATCGGCGATGATCGACAGCAGTCGCTCCTGGTGATGGCGACGATTGGATTCCGGCGGATAAGCCGGCACGGCAATGACCCCGGCATACAGGCAGCCGAAGAACGCCGCGACATAGTCCGGCCCACTATGGAACAGCAGAATCGCCCGATCTCCCGGCACGGCCTGACGTTGCAGCGCAGCAGCGATGGTCCGCGCGCGCAGGTCCAGATCACGGTAGGTCAACACCAGGCCCTGGTCTTTCTCATCGGTGAGAAAACGCAGCGCCAGCCGATCCGGCGTGTGCAAGGCGCGACGCTGAAGAGCCTGAGCCAGAGTGTCGGGGAGTTCAAACGCATCCATGATGGGGTTCCTGCTAGATTCGGCGTGCCAGATAAAATCTGAATTTCAAAAAAGACGCGCGCCCTGCAAGGAGGCCGCGCGTGGGGCAAACAGGGTCAACCGGCGGCCCGGTTCATTTGCCGTGACGCGCTGTTGCGCCAGCGTGTCAGGTGCTGTTCGCAATAGCGCCGCAGCAGACGGAGCAGCTGCGTTTGCTCGTCGACCAGATAAAAGTGATGGCCCTCGAACATGTCCAGAGAGAAGCCGGTGCAGGTCTCTTCCTGCCAGTCGAGCAGCTGCTCGACGCTGATGCTGTCCTGCTTGCCGCCAAATACATGGATCGGCACGCTGAGCGGCTCGCGCCTGCCATACACAAAGCTGCCGCAGAGCAGAAAATCGGCGCGCAGGATCGGCAGCATCAACTGCATGAGCTCCTGGTTGGCGATGACGTTTTCGCTGGTGCCCTTGAGTTTGCGCAGTCGCTCGAGCAGTTGCGCATCGGTCTTGGCGACGGCGTATTCGCTGACATCGCGGCGCACCGGGCCGGCAGTCGCCGACGCGAACAGCGCCAGCGGTGCAGGCAGACCGCGCTCGCGCAAGGCGTGCGCCAGCTCAAAGGCCAGCAGCCCGCCCAGACTGTGGCCAAACAGCGCATAGGGCTTGTCCAGATCGGCACCGATCTCGTCGGCCAGATGATTGGCCAGTTGCACGATGTCGGTCTGCAAGGGCTCGTCCATGCGCATGCCACGACCGGGAAGCTCCAGCGGGCGCACGTTCAGCCACTCTGGCAATTTGCGCCGCCAGGGGCTGTAGAACATCGCGCTGGCCCCCGAATAGGGCAGACAGAACAGCGTCAGGCTCACCGGCGTGCTCATATCGAAACCGTCCGTCTGTGGGCGCGGATGTAACAGCGGCGATGCGCGTGATCGGAACGCATGGGGTTCTCCTGAGGTATTCCCTGGCCGCAACCGTGGTCGGGCCTGTCACCAATGAGAACGGATGGCGTCTGCAAATAATTAGGCGGATGCACGCGGCGAGGACATGCAGGACAAAAGCGCCCTTTTAAAGTGCGCTGATTGGCTTTCGCATTTGACAATAATTATCATTAAGGCTAATTTGTCGCCCCATGTGATGGCGCTGCTCCTTTCATGCGGCCCTCCCCTCCATTGTTGAAGCAGCAAGGTGAATTCCATGACGGAACACGTAATCACAAGTAAGTGCGACTCACCCTTACTCCAGGCATTCGTCGATAACTACTTGCTGCTGGTCAAGATTGCGGCCCGCATCGTGGGTTGCCGCTCGCGCGCCGAAGACGTCGTGCAGGATGCCTTTTTCAGACTGCGCTCGGCACCGCAGGCCACGCTGACCTTCAAGGCACAGCTCAGTTACCTGTTTCAGATCGTGCGCAACCTGGCCATCGATCATTACCGCAAACAGGCACTGGAACAGAAATACACAGGCCCCGAGGCCGAGGGGCTGAACGTGGTGATTCAGGGTGCCTCGCCGGAAATCTCGCACATCAATTTCTCCAGCCTGGAGAAAATTGCCGACGCCCTGACCGAGCTGCCACCCCGCACCCGCTATGCGTTCGAGATGTACCGCCTGCACGGCGTGCCGCAAAAGGACATCGCCAAGGAACTGGGTGTGTCGCCGACACTGGTCAACTTCATGATCCGCGATGCGCTGATTCATTGCCGCAAGTTCAATGGCGCCCAGGCCGAGGCCTGATTGCGAGGGGTTCAGACAGGCAAAAAAATCCGGAGCACTGGCTCCGGATTTTTGTTTTCAGCCTGGCAGACGACGGATCAGCGGCTGACCTGATACTCGGGCTGCACTTCCGGCATCGCCGAGGAGTGGTGGTTGAGAATCTTCCACTCGTTGCCGACGCGGTGGTAGAGGAACGAATAACGTGCCTGTACCTTGGTCTTCTTGCCGTCCGGCGCCGTCAGGGTGAAGGTGTAAACACCGTTGTCCGCTGCGGCGTCAGGTCCCAGGCGACGAATCTCCCGGTAGTTGATCTCGCCAATCGGCTTGAGCGCCAGGAACTTGTCGAAGTAGTCCTTGATCTCTGCCGGAGTGGCACGCACCTTGTTGGAGACCGTAGGCTGCAGGACAGCGTCCGGCGCGTACAACGATGCGACGGTAGTGGAGTTTCCGGTTTGCAGGGCCTTGTTCCAGCGATCAAACAGACCGGCGATTTCCTTGTCGTTCACATTGCTTGGCGTCTCGGCCACCATGCGGTAGGTGTAGCCGGACGGCTCGGCAGCAGCGTGAACCATCGGTGCACTTACAGCCAGCAACAGGGCCAGGGCGGTCAATTTCGTTTTCATCGCTACTCTCCTACGGGGATCTGTTCAGGGATTCAGTGAGTGCCACTTTGCCCTCCCCGCCACGGCTCGCCATCGGCCAACCGGGGTTAACTGTGTATGCCGATCGGCAGATAGGCTTCACCTCCTGATACAGTTCTAATAGCCTTACTTCTGTTATGCCCGCGCGGGCATCAACCCTCGCTGGAGCACCCCATGCAAAGTCCCCCCCATGATCCGGCAAGCGCACTGGCCATCCGTAACCAGTATCGCCAGTCGCAAAGCCGCGCCGCACGTCTTCGCCTGCTGGTGGATACCGGTCAGGAGCTGACCCATCTGCCACCTCAGGCCATGCGCCAGTGCGTGCTGCAACGCGCGTGCGCATTCGTGGCCATGGACCATGGCCTGCTGCTGGAATGGAGCGCCGACAACGGTGTGCAGACCACCGCCAGCCATGGCAGTGCCGAACGCCTCGCCACGCTTGAAACCGCTGCCGACCCGCTGGCCACCGGCCCGCAATGGCTGGAGCGGCCCGCTGCCGATCTGCCGTGCATGCTGCTGTTACCGTTGCGTGGCGCCGACGAAGGCTCATTTGGCACCCTGCTGCTGGCCAACAGCGTGGGCATCAATGCGCCGGACAACGAAGACATCGAGTCGCTGCAATTGCTGGCGACGTTGCTGGCGGCGCACCTGGAAAACAATCGGCTGCTCGACGCGCTGGTGGTCAGAGAGCAGACCATGTCCGAACTGGTCCGCCAGTTGTTCACCGCTCAGGAAGACGAACGCAAACGCATGGCCTACGACCTGCATGATGGTCTGGCCCAGACCCTGGCCGGTCTGCACCAGCGATTGCAGGGCTTTGCCGGTCGCTGTCCGGAGCTGCCTGAGCCACTGGACGCCGATCTGCAGGCCATTCTCAAGCTGGCACAGCACTGCGTGGGTGAAGGTCGACAGCTGATCAGTGGACTGCGGCCGAGCGTGCTCGACGATTTCGGTCTGCTGCAGGCGGTCGACAAGGACGCCGACCGGTTGCGTGAAGCCGGAGTCGCGGTGCACTGGCGCTCGCGCTCCCTGACCCGCCTGCCCAGCCATCTGGAAATCGCCCTGTTCCGTATAGCCCAGGAAGGCATCAACAACGTGCTCAAACACGCCAGTGCAGGCCGCGTAGAATTGGCCCTGGAACTGAGTGAAGAGCACATTTCACTGCTGCTGGAAGACAACGGCAGTGGCTTCATCACCCAAAAACCGTTTAATGGCAAAGGCGTCCAGAAACTGGGCCTGGTGGCCATGCAGGAGCGCGCCAGCCTGCTCGGCGGCCGCCTGACCTGCGTCAGTCGGCCCGGGCACGGCACCCGACTGCGCGCCATCGTTCCTTTTACCGCAGACAAGGCAATGACATGACTGACACTGTGCGACTGGTTTTAGCGGACGATCATGAAGTGACGCGCACCGGGTTCGTCTCGCTGCTGGCGGGTCATCCGGAATTCGAAGTGGTCGGTCAGGCCGCCGACGGCCAGCAAGCCATCGATCTGTGCCTGGAACTGCAACCGGACATCGCCATCCTCGACATTCGCATGCCGGTACTCAACGGGCTGGGCGCTGCGCGGATTCTCCAACAGCGCATGCCGGATCTGAAAGTGGTGATTTTCACCATGGACGACAGCACCGATCACCTGGAAGCCGCGATCAGTGCCGGTGCGGTGGGCTACCTGCTCAAGGATGCCAGCCGCGACGAAGTGATCGACGGCCTGCAACGGGTGGCGCGTGGTGAAGAAGCACTGAACAGCGCCGTCAGCGCGCGCCTGCTGCGGCGCATGACCGAACGCAATACCAGTGGTGCCGCCCTGCCGGAAACCCTCACCCCGCGTGAACGTCAGGTACTCGGCTTGGTAGCGGGCGGCTTCAGCAATCGGGAAATCGGCGAAAAACTTGGCATCACCACCGGCACTGCCAAGGCCCACGTGGAAAAGGTCATCGGCAAACTCGGCGCCTCGGACCGCACGCAGGCGGCGGTACGCGGTGTGGCACTGGGGCTGGTGAGCCAATCGACGAGCGACTGGCAATGACCGCACACGCCAGCAGTCGCTGGGAGGACCTTCCGCTACGCGGCAAGGCGCTGGTGGCTATTTCGCTGCCACTGGCGATTCTCATGTTCTCGCTGGTGCTGATCTATATCGCCGAGCGCCAGACCGCTCGGGCAGAGGAAGACGTACGGCGTGTGCTGCTCGTCCAAGGCGATATCCAGACCCTTCACACCCAGATCGCAGAAGGTGCGGCCAGCGTACGTGGCTACCTGCTGACCCACCAGGAAGACTTCCTGCCCGGCTACCTCAACGCGCAACCGCTGATCGAGGCGGCGCTGGCCCGGCTCAACACCAATGTGCGTGACGAGCAGATGCGCGAACACCTGAAAGACATCGAGCCGCTGATCAACACCAAGGTCGAAGGCCTGGAAAAACTGCGCTCGATGAATAGCGAAGATCAGGAAACCGTCGCCCGTATCCTGATCGAAAACAAGTACGTACTCGACCAGTTACGCGAACGCATCGGCATCATGCGCGAGCGTGAAGACGCGCTGCTCGCCGAACGTACCGAGGCTGCGGCAGCCACCCGCGAGCGCCTGTTGCTGTCGACCCTGCTGGCCGCAGCCTGCGGAATCTTCGGTGCCATTCTTGCCGTGCTGATGCTGTCCAAGGGCATCGTCGCCAGGGTGCATCAGGTACAACGCAACGCCCAGCGTCTGGCTCTCGGGCATCCGCTGCTGCCCCAGCCGCCTGAAAAGGACGAAATCGGCCAGCTCGGCACCCGGCTCGTCGAAGCCGGCCAGTTGCTGGCCGAACGCGAACGCGCACTGCGCGACAACGAAGAGCGTTTGCGGCTGATCATCGAAGGCGTCAAGGACTACGGCATCTTCGCGCTGGACCGCAACGGCTACATCACCACCTGGAACGCAGGGGCCGAACGTATCAAGGGGTACACGGAGCAGGAGATCATCGGCCAGCACTTTTCTGTGTTCTATCTGCAACAGGAGTGTCCGCAACACCCCGACATGGCGCTGCATGAGGCCACCGTCAACGGCCGTTATACCGAAGAAGGCTGGCGCCAACGCAAGGATGGCAGCCGTTTCTGGGCCAGTGTGGTGATCACCGCACAGTACGACAGCAATGACGAACTGCGCGGTTTCTCCAAGATCACCCGTGACATCAGTGATCGTCGCGTTGCCGAAATTGCCCTGGGCACTGCGCGCGAGGAAGCCGAACGCGCCAGCCGGGCCAAAAGTGAATTCCTGTCGCGCATGAGCCATGAGCTGCGCACGCCGCTGAACTCGATTCTGGGCTTTGCCCAGTTGCTGGACATGGACTCCCCCGCCAGCCAGCGCCCGCAAATCGGTCATATTCTGCGGGCGGGCCAGCATCTGCTGAAGCTGATCAATGAAGTGCTCGACATCGCCAGAATCGAAGCCGGGCATGTTTCCCTGATCCTCGAGCCGGTATCCCTGTCGAACGTGCTTGAAGAAGCCCTGGTGCTGGTCTCGCCAATGGCTGCCGACGCCAATATAGAGTTGAAGCCCCTGCCGAACCTGCCTGACGAGATCGGCGTAGTGGCGGATCGTCAGCGCTTGATTCAGGTGTTGCTGAACCTGCTGTCCAACGCGATCAAATACAACCGGCCCGCTGGCCAGGTGCGGATTGAAATCGAGCAGACCGCCGAGCAGGTGACGGTCAGCGTAGTGGACACCGGTTACGGGATTGCGCCGGAGCGTATCGGGCAGCTGTTCAAGCCGTTCGAACGCCTGGATGCCAACCCGAGCGTCGAAGGAACCGGGCTGGGACTGGCGCTGAGCAAAAGCATGCTGGAGATGATGCACGGCACGCTTTCCGTACAGAACACGCCGGACGAAGGCTGCCGGTTCATACTGGCGCTGCCGCTTGTGCGGGTGCAGCCGCCTGCCGCCACTCTGCCGCGTCAAGCTGACACTCGCCTCGAGATAACGCCTGATGCACGCTCACCTGCCCGCCCGGTCTATCATGGCAAGCTGCTGTGCATCGAAGACAACCTGTCGAGCATGGCCTTGATTGAAACGCTGCTGCAACGCAGACCGGGTATCCAGTTGCTGTCGAGCATGCAGGGCCAACTGGGGCTCGACCTGGCACGCCAGCATGCGCCACAGCTGATTCTGCTCGACCTCAGCCTGCCGGACATCAAGGGGCTTGAAGTGTTGCAACGTCTGCGCCAACTGCCGGCTACCGCCCAGACGCCGGTGCTGATGATCACTGCCGATACCAGTGATCAAGCCCATCGCGAACTGAAACAGGCCGGCGCTACGGCCATTGTGATCAAACCCATCCAGGTGCCGGTGTTTCTTGCCCTCCTGGACCAGTATTTACCGGAGCCCACATGACCGGCGACTTTCGCATTCTGATCATCGACGACCAGCGGCCCAACCTTGATCTGATGGAGCAACTGCTTGCCCGCGAGGGGCTGACCAATGTCCTGAGCAGCACCGAGCCGTTGCGCACGCTGGACCTGTTCAACAGCTTCGAGCCCGACCTTGTTGTGCTCGATCTGCACATGCCCGAATTCGATGGCTTCGCGGTGCTGGAGCAGCTCAACCGGCGCATACCAGCCAATGACTACCTGCCGATCATGGTGCTGACCGCCGACGCGACGCGCGATACCCGCCTGCGCGCGCTGGCACTGGGCGCACGGGATTTCATCAGCAAGCCGCTGGATGCCCTGGAAACCATGCTGCGCATCTGGAACCTGCTGGAAACCCGCGCACTGTATAAATCGCTGCGCGAGCTGGTGCCTGCGGAAAATATCGAACTGCTGCGCCAGCCGCGCACGCTGGCGCAGCAGTGATTATTTGATCAGCGTCACCGGCACCGATGCTTCGTGGATCACCCCCGTGGCCACCGAGCCCAGCAGCAACCCGCCAAAGTTGCCGAGCCCGCGGGTGCCCATGACGACGGCGTCGCAGTCGAGTCGCTGAACTGCGGCCTCGACCTGTTCGGCCACGTTGCCCAGATCGACGTGGGCCTGAAACGGCACACCAGCAGCAGTCAACAACGCAACCGCATCAGCCAGCACCCGCTTGCCTTCATTGGTCAAGCCGGCCTTGACGCCATCAATCATGTCGGGAGCCAGATAAAGGCTGTAATCGATAGGGCTGGCCTGCACATTCAGGATATGTACCTCGAGCGACTTGGTGAGTTCGCCAGACAACTCGATGACATAGCCCAGGGCACGCATGGCGTGCTCGGAGCCGTCGAAAGGAACCAGGACTTTGTGCATGGGCGTTTTCCTTGTTGGGTTATGCGCTCAACATAACCGCAGCCCGATAACGCCGCTACTGGAATAAGCGTTTCCTTTGATTCGGCTCAACTCAGATCAATTCACGGCACATGCGATCAATGCCCCTGCAGAAACGCCGCGGCCTGATCCAGCAACAGCATCGGGTTTTCGGCCTTGTGTATGTCAACCGACAGCAACTGACGGAAGCGTCGCGCGCCAGGGAAGCCCAGGCCTAGACCGAGCATATGCCGGGTCACGTGGTGCATGTTGCCGCCGCTGGCAATGTGCGCCGCAATGTACGGCCGCATCGACTCCAACGCATCGTAACGACTGATGACCGGCGCAGTGCTGCCGAACAACTGCTGGTCCACATGCGCCAGCAAATAGGGATTGTGATAAGCCTCACGCCCCAGCATCACTCCATCGAACGTCTGCAAATGCTCACTGCACTGCTCCAGCGTCTTGATGCCGCCGTTGAGCACAATCTCCAGGTCAGGAAAGTCAGACTTCAACTGCGCGACCACGTCATACCGCAATGGCGGAATATCGCGGTTTTCCTTGGGAGACAGCCCTTCGAGAATCGCGATACGCGCGTGAACCGTGAAACTCTGGCAACCCGCCTCCTGAACCTTGCCGACGAAATCACACAACTCGGCGTAGCTGTCACGGCCATTGATACCGATCCGGTGCTTGACCGTGACCGGAATACCAACCGCATCGCGCATCGCCTTCACACAATCCGCCACCAGCTCGGGATGCGCCATCAGGCACGCGCCGATCATGTTGTTCTGCACCCGGTCACTCGGGCAACCGACGTTCAGATTGACCTCGTCATACCCCGCCTCTTGCGCCAGACGCGAACACGCAGCCAGATCCGCCGCCGTACTGCCACCCAGCTGCAATGCCAGCGGATGCTCGCTTTCATCATGCCGCAGGAACCGCTCACGGTCGCCATGCAACAAGGCACCGGTGGTGACCATCTCGGTGTAGAGCAAGGCGTGCTTTGAGAGCTTGCGCATGAAGTAGCGGCAGTGGTGGTCGGTCCAGTCCATCATCGGGGCGACGGAGAAGCGGCGGGACACTGTTGCAACCGGATCGCCTATGTTTGCTGAGGCTTCGTTGTTTTCGATGTTCATGTGGATTGGTCTTTTACGCGGCGGGTTATCGCCATCCCTTGGCTGGCCTCAACAACATGCATCATTGAGAGGCGGTCAGTGAGAGAATGGCTCAATTGAATCGAGCGATACGTGGGACCACACAGTGGCCCGCACGCATTGACGCGGTCAATCGGGAAAGGCAGATAGTTTATCAGGAAAGCGACAGCCCTGATGACGTGGTTATTTGCAGCCGGATTCCAGGCTCAGGAGCTGAACCTGTCAAAAAGCGCCAACGGCAAAGGCATTTTCCGGGCGTGTTTTTCCAAGAATATTCTGCTCGCAGACAGCATTGACGCTCCTCACAACGCTGGTGCTTATTCTGGAAAGGACAGCTCTGGAAATGCGATCGTTGTTGGAGATTACAGACATCCGTATGGCGGGCAATGCGGGAAGCAGCGAGCTTGTGATAATAGGCGTATCGCCCGGAATGAGTGATAACTCGCCCACGCCAATACCCACACCGGCACTGATGGCATTGAAAACGGCAAAATTGGACTCTGAGGTGAATCGTATCTCGGACGCCATCCCGGCAAACTGCAAGGATTGGACAGAGACCTCTCGGCATATACAACCATCTGGAAAATGCACCAACGGTATCGGATGCCCTGCCCTGATCAGCCTGGCATCGCCGATCCAGTGCAGTTCTTCACGCCTGATGTATTCAGAATGCTCCATGACCCGAGATTCCGGCACTGCGACAACGGCCATGTCCAGTCGACCCTGGTCGACGTCGTCTATCAATAACGACGACGTCTTGCAGACCAGCTTTATCTTGAGATCAGGGTTTGATCGAGACAGGGCTTTTACAATCCCGTGAAGAAAAAAGAGTGCGTAATCATCCGGCATGCCCAGACGCAATTCGCTATCAGGGTTCTTGTTCTTCAAGCGGAACAGATTGTCCTGCATGGCGAGAATCTTTTCAGCGGCCGCCAATACTTCTTCGCCAATGACCGTCAGCCGAAAACCGTCGTCGCCTCTGACGAACAATTTCAGTTCCAGAAGTGCTTCCAGCTTTTTTATCTGCATGCTGATGGCAGGTGGAGTTTTGCACAGCGCAACCGCAGACCGCGTGATACTTCGAGTTTCGCTCACCGATTTGAACGTGCGCCAGAGGTGCGTATCAACATCAAAGATTCGAGACATCCGTTTTCCCTGTTTACCCGGTGCAAAGCGGATGGTCGACTTTGCTGACCGGGTGTTTTCCCGCTCCGGGGTTTTTCCACTGCACCCCGGCTTTCCTTCCCTCTATAGTTAGGCCATTTGGCGGGTATTCGCAAAGTATTCCTGAGCATCAGAGAAAATAGGGTTAAAAAACGGCGGGCTGAATCGATTTTCTGCGTTCCGATCATCTTTCTGACCGTTCATTTACGGATGAAAACTTCGGTACGTCCAGACTCCCATCCGCGGCACGGATACCGAGCTTCGTTCAGGAAGCTTCCTCCCGCAACGCGACGCCAAGCGCCTGCAGCAGAGGTGTATTTTCGCAGGCGATGTACGTGACCTCTGCGTCCTCTGATGTATTGACGTGTTTGTGCCAACGCCAGACGGGAATATAAACGGCGTCTCCAGCTGTCCAGGCAACGAGCGTCTCTCCTACCATCGAAAAACCGGTGCCTGAAATAATATAGATGATGGTTTCATAGTTATGCCGATGCAGGCCCGACCCTTGCAGCGGCTGTAGCGCACCGAAGGTCATGCTTATCGACCTGGACGGCAGGTCGACAACATGAACTTCGTGCTTTCTTGTTTTGCTGAACGCGTCCAGCGTGGTTGTTCTGACGCCTTCATGTAACAGCGTGCCCACGTCCTCGCCAACGGCCAGACTGGCGGGGACATGCACGAAATCACTGGACGAAAAAGTATGGTTATTCATGCTCACCTCAAAGTTTATCGAGAAACTCAAGTCGCGCCTTGATCATCATGACGGCGGCGTGCCGGACTATTTCAAAACGAGTCGGTTTTTCCATCACCAGACGCGACAGAATCGCCAACAGGGTGTCCGCGTGACCATCGTCACATTCGATATGCAACGTGAAAAACCTGAGCCTCTCTGCAGCAACGCCCTGACCCGAGAAGCCAGTGACAATGTCACTGTACAGATGAGGAACAATGGCCTCGGCCCCCAGGCACAACGCCGAGAGTCCATAAATACCATTGGGCTGTTTGCAAAAGTTCATCATTGTATCGATGAGGTGCTGCGTGGAAGGAAGCGTGGCGTGCGCCTCCAGGTTCAGGTCGAAGGAGCACAACATCTCACGGTAGATAGCCGAATGAGTGGGTTCGGTGACTTCACCAAAACCCAGTTCTTCGAAAAGATTTTCGAACACTGCCAGAATATCTTCATCACCCTCAAGATGACTCATTAACTGGCAGATGTACCGCGTGAAATAACGGCTGTATTTTCCTTGTTGCACGAGAAAGTTCTTCAGCCGGTCTATCGGCATGCTTGCCGCACGGCACTGAACCAGAAAAGGATGATCGAAAACCTGCTGGATCAGTTCGTCTCTTAATTGTGCAAGCTCTTGCAGGATGAACTCATCGCCCAACGCACAGGCAGACAATGTACGGGTATCTCCAACCATTAAATCCATCAGGCAATCCCTCGCGATGATTCGTTGTGTAAGATAGAAAGGTAGGCACGTTTCAAGATGTCCAGTCCGCGCTCTAGTACAGGCAGATCGATGGTCAGTGGCGGCATCAGCTTGAGCACTTCATTCAAGGGGCCACAGGTTTCCACAAGCAGACCTTGGGACAGGCATTCTGCAGACAGTCTGCTCGCGCGCCGTGAGTTGCCAAATCTCAATCCCATGAACAGCCCTCTCCCGACAATGCGGACAGCCTCGGGGGGTGAATGAGCAATTATTTTTTCCAGTGCAAGGCGCAGGACGGCGGAACGTTGCGCTATCGAGCGCTCGAACGCGTTGTCTTGCCAGTAGCTCAGTGCCGCCGCAGCCGTCACGAATGCAGTGTTGTTTCCACGAAAGGTGCCATTGTGTTCACCGGGCGCCCACTGATCGTGCTCCGGTTTTATCAGCACCAGTGACATCGGCAGACCATAACCGCTGATGGACTTTGAAAGGCAAATGATGTCGGGGGATATATCGGCAGATTCAAAACTGAAAAACGTGCCCGTACGACCGCAACCGGCTTGAATATCGTCAATGATCAGCAGCGCACCTGAGGCCCGGCACAGCTGTTGAATTCTCTGTAACCATTGCGGCCGCGCGCAATTCAAACCGCCCTCGCCCTGCACTACTTCCAGAATAATGGCTGCCGGCGGCTCGAAACCTGCGCCTGCTGAGGAGAACGTCGTTTCAATGATATGCGCGCTGTCAATGTCACGCCCCAGAAATCCGTCATAAGGTAGTCGAACGACGTTTGACAGCTCTACGCCAGAGACGGCTCTTTTATCGGCGTTGGCGGTCAGCGCCAGCGAGCCCAGCGTGACGCCGTGAAATGCATGGGTAAACGCAGCGATGCAAGTGCGTCCGGTGATCTTGCGGGCCAGCTTCAAGGCGGCCTCGATTGCATTGGTCCCCGTGGGCCCGGTGAACTGCAGTTTGTAGTTCATCCCCCGCGGCGTGAGGATAATCCGCTCGAACTGTTCGATAAACCGAGACTTCGCAGCGCTGTGAAAGTCCAGGGTTGTCGTGATGCCGTCCTGCTGAATATAGTCCAACAGCTCTTTTTTCAAACGCGGGTTATTGTGGCCATAGTTCAGTGATCCGGCCCCCGCAAAAAAGTCGATGAACTGCCGCCCCTCGACGTCTTCGATCACTGCCCCTTGCGCCGTCGCAAACACAACGTCACAGTCGCGACAATAAGAACGCACATTCGACTCACGCTCGTAGATAGCCATTGATGGGTTCATGCCTGCTTCCCTTGCCCAGAAAAATTAAACTACGCTCGCGCCATGATGTAATGGCCCAGGCTTTTCTCGGGCCCGTAAAATATCGACAGCATGTCCTTGATGTCCAAATGCAGAACCGTACACTCTGACGTTTCATGCAACTCGTCTCGAAAGCGAATGTTCAAGTCACGGAACCCCATGTGGGCCAGTGCTTTGATCGGTGTGTGCGGTGTATCGATAAAACAATTGGCAAGGACGTCGTAGTTTTTTTCTTTCAGGCAATACTGCAAAGCCGCTTTTACCAAGGCAGCAAAAATACCGTAGGGGTAAGCCGAAAATATCTGATCGCGGTGCCTGGCCGGAACCATGAGTCGCGCACATTCGATGAGCGCGCCTTGCGCGGTTGCCCGTATCCCGGAAATATCGGCAAAGTTGTCGATGGGCAGACCTTGGTCCCCGTCGATAATCATGCGCATGACCCCCACGGCGGCTCCCTCTTCGTCAGTGGCGAGCAAGTAGACCGAGTTGGCATGGTAGCGATCATTGCGAGGATCGGTGTCATCCCCGTCCAGCCAACCTAACTCCTCGCTGTACACTTCCTGCCAAACAGCCTTGACCAAGGCGAGTTCGATATCAGAGTTTGCAAGTTGCACGTTACCTTTGAAATCCTTCGACGTGGCTTCGTCAAAGGACAGTGTCGATCCGTTCATGTTGTGCATTCCATAGCGTGTAGGTATAGGAAACTGCCATTATTGAAACAATCATTGCGACTGCACTGATGACACCTACGACGGGCGCTTCAACGAACTCGAGAAGTGTTCCCAGCAGGAAAGAACCTATCGGACTGCCCCCCATGAAAAACAACATCAGTAACGCTAACACCTGAGCTTTATTGCCTGAAGGGGCATTTTCCTGAATCAGCGTCTGCCCCATGCTGAGGGCAATACCGCCCAGAAACCCCCAACTCAATACCCCTAAAAACAGAATCCACTCTGTGAGCACGGACGGGATAACCGCCAGCAGTAACGACGCGAGCAGGCAGGAACTGATCAGTGCCCGTAATTTATTTTCTATCCCGCCCTTGACGGTCAAGACAATGACGGAAGCGATCAACCCGACCATAAACACGATATTGAACAGCGCCAACAACGAGGCGTCGTACCCCGGCAACCGGGAAATATGTAGGGGCAGCATGACGAAAAACGAGCCCAGAAAGAACACACCGATCAGGCCGTTCAATAACAGTACCGGGAAGATGACCGGGTGCTGAATGGAAAACCGCAGCGCGGTACTGGTTTCAGCGATCAGGCCGGAATGAGGCTTGCTGGGCGTGGTCACCGAAATATAAGAGGCGGCCAGAGACGACATCCCGAACAGAAGCGACAACAACAAGAACATCAGACCGACGCCCACCTGCGGTGCAAAACCTCCAATGGCGAAACCCACTGTCTGAATCCCGAACTCAATCCCGATGTTTATAGTGACGATCTTTTGCAACTGTTTCTTGCCCAGTACATTCAAGTAAAGTTCTCTGGCGGGCGCACAAAAGGCCGACAGCACGCCAAAGGCCAACGCATACACCAGCACGTTGGCGTAGGTTATTGCGGACTGGTAGCTCCAGACGGCGAAGACCAATGCCGTCAGCGCGCCACCCAGGTACACGCAGACCAATAACCTGCGCACCGGCTTGCGATCGGCAACATAACCGCCATAGATCACCAGCAGCAGCACCGGCAACATCAGGCACATCTGGGCGATGCCAAATTGAAAGGCCGATGCATGAACGACGCTGATCAGTACCCAGGGCAGAAATACGCTTTGTATCCCCACACAAATGAACCACAGACTGGAGGCCAGGAGGAACCTGGAAATATTGTGCCGTTCCTGAGTATCGAGCACTTCGTTCACGGCGCCTTCCTCAAAGGGCTGGCCCCGATCGGGGCCAGCTGGTTCAATTGACATTGAAGTGTTTGCGATGCTCCTCGGGGTTTGCCCACGTGCCGTCGAACTCATAAATACCGTTGTCGAACGTAGAGCCGTCGAACCAGTAATACTTGGGCATGGGAGGAAGTTCGGTGCTGTACGGTGCGCCCTCCAGGTCGCAAAGCATCAGCGCTGAACGACAGAGAATCAGGTAATGCGAGGCCGTCGGCGCAACGGAAAGAATAGGCACGTTTCCTGTCTCTTTCATCCAGCTGAAAATATCGGGAATGCTCGGAAAACGAGGCTGATAAGAGGCCTGGAGCATGACCAGCCTTTCGACCAGCTCAGGCGTCATCTGCGCCTCTTCCGGAATATCGTAAAAATCCTCCAGCGTCAGACCTGCCTTATCGAACTTGTAGATGTTGGCGCCCCAACCGACCACCGAGGATGCCAGCAAGCCTTTGCACCTGGCTGAGTGACGGTACGCCCTGTGCAGTGCGTAGCGCTCGGCAATGCTGTAGAAGTCCATTTGATCCAGCACCAGATCACAGTCCTCTACAAACGCTTCAGCGGTGTGCTTCTGTATACCCTCCGGAAACACATCAACGCTCACGTCCCCCGCCAAACGGTGAACCAGCTCGGCGACCACCAACGCCTTGTTACGACCGACGGTTTCGACTGAAGCACCAAACTGTCGGTTGATATTGCTGATGTCGAAAGAATCGGGATCGGCAATTTTGATATGCCTTACACCCAACCGTGCCAGACCGAGGGCCACGGCACCGCCAATACCCCCTGCGCCTGCGACGCCGACAACAGCATTGGAAAGCTTACCCTGATTGGCCATCTGCTCCAGTTTCGAATTGCCGAGAAAACAACCGCTGCGTGAAACCCGCTCGTTGTATACCTGCTCGTCGAAAACGCCTGGAAATTTAACAATGCGTGCTTTCTTCAACATGATCTGCTCCTTGCTTTAGTTGCGGCCGCCGCAAAAACTACAGGCCAGTGACAATCGGTTATATGAGCCTTCCAGAAAAACCCGTACTTCGCGATAGAGTTCGAAACGCTTTTTTTCAAATAACATGGCGTGGGTGCCTTTATCGATCAGCACGTACCGTTTACTGGAAGCATTGCTCAGGTGTGTGTACAGCCAGTCGATATCCGCCGCGGTGGTCAGCACATGATCATAATCCCCGCGTGTGATTAATACGGGCACCGTGATTGTGGCAGGGTCCCAATACACGCCATGCCAGGCATCGTAGATATCCTGGGCAAAGCCTCCGGGTACTTTAATCATGTTCTTTTGATGCGCTCTTTCCAGCGCAGCATCACCAGGCCAGTTTTTTATAAACCCTTGTTCAAGCTGCGTCTCGGTGCCCGCCGGACGGTCTTCTTCTATCATGGACAATCGCTTGTCGACCGGAATCTCATAAAAGCTCTTGTCGGGTCTTTCGGCACTGCCGAACAAGCCTCGGACAATCTCCGGACTTGTGGTATCACGCCGGACGATGGGCGAGTTGAACACGACCTTGTCTACTTTTTCGCCGTGCGCGCTCAGGTAGTACCCCACCGGTATCGCGCCCCTGGACGTGGCGATAATCGTCAGCTTTTTAGCACCGGTAAACTTCAATACATAGTCGACGGCGGCATCAATCACGGGCACCAGGCTTTTGGCATTGCCCACCGACTCACCGTTGGCGTGTGGGCTGGCCTCGCGCATTTCCGAATAATCATCAGAACGACCATACCCCGGCAGGTCCACCACCCAGGCTTCGCGTCCTGAATTGGCGACGTCTTGGGCCCAGGAATACCCGTCAATGGCGTACCCGGCCGAGAGATTACCTGAAATGGTTGCACCATGAATAAACAGAACAACTTGTGACTCTTTCATTGTTTGAGTGTGGGTCCCTTTCGGCGAGTCACGCCAGAGGGCCATTTTCATCGCGTCAGTTTTTAGCGTGACGGTATGAACTTCCACACCGTCTATATTTGCGGCTGAACTGGCAGGCAGTGGCGCCGCGCTCACCATTAAGGCGGTGGTACAGGACGCAATAAACAACGCAGCAGAAGCAATCCTTTTCATCAGTCGACGTCCTTGCGATAAAGTGGATAAAAGCATTCCACAGGGGCTGCGTGTTGTCTGTTCAAACTTTTTTAAGCCCCTTCACTTTTTTTTAATCATGCGTGCTGCGAAGAGGACTATGCTTGGCCATTCAGGGAGGCGCTATGAACACCAGCCAGGCATTCAGAAAGTTACATGAACGCGATGAGTTATTCGTCATGCCCAATGCATGGTGTGAGGGAAGCGCGCGCCTCATTCAGCAATTGGGCTACGCCAGCCTCGGCACCACCAGCGCGGGGATTGCCTATGCACAGGGCTACCGCGACTCATCTCCCTCGATGGACAATGAAGACCGATTTGCGGCGATTGAGCGCATCGTTCGGGCAGTGGACATACCCGTGACGGCAGACCTGGAGAATGGTCTGGCGAAAACACTGGGCAAGGTCGAGGAGCATTTTAAAAGAGCCCTGACCGTCGGCTGCGCCGGTGCGTCCATTGAGGATATATCCGACTATCATGACCCGAACACCCCGCTGTATTTCTCCATCGAAGAAGCGTGCGATCGGGTGCGCGCTGCGAGTGAGGCCGCCCACGCGCTCAATGCCGATTTCATCGTCACCGCCAGGACCGACTATCTGCTTGGAGCACACGCGTATTCGTTGACCGAGGTTATTGAACGGCTGGTCGCGTTTGAAGAAGCTGGAGCCGATTGTCTGTTCGCACCCGGCGTGAAGTCGATCGAGGACCTTGAGGCGATTCAGAGAGCGATCAGCAAACCTCTCAACGTCCTGCCTGTTTTCGGTATGACGATTGACAGACTCAGGGCAGTCGGCGTTCGCCGGATCAGCCTGGGCAGCTCACTGTTTCGTAACGCCTACCGGCAGATCTCGACTGTTTTACTTGGATTGGAAGAACCACAGGGACTGGATTTTCTACAATCGGGACTGAGTCTGAATCAGCTCGATGAAGTGATGCGTTAGCCAGGATCGAGTGTTTGCATGGAGCATACATGTGATATCCGATAGAAACCGAAATGCCGTTATTGGTCTCGAGAACGGCGTGACGATCAACCGTCGCTCTTTTCGTCTGGCTTGGCGGACGCTGAGGTTTGGTAAAGCAGAGCAGTTGGCAACTGAGATGGCAGGCGTTGAAAACTTACCCGTTTCAACGACAGGCCTGGCGACGGCACTGAGCCCGGCCATGCGGCTTTTTGACGGGTGTGCAGACATGGGTCTATGGGACGATGATACTTATGACCTGTTGATCATTCGTCTTCCCCCCGACGGCAGCAGATCGGACACCTACAGGCATCTCATCCGTGTGGCACGTCAGGGTGTGATTATCCTGCGCTGACTTTCAGGCCATGGCGGGCGCGTTATCAGGGACAGGCAGCTCTGATCCGAATGCTCTTCAGTTGCGTCGCAACTCTATCGCCGCTACGCGACCTCACCCCGCATTCAACGGAATAACGACCGCAAACGTAGTCCCCAGCTCCACTTTCGACGTCACCTCGATACGCCCGCCGTGCGCATCGACAATCCTGTCGACGATAAACAGGCCCAGCCCCAGGCTTGAATAAGGTCCGTTGTCGGTCATCTTTTCGGGTGAATAGCGGTCCATCGGGTTGAAGATGAACGGAAGCACGTCTTCGGGAATCGGGCTGCCGGTGTTGTGGACGGTAAAGCGCAGCTCGCTCTCCGAGACGGCCAGCGTCACTTCAACGGGATCAGAGCTATTGCCGTGCTGTATGGCGTTGCCAATGAGGTTGGAGAAGACCTGCTCGAGGCGATCACCATCGAAGCGACCAATGACCGGTTCGTCTGAAGTCAGGCGAATGTCTGCTTCCGGATGGACCGTACTCGATTCTTCAACGATGCGGACGCAGATGGGTTGCATGTCTATTTCGGTCTTTTTCAGCGGGATGCCGGGGCCGATCTGCGAACGCGTGAAGTCGAGCAAGTCGCCAACGATCTGGTTGGCGCGCTTCACGCTGGAATAGATCCTCGAGGCGACTTTGGTTGGCCGCGCGCCCAGATCATGGGTGCGCAACAACACGTCGGCACCCAGCAATATCGCGCTTAGCGGGGTGCGCAAGTCGTGCCCGAGGATGCCCAGAAAGATATTGCGTGACGCCTGAACCGCGCCTGTGTAGCTGGAAATAGACTCGGCAAGGGCCTGATCTATGGCTTCATTGAAGCGGATCATGTCTTCGATCTGCTGCTGAGTATCCAGCGCCTCTTGCGACATCCACTGTTTGATCACGCTCGCCCGTAATGCCCGAAACTCCGAGACCACCTGATCAATGGTGAAGCCAGACATCAATCGGGTGATTGCGTGGATTCTCGCCGCCGTGTCTTCGTGCGACACGGCGTGGCCCTGCGATTTGTCGACCTGCTGCTGCAGCGATTGATCCGTTTGCAGATCAGTAGCGATAGCCCGCAGCATTTGCTCGACATGATCTCTCAGCTCTGTGGTATCCAGAGGCTCGCCGAGGGTGGACAGGGTGCGCGCGAAATCGGTCCACTCGCGCACGATAGGCTCGATGTTGTCGAGGATGAAGCCTGATAACCGCATAGCCATTCAAACCTGAACGTGAGCCCGCTGATTGCAGATTCGTAGGGTGAGCCGGGAACCCGTCCCGATCAAGCGGACAGATAACGTCTGAAGTAAAGTTCACGCAGTCAGGGGGATAGCGGAATACCGAATCTAATCGGCAAGTGCCTGTAAACGAGCCTGAACTGCGTCGTCGAAAATGATGTAAAGCGCTTCGGCATCGGCTGGACGCAGCTTTCTGCTGGTCTCAAGACCGTGAATGTATTCGATCTGCAACGCCGCTTCGGCTTCCACGTCGGTGCGGGTGCTGGTTGCGTCGAGCGCTCTTACCAGATCACTGATTTCTCCCTGTACAGGCTTGGGGAGCCGTAACTGGTCAAGTCGTTCTTGCATGCGCTCGGTATTCCGCTAAAAGCCAAAGAGTGGGAAGCAGATCACGCAGCGGCGTGCAATGCAAGGACATGCGGCTGTTCATCGATGAGCTGATGATGCAGCGCGGCCCTCCAGCAGGTTTTTCAGGCTGTAGGTCACCACGCCCAGGATGATCAGGTCATCGTTGTCGGTGACATGCAGTGGCGGGTAATCCGGGTTTTGCGATTCCAGAATCACCACATCACCCCGCATGTGTAAACGTCGGCAGATCTGCCGTGCATTGAGCGAGGCCACGACGATGTCACCGTGCTCGGCGTACTGGCTGCGGTCGACCACCAGCATGTCCCCGCTGCACATGCCGCCCCCTTGCATACCCTGATCTTCGATCCTGGCCAGGTAGGCGTGCGGCTCACGGACCTCGCAAAGCTCGGCAATGGAAACATGCTTCTCGACCACTGGCGATCTGGCGCCAACGGACGACAGCGATATGAACGGGAGCTTGATGCCCCCTGCCGACAACGGGCCAAGGAAGGTAACACTCATGAGGCGAGCCTTTTCTGATTAACTGTATACATATACAGTTAATCGTTTATCGGCGCTCAGGTCAATCGCCATGCCCGATACCTCGACAGATGGCGCGGACCGGAGACCACGCCTTGCCGCCCTCACCTCACAGGCCCTCAGGGTGTCGCATCGCCCTTCGACAGCTGCGTGATCAACGCCACGGTCAGGTAAAGCCTGGGCGCGATGCTCGACAACTCAATGTATTCATCGTCGGCATGCAGGCCCGCGCCGACCACGCCCATGGTTTCGAGCACCGCAGGCTTGGCACTGCCCGGTACGTAGGCATAGCCCGCGTCGGTACCGAAACGCATGGCAATCGGCTCCAGAGTGCGGCCTGTTTTCTGGTAAAGCGTCTGCGCGGTTTTCGCCAGTTGCTCGGAGCCAGGGTTTCTGGCCAGCGGCGGTCGGCCTTTTTCCATTCGCAGGGTCACTTCGGTGCCATCGACCAGCGTCTTCTTCACGATCCTTTGGCCATCAGCCAGTACGCGGTCGCTCTCGCTGAGGTCGGAATAGCGCATGTCCGCCTCGGCCGATGCGCTGGATGGAATGATGTTGCGCTTCTCCCCGCCCTTGATCAGCGTCCAGTTGACGGTCGTGCCTTTGCCCGGGTCGCCGAGGTCCTTGAGCTGCAGCAACTGATGCGCCAGCTCGATGGCGGCATTACGCCCGGCCTCGGGAGCGGAGCCTGCGTGTGACGATTTGCCTTTGACATCGAGAATCAGGCCATTGATGCCGTTGGTGGCGACGGTAACGGCATCCTTGTCAGGCGGCTCGTAGGAAAACACGTAGTCATGCTGGCGAGCGAGTTCGGCGATGACTTTTTTCGAGCCGCTGGAGCCGGTCTCCTCGTCCGGGTTGAAGAGCACAGTGAGCGTACCGAACGCCTTGAACTGCTCATTCTGCAACAGTTTCAGCGCGTGCAGAATCATCGCTACGCCGCCCTTGGCATCTGCCACCCCAGGGCCATAGGCGCGCTCGCTGTCGAGTCTGAAGGGACGCTTGGCGGCGGTGCCCGGCCCGAACACTGTGTCGTAGTGGACCATCAACAGAAAAGACCGCGTGCCGTTGCCTTTGAAGGTACCGACGATATTGTCCCCCGCCGAAGGCTCTGCCGGCGTGGTGGAGACTTCTGCGCCCAGTGCCTTGAGACGTTCGACCAGCATGGCGCTGACGGTCTTCAGCCCGGGTGCCTGGCCGGTGCCTGTGTCGATATCGACCAGTTGCCGGACCGTGTCGAGGTAGGCCGGTTGTTCGGCCTGGGCTTTTTTCAGCAACTGATCGGGTGACAGCTCGGCGGCGTTGGCAGCCATGGAAAACAGGCCCATGGACGCCAGGGAAAATCCGATTGCGGCAGTGATGGGGAAGCGTCGTGAATGCATGCTGGTTCCTTCAGATGATCGCGAGTTGAACAGCATCTTTACCCCAATGCGCCGCTCGACGCCACAGGCGAGCCCGGCTACGAGTCCGGCTCATCTCAATGCAGCAGCCCTCTTTCACAGGACCGATAGTCTGATAGTCGCACCCATCCCGCAGCGTGCAGGCCGCTCGGCAGAGGTTAAATTCATATCAAGGGAACAAGCAGTCGGTGCGAGGCTCAAAAACAGTCTAGACAAAGGTATTCACGACAATGCCGTCCCTCAGGGCCTATCATCGGCAGCAGTAAACGCTGCGGCCTTGAGTGGTCGGCAGCGCTCGGGTAATGTCATCCAACCGCACAGGACAGAGCACGCTCATGACTTCCAAGCTGGATCAACTCAAGAAATTCACCACCGTTGTTGCTGACACCGGCGACTTCGGCGCAATCAAGAGCCTCGAACCCGAGGACGCCACCACCAACCCTTCCCTGCTGCTCAAGGCCGCTTCCGACGCTAACAACGCCAAGATGCTGGGCGAAGCGTTCGACGGTAGCAAGGGCGACATCGGCCTGGCCTGCGACCGCTTTGCAGTCGCCATCGGTCAGGAGATTCTCAAGGTGGTTCCGGGTCGCGTATCCACTGAAGTGGACGCACGCCTCTCCTTCGACACCAACGCCCTGATCGAACGCAGCGAGCGCTTGATCGGTCTGTACGACGCCGCAGGCATCAAGCGTGATCGGGTGCTGATCAAACTGGCCGCCACCTGGGAAGGTATCCGCGCAGCTGAAAAGCTCGAGAAGGATGGCATCCAGACCAACCTGACCTTGCTGTTCTCCTTCGCCCAGGCAGTCGCCTGCGCCGAGGCCGGGGTGTTCCTGATTTCGCCGTTCGTGGGCCGTATCTACGACTGGTACAAGAAGTCGACAGGCACCGACTACACCGGCGCAGAAGACCCGGGCGTGCAGTCGGTATCGCGCATCTACAACTACTACAAGGCCAACGACTTCAAGACCGTGGTCATGGGTGCGAGCTTTCGCAACCTGAACCAGATCGAACAGCTGGCCGGTTGTGATCGCCTGACCATCAGCACCGACCTGCTCAAGAAGCTGGCCGAAGACACCGGCACTCTGGAACGCAAGCTTGCACCGGGCAACGCCGGCGAAGCGCGTCAGAGCCTGACCGAGAGCCAGTTCCGCTGGGCTTCCAACGAAGACGCCATGGCCACTGAAAAGCTGGCTGAAGGTATTCGCCAGTTCGCTCGCGATCAGGAAAAGCTGGAAGCACTGCTCTCCGCCAAAAAAGCCTGAACATGAAAAAGGGCGACACCTTCGCAGGTGTCGCCCTTTTTGCTGCCTGCCGTTCTGAGATCAGAGAGACAGACGCAACTGGTGCCTAGCGCTGACCTTCCAGTGCATTGACCAGATCATGGAACGCTTCACGATTGGAGTCGTTGAGGCCCATGAGGATCTTGTGCGCTTCAAGCACCTTGGCTTTCACCACTTCCTCGCACTGGTCCTGTGAAGGCAGATCAGTCAGGCACTCAGGCCGCGGCAGAGGCCGGTCAACGATGTTGAAGACCTGATCGAAGCCCATCGACTGCAACAGGCGCGTAATGTCCTCGTGAGTGGTCACAAGGGTCGGCAACAGGCCTACCTTCTGGCGCGACAGAATCGACAGTTTGGCCAGCAGGCCAAGCGTGGTGCTGTCAATGCTGCGCGTTTCGGTCAGATCAATGACCACCGCCGAGAAATTCAGCGCAGTGAAGATGCGCTCGATAGTCGCATCCAGGGCCGAACACAGCGTCAACCGCACTTCACCCACGAACTTGAGAACGAAGGTGCCTTCCTGCTCGGCGAACTGGATTCTACCGGTACTCATTCAAGATTCCTGCTTAACACTAACAAGGCGATATCATCCGGCATCTCCCCTAGCGTTGCCAATTCAAAAACCCGCTGCAAGCCATCCAGGCTGCCGCCAGCCGCCTTGACCAGTTCGGGAAGGACGGCTTCTTTCTCTTTGAGTGTATCACCGGGTAACAAGTCCAGTATGCCATCAGACAACATGGTCAGACTGAAGGACTCGGGCAGATCGATTTCATGATCCTGGTAGGTGGCTTCATTGAACAACCCTACCGGGAGTCCACGACCTTCCAGATAATGCGCCTGCCCTTCGGAGTACAGCACAGGCAATGGCAGATGTCCGCCCACTGCGTACGTCAGTTTACCTGACTCTTCGTCGATAACACCGCCGACCATCGTAACGTGCTTGCCCAGCTTGCAACTGATGAGGCCGCGGTTGATATGCCCCAGCACATCCGAAGGCTTGAACTCCGGGAGCGTTCCACCACGCTTGGACTCGAACAGCAGCCGCGTGGTCATGAACTTCAGCAGCACGGTAATGAATGCCGATGACGCGCCATGGCCTGAAACATCGGCCAGATAGAAAGCGACGCGCCGTTCGTCGACCCTGAAATAATCGACAAAATCGCCGGACAGGTACAACGACGGAATGATCTGGTGCGCAAACTTGAACGCGTCGATCGACCACGGTGTGATCGGCAGCATGTTCATCTGCACTTGCCGACCCGCGTCCTGGTCTTCCTGCAACAGGTGCAGGCTGGCTTCGAGCTCGCGATTGGCCTTTTCCAGCTTTTCGCGATAGACCTGGTTTTCAGTGAGCAGGCGCGCCCGATCCAGCGCACGACGCACTGAATGCTCGAGTACGGCAAGATCTTCGAGGGGCTTGATCAGGTAGTCGGCAGCGCCAAGGCGCAAGGCCTCGACTGCATCGCTCATCACGCCCGCGCCGGAAACGACGATGACAGGCGTTTGCGGAGCGATGGCGGTGACCTGACGGATCAGCTCAAGCCCGCCCATCTGTGGCATGCGTAAGTCGCAGACCACCAGATCGGGGTTCTCCTGCTCGAAGATCTGAATTCCCTGCAAGCCATTGCTCGCTTGCAGAACGCTGAAGCCACTGTCTTCAAGGTAGGCGGCAAGGCTTGCGCGCACTACGTCGTCGTCATCGATAATCAGCAGCTTGGCACTGGTTTTTGGCATGGGGGCAAACGGCGCCAGATCAGGTTGGCGTAGGCGGCCCGGGATTACCGGAACCCGCTTACTGGATTCGCTTCTAGCCTCTCCGCAATAACACGCAACAACTTGATAAGTCTGTCGTGTTTCAGAGGTGCCCTTCAAGGCGCAGACGGTACTCCCATCCGACGGGTGTTTCAAGCATGCTCCTACCCTCACTTTGCGCTCTTTACATCGCAAATCACCCAGAGTTATAAGAACTCACAAATCAGCAACTAAAACGAAGGACTGTACATGAGTCGAAATGATCGCGACTACGAGGAAAAGCGGGATTACATCCGCATGCGCGTCGAGGCAGACGTCAACCTGATCCACGCCGGTCAGGTGATCCCTGCCGTATGCATTGACCTTTCCAGCTCGGGCATGCAGGTTCAGGCGCCACGCTCGTTCCAGGTGAGAGACAAACTCAGCGTGCGCATTGACTCTGACCATCCTGCGCTCAAGGGGCTTGAAGCCGAAACCGAGGTGGTCTGGGTGAATGATGAAGAAGGTGGTGGACAGAAACTGGGGCTTTCAATCATCTCGATGAAATGAAAACGGGCGGAACCGGTTCACACTTTTACAAAATAATAAAGGCGACCCAGGGTCGCCTTTATTGATTCATGCAGAGGCAAAGTAGCGATTAAAAATCGTCTTCGACCTTGCCATCCTTGACCTTGAACTCGCGGTTCTGCAAATAGGCATTGCGAATGAAGGTGTAGCGATCACCGCTGACCATACGCTCGGCAGACAGCAGGCTGGCACGTGTATCGATCAGGTTGACGCCCAGCGCCGTGTTACGGGTCGGGACGTGATCGATGTAGCGGTAAGGCGAGGTATAGGTGTCCGGGTACTTGGCGAACGCATCACGTACGGTGCTTGGCCCCAGGAACGGAATGACCACGAACGGGCCGCTCGGCACACCCCAGTAGCCCAGCGTCTGACCGAAGTCTTCATCGTTGCGTTGCAGGCCCATGCGGGTACCCACGTCGATGAAGCCCAGCAGGCCGAAGGTGGTGTTGACGATCAGGCGCGCAGTGTCGACGCCCGCCGCTTCAGGCTTGGCCTGCAGCACGTTGTTCGCCAGGTTGCCGACATCGCCGATGTTGCTGAAGAAGTTATGGATACCGTCTTCGACGAATTGCGGTGCGATGTACTGATACCCCTTGGCCAGCGGCTTGAGCGTGTAAGCGTCAAGGGTATCGTTGAATTTGAAAATGGGACGGTTGATGCCTTCCCACGGATCATCTTCAGCGGCCTGCACGGCCACCGGAACCAGCGCGATGCCGGCACACAGGGACAATTGCAGCAAACGTTTGATAAAGCCTGCACCGGTCACGGGCATAGCTGACACTCCTGATCGAGATATCGAAATAATGACGCGGGTGCTACGCCCCCACACGCTAGGACAGGGAGTATAAAGCCTTCTGTCGAGAATAAGGCAGGTCTGTCAGCAAAGGGTTCCGGATAAACTCCGTCATCGCACATTCATCGAAGTGTCACAAAAGATCGGTAGCGTTTCTCGATATTTCAGAGAGATCCCCATGCTCGCCCCGGTCCTCACGCCTTTGCCAACCTTCCCTGCCCTGCTGTTCGGCCTCAGCGGCTGCTTGGTGGACTTCGGTGCGCAGGCCGCAAATTCGCGCACACCCGGCGATGAGCACACGCAGTTCACACCGGGTGCAAAGGCTATTCTGCAAACGCTGCGTGACCAGAGCATGCCATGCGCCTGGCTCGATGAACTGCCTGAAAGCATGAGCGCCGCACTGGCTGTGCCGGTCAATGACTGGATGATTCCCGCCCCCCGCCCGACCGCAGGCTGGCCCGCACCGGATGCTTGCTGGATGGCATTGATGGCCCTGAAAGTCAGCCATCTGGATGGCTGCGTACTGATCAGCGGCGACCCGCGCCTGTTGCAGTCCGGGCTGAACGCCGGGCTGTGGACCATTGGCCTGGCATCCTGCGGACCGCTGTGCGGGCTCTCGCCTTCACAATGGCAGGCACTCAGCAATGCCGAACGCGAACAGCGACGCGCGCAGGCCACGCTCAAACTCTATTCGCTGGGGGTGCATTCGGTGATCGACCATCTGGGCGAGCTGGAATCCTGCCTGGCCGACATCGCCCTGCGACGCAGCAAGGGCGAAAAACCCTGATACATATGCAGCCGGGCGCAGACTGGATTAGTCTTGATTGAACATGGACCTTTAGCTCTCCGGCGAAGTCCATGAGACAGACTTATCAATCAAGGAGCACGTCATGCCCGCCCGCGAACTGCAAGAACAACTCAATACCCTGCGCGAGCAACTGGAGCATAACCCGCCGATGTCAGAGTCCGAGCGGGAGAACCTGCACGAGCTCATGCAACAAATTGAAACTAAAATTCAGCTGGAACAGGCCACCCACGAGCAGGACAGCAGCCTGGCTGATGGCGTGAATCTGGCCGTCGAGCGTTTCGAGCTGGAGCATCCGACCATCGCCGGCACTCTGCGCAACATCGTGCAGACACTGGGCAATATCGGAGTCTGATTGGGAGATGTTGTTCTGATAGCTCTGCGTTCGGCCGCTGATGCGCGGTGCGACGCGGAGCATCAGCACTACTGATACCTGTCGTTCCTCACGCTCCGCGTGGGGATGCCGTTCCGCACGCTCTGCGTTCGCTCCTCGGGCCTCAAACAATATTACTGCCGCGCCAGCCTGCGATTGTCCACGTCGAGCGTTTCAGTGCTGCGGTACGGGTTGATGTCCAGCCCCCCACGGCGCACGTAACGTGCGTAGACCGTCAGCTTCTCTGGCTTGAGCAGACGCTGCAGGTCGAGAAAGATTCTTTCTACGCACTGTTCGTGAAAGTCCGAGTGCTGGCGGAAGCTGACGATGTAGGCCAGCAGGCTGGCGTGATCCAGCGCCGCACCGCGATATTCGACCACCACACTGCCCCAGTCAGGCTGGCTGGTGACCGGACAGTTGGATTTGAGCAGATGACTGTGCACGCTCTCTTCCACCACCCGCGAGTCATCACAACGCAGCAACTCGGGCTGCGGCCGGTCATAGCTGCTGACCGAGATGTCCAGGTCGTCGATACACAGGCCCGGCAACGCCGCGACACCTTCTTCTTCGATTTCCGCCAGGCTGCGAATACGCACGCCGACCGGCTTGCCCGCCGCGGCCGACAGGTCCTGTTCGAGCGTGGTCTGCAGCTGTTCGACGCTCGCAAATGCCGTCTGATTCAACGAATTGAGGTACAGCTTGAACGACTTCGATTCGATGATGTTCGGCGATTCGGCCGGAATACTGAACTCGCCAATGGCCACCACCGGCTTGCCGGACGGCAGCAGCCATGACAGCTCGTAGCAGTTCCAGAAATCGACACCCTGATAAGGCAGCGTCTGCGCGGTGAGCCCAAGCTCGGCCCATTTTGCGGCACGAGGGATCGGGAACAGCAGCGACGGCGTGTAGGTGGCGATGTACTCACTGGACTTGCCCAGCGGCGAGTGTTCGGCTGCGGGATGCATGGCGATACCTGAATCATGAATTAACGCGGCGAGTTTATAGCGTTTGCGTGGGGCTTTCAGCGAAAATCCGCGCTGCCCCGCCACCCTCGCGGGCCGCTCTGCGGCCTCGACGAAGGTGGCTCAGGCACTGTCACTCGTAACGCAGTGCGTGCGCTGGCTGGATCTGCGCGGCGCGCCACGCGGGGTAGATGGTCGCCAGAAAGCTCAGGATAAACCCGGCACTGCAGATCAGCAGCACGTCACCGGCCTGCAGTTCGGAAGGCAGGTTGCTGATGAAGTACACATCGGAACTGAAGATGTGCTGACCGCTGACCCGCTCGACCCAGCCCACCAGGCTGCTGACGTTCAGCGCCGCAATAATCCCCAGGATGCCGCCGATCAATGTACCGACGATGCCGATGACGGTGCCCTGAACCACAAAGATCGCCATGATCTGCCGCGGCGTGGCGCCGATGGTGCGCAGGATGGCGATGTCTGCGCCCTTGTCGTTGACCACCATGATCAACGTGGCAATGATGTTGAACGCAGCCACAGCGACGATCATCAGCAGCAACAGACCGATCATGGTCTTTTCCATCTTCATGGCACTGAACAGGCTGCCCTGGGTGTGGGTCCAGTCATCGGCGCGATAGCCATCACCCAGACCGGCGGCAATGGCGGTGGACACCTGGGGCGCCTTGTACAGATCCTTGAGCGCCAGTCGCACACCTTGAACCTGATTGGGCTGCCAGCGCTGCATCTGCGCCGCATCGGCGATATTGATCAGGCCCATCGAACCGTCCAGCTCGGCACCGACCTTGAAGATACCCACGACGGTCAGGCGTTGCAGGCGCGGCGTGATGCCGCCAGGGGCGCTGCTGACTTCAGGAACGATCAGCGTCAGCTTGTCGCCGATGGTCAAGCGGAAGCGGCGTGCGGTAATGTCGCCCAGCACCACGCCGAACTCGCCCGGCTTGAGGTCTTCGAGGCTTCCGCGGGTGATGTGCTGCGTGACGATTGACACTTCATGTTCCAGCGCCGGGTCTACGCCGCTGATCTGGATCGGCTGCATCGAGCCCTTGTAGGACAGCATGCCTTCCATGTCGGTGAACGGCACGGCAGCGGTGACTTCAGGGTTTTTCAGCGCAGCGTCGGCCAGCGGTTTCCAGTCATCGACCGGCGTGGTACCGGCAATGACCGCGTGCGGCACCATGCCGAGAATCCGCGAGCTCATTTCCCGCTGAAAACCGTTCATGACCGACAGCACCACGATCATCGCCAGGACACCGAGTGCCAGACCGATCATCGAGGTCATCGAAATGAACGAGATGAAGCTTTTGCGGCGTTTGGCGCGGGTATAGCGCATGCCGATGAAGATGGGTAACGGTCTGAACATTCGCGAAGCACCGTGGAAAAATACACCGTATAAAAACTGGAACCCGGCGCGATGAATTGCGCCGGGCCGGGTCGATCAGGCCTCGACGAGGCGGCCGTCTTCCAGACGCAGGACACGGTCCATTTGCCGGGCCAGGCTCATGTCGTGGGTCACGATCAGAAACGCCGTGCGCGACGACGTGCTCAGTTCACGCATCAGGTCCTGAATGCCCTGCGCCGTGTGGTGATCGAGGTTGCCGGTCGGCTCGTCCAGCATCACCAGACCCGGCTGATTGATCAGGGCACGGGCAATCGCCACACGCTGGCGCTCGCCACCGGACAGCTCCGAAGGCTTATGCGCCAGACGATGACCGAGGCCGACACGCTCCAGCAATGCGGTGGAGCGCTTGCGGGCTTCGGGGATCGGCGTACGACCGATCAACAACGGCATGCAGACGTTTTCAAGCGCGGTGAATTCGGGCAGCAGATGGTGGAACTGGTAGACGAAACCCAGCGCCCGGTTACGCAGCAGGCCGCGAGCCTTTTCGCCCAGCGCCGACAACTCCTCGCCAGCTAGCCAGACACTGCCTTCGGACGGCGTGTCCAGCCCGCCCAGCAGGTTGAGCAAGGTACTTTTGCCCGACCCCGAACTGCCGACGATCGCGACACGCTCGCCAGGGTGCAACTCCAGCTGCAGGCCGGACAACACCACCACCGACTCCGGGCCTTCCTCGTAGGATTTACCCAGGTTGCGGCAACTCAATACTGCTTTATCAGACATGCCCGACTCACTCATAACGTAACGCCTCCGCCGGCTGGGTGCGCGCAGCACGCCAGGCGGGATACAGGGTGGCGAGGAAACTCAGGACCAACGCTGCACCGCAGACCTGGAACACGTCCTGGGCCATCAGTTGCGAAGGCAGGTAATCAATGAAGTAGACGTCGGCGTTGAGAAACTTGTGGCCGATCAGCCCTTCGAGTGCAGCAATGGCTGCGCTGACATTGAGCGCCGCCAGAATACCCAGTGCCGCGCCGATCAGCGTGCCGACCACGCCGATCACCGTGCCCTGGACCATGAATATCGCCATGATCTGTCGCGGCGTAGCGCCCAGGGTACGCAGAATCGCGATGTCGCCCTTCTTGTCATTGACCACCATCACCAGCGTGGAAATGATGTTGAAGGCCGCCACCGCCACGATCAGCAGCAGCAACAGACCGATCATGGCTTTTTCCATGCGGATGGCCTGATACAGGTTGCCGTGGGTGCGCGTCCAGTCACGCGAGTAGAAATTGTTTTCGCCCAGCTTCTGCGCGATTTCCCACGAGGTACGTGGCGCCGCGAACAGGTCGTCGAACTTGAGACGCAGGCCCTGCACCTGATTGGGCTTCCAGCGGTGCAGACGCCCCAGGTCATCGAGATTGGTAAGCCCCAGAAAGCCGTCGATTTCGCCAGCGCCGACGTGAAAGATGCCGGTCACCTCGAAACGCTTCATGCGCGGAAACATCCCGGCCGGCGTCACCGTCACTTCAGGCGCAACGAAGGTCAGTTTGTCACCGATGCCGACGCCCAGCTTGGCCGCGGCCTTGTCGCCGATCATGATGCCGAAGCTGCCGGGCGACAGGCTGTCGAGCTCGCCCTGCTTGATGAAGTGGTCAATGATCGAGACCTTGCGCTCTTCAACCGGATCGATACCGTTGAGCAACACTTTCTGCACCTTGCCATCGTGGGTCAGCAAACCCTGCATCTGGGTGAACGGCGCAACGGCCAGCACCTGCGGGTTTTCCTGAACCTTCGCGGCCAGACCGCGCCAGTCGGTGATCGGATCAGCCGATTCGATGGTCGCGTGCGGCACCATGCCAAGCACGCGGGTACGCATTTCGTGATCGAAACCGTTCATCACCGATAACACGACTATCATGACCACAACGCCCAGGGCGAGGCCGATCATGGAGGTCAGGGAGATGAAGGAAACAAAATGATTGCGTCGCTTCGCACGGGTGTAGCGCGTGCCGATAAATACAAAAAGAGGTCTGAACATGTAGGAATTTGTTCGCAGGAATGAGGACGTCCGTGTGGCGGGCCTTGACGTGCAGCTTTACACTCGAAACTCTCTGACCACCGCCGCTAGCTTGGGTTCGCCATGTCGACATTAGATGAAGCAGGACGCCGCGAATACTACCGTATCGACGACAGCGTCGCACTGGAAATTAACCCCCTGTCTGCCGACGACCAGGCAAGCCAGGATGCCATGCAGGACACCTCGACGCTGTTCGACCTGCTCAGCGAGCTGCACGTCAGCGAGTTCGAGTCGCAGCATCTGATGCGCCAGCTCGACGAGCGCGACCGGGTGCTGAACAGTTTTCTCAAGTCGCTGAGCAAGCGCATCGACCTGCTGGGCGAAGTGGTTGCCCACACCGCACTGGGCAAGCTGGGCGCTCCCCAACCGGTCAAACTGTCAGAAGGCGGTATTCAGTTCAATTCGCAACAGGATTTTGCAGTCGGCGAACAGTTGTCGATCAAGATGGTGCTCATGCCTCAGGCCGCGGGTCTGATGCTGCGCGCCAGGGTTTGCCAGTGCGACACGCTGGCAGACGGCAATTTCGATATCAGTACCGAGTTCGTCAATCTTCCGGACGCCCAGCGCCAGTTACTCGCCCGCCACGTGTTGCAGCGTCAGGCTCAGCAGCGGCGTCAGGCGCTGGAACAGGGCCAGCCCTCCGGAAATTGAACGCCCTGCCCTTTTATCACTATCAGCAGTAGCCAGGAGTAAACGTGACCCTTATCTACGGCCACCGCGGCGCCAAGGGCGAAGCACCGGAAAATACCCTGACCAGCTTTCAGGAATGCCTCAAGCACGGCGTGCGCCGCTGTGAACTGGACCTGCATCTTTCAAAGGATGGAGAGTTGATGGTCATTCATGACCCGACCCTCAAACGCACCACCGACCGACGCGGCAAGGTCAACGAACACCTGGCAGACGACCTGGTGACCTATGACGCGCGCAAGGGTGGCCCTGGCTGGGTCTCGCCGTGCCCGATTTCACGCCTGGAAGAACTCTTCGAACAATGCGCTTTCGAGCACTGGCAGCTGGAAGTCAAAAGCGCTTCACGCACTCGTGCCGCCAACACCGTGCTGGCGATTCGTGAAATGGCTCAGCGCCATGGCTTGCTGGACAAGGTGACGATCACCTCCAGCTCACGCGAAGTACTGCGCGCCGCCCTGGACCTGACGCCGGACATCTCGCGCGGGCTGGTGGCCGAATACGCCTGGCTCGACCCGTTGAAGGTCGCCCAGAGCTACGGCTGTGAAATTCTGGCATTGAACTGGACACTGTGTACCCCGGAGCGCCTGCAAAAAGCACAGCGTCAGGGCCTGCATGTGTCGGTATGGACAGTCAACGAGCCTGCACTGATGCGCAGGCTCGCTGATTTCGGCGTCGACAGCCTGATTACAGACTTTCCCGGTTTGGCCAGCGCCACGCTCGGGAATCACTGAAATCGGTCTCCCCGGCCGGCTCAGGCCACCGGCCGGAGTCGCTTAAAAAAGCCGGTTGAGGCCATCGTATGCGGCTACCCGATAGGCTTCGGCCATGGTCGGGTAGTTGAACGTGGTGTTGACGAAGTACTTCATGGTGTTCGCTTCACCCGGCTGACTCATGATTGCCTGACCGATGTGCACGATCTCGGACGCCTGGTCGCCGAAGCAATGCACGCCCAGCACCTCGAGCGTCTCGCGGTGGAACAGGATCTTCAGCATCCCGACCCGCTCACCGGAAATCTGCGCACGCGCCATGCCCTTGAAGAACGCCTTGCCCACTTCGTAAGGCACTTTGGCCTGCGTCAGTTCGTGTTCGTTCTTGCCGATCGAGCTGATCTCGGGAATGGTGTAGATCCCGGTCGGCACATCGTTGACATAACGCCAGCTGCCATTGTCGACCATGCTGCCCGCTGCCGAACGACCCTGGTCGTAAGCCGCACTGGCCAGGCTTGGCCAACCAATCACGTCGCCGGCGCCATAGACGTTGGAAACGCTGGTGCGGTAGGTCTCGTCCACTTCGATCTGACCACGGCCGTTGGCCTTCAGACCGATGTTCTCAAGACCCAGCTTGTCGGTGTTGCCAGTACGGCCGTTGCACCACAGCAAGGCATCGGCCTTGATCTTTTTGCCGGACTTGAGGTGCAGGATAACGCCGTTATCCAGACCTTCGACCTTCTCGTACTCTTCGTTGTGGCGAACCATCACGTTGTTGTTGCTGAAGTGATAGCTCAGCGCCTGGGAAATTTCCGAATCCAGGAAGCTCAGCAACTGGTCACGGTTATCCACCAGCTCGACCAGCACGCCAAGGCCGCTGAAGATCGAGGCGTATTCGCAGCCGATCACACCGGCGCCATAAATGATCAGCTTGCGCGGGGTATGGCCCAGGCTGAGGATGGTGTCGCTGTCGTAGATACGCTTGTGACTGAAATCGATATCGGCCGGCCGATAAGGGCGCGAACCGGTGGCGATGATGATCTGGTTGGCCACCAGCTTTTCCACCACACCGTTGGTGCAAACCACGTTGATGCTGGTTTCGTCGGCAAAACTGCCAGTGCCGAAGAACACGTCGACGCGATTACGGGCGTAGTAACTGGTGCGCGAGGCCACTTGCTTGGAGATGACCATTTCGGCGTTTTTCAACACATCCGGAAACGAAAACCAGCGCGGCTCGCCGATGGCACGAAACATGGGATTGGTGTTGAACTGAATGATCTGCTTGACCGAGTGACGCAGGGCCTTGGACGGAATGGTGCCCAAATGGGTGCAGTTGCCACCCACTTGCCGACGGCTGTCGACCATGGCGACCTTGCGCCCCGCCTTGGCGGCGTTCATTGCCGCGCCTTCTCCGGCAGGGCCGGAACCCAGTACCACTACGTCGTAGTTGTAGACAGCCATGCGTACTCCTTTAAACAGACCGAGGCGCCACTCTGGCATCTCTGGCTAAATCACGCGGCGCAGTCTAGCGCTGCACCGAGGCGGCGAACATTAACCCTTGGTCGCGTCGAAGGCCAATTTTTGTCTGCACCTGGCGCCAGTGACCGGCTGATCCGGCCCGCTGACTTATCGCGGCTGCTCCACAACCAAACGATCAAACGACGCGTTGCTGCGGATGATAAAGCGCTTATCGGCACGAATCACAAAAAAAGCAGGGATTTTATGTTCTTGCGCATAATTCCAGCCGCGCTGCGGGCCGAGAATCAACAGCAGGGAGGACAGACCGTCGGCCATCAGCGCCGAGGGATGAATGACGGTCACCGACGCCAGGCCGTGGCTGATCGGCTTACCGGTCAAGGCATCGAGCGTATCGGAAATGCGCCACCCGTCATGGTCGATGTAACGCCGAAAGTCCCCCGACGTAGACACGGCGTAGCCTTCGAGCGGAAATACTTTTTGCGTGACAGTGCCATCATCGAGCGGCGCGTCCAGGGTCACCCGCCAGGGCGAGCCGTCGGGCTTGAGCCCGCTGACTTTCAGCTCACCCGTAGCCTGCACCAGATAATCGTGCAAGCCGAGCGCGTCCATCCGTTCGCTGATGCGATCTACCGCATAGCCGGCGGCGATGCTGTTGAGGTCCACTTGCACGGCGGCACTCTTGCACAACCGGTCGCCGACGATGCGCAGGTTGCGATAACCGACCAGCGTCTGGGTCCGGGCCAGTTGCCGCACCAGCGGCATCTGCTCGAACAGCATATGAGGCCCCAACCCCCACAGGTCCATCAACGGCTTGACCGTCAGGTCGAAGGCACCGTCGCTCTCCTGCGCCAACTGTTCGCCTACGCCGATCATTTTCAAGACCGGTTCCGGCATCACCTGGCAGCTATTGGCAGGCAATGCATTGAAGCGCTCGATATCCGAATCCGTGCGCCAAAGCGACATCTGCTGATCGACCTCGTCCAGAATCGCTTCAACCTGCGGACGCACAGCCGCAGGCTCTGGCTGCCCGGAAGCGCGCGCATACACCACAGAATAATGGCTGCCCATGGTCGGCCCACCAAAGCTTTCCAGCTTGCGCGCCTGACCACAACCACCGCACACCAGCAACACGAGGCACCCTGCAACCTTGCCAAACCTATGCAAACCCATGCCCCGCACTATAAAAAACCTTCAGAGTGACTTGCTGCCATTGGCGAACAAGACAGAAAAGCGTCCATAACCTGCTCTGACACCCAGTGAACCGGCCCGATAAAACGCCGATCGGCATATTGAGTGGTCGAGGGCCACTTATGCTCCCTGCGTGCTCTGTCTATTCATCAGATTTCATCAAGTTTCATCAAAATGACAGGCCGCACGATCTCAATTGTCTTGACCTGTCAAGCGTCAGTTAACTGATAGCAAATCGCCGAAACGGTTGTTTTTGAGCCCTGTTACACATACTGTTACAAGTGCGCATCGCCAGTTGCACACACGAAATGGCGATGCGAACGGGATAAAAACGACAACGGACTCCAAGCCGACGAGCCTGAGCGAGTAACTAAATGGCCTCCACAACAAGTAAGGGCAAAGCGATCTTTCGCGTTGTCAGCGGTAACTTCCTCGAGATGTTCGATTTCATGGTCTACGGCTTCTATGCCACGGCCATCGCAAAAACCTTCTTCCCTTCCGACAGCGCTTTCGCTTCGTTGATGCTGTCGCTGGCGACCTTCGGCGCAGGCTTCCTGATGCGTCCGCTGGGCGCGATCTTTCTCGGCGCCTACATCGACCGTCACGGGCGTCGCAAAGGGCTGATTATCACCCTCGCGATGATGGCAATGGGCACTCTGTTGATTGCCTGCGTGCCGGGCTACGCCACATTGGGTGTCATCGCTCCCTTGCTGGTGCTGCTCGGTCGTTTGCTGCAAGGTTTCTCGGCGGGTGTGGAACTGGGTGGCGTTTCGGTGTATCTGGCTGAAATCTCGACACCGGGCCGCAAAGGCTTCTTCGTCAGCTGGCAGTCCGCCAGCCAACAGGCCGCCGTGGTCTTCGCCGGCTTGCTGGGCGTGGGTCTGAACCATTGGCTGAGCCCTGAGCAGATGGGCGAATGGGGCTGGCGCGTGCCGTTCCTGATCGGCTGCCTGATTGTGCCGGCCATCTTCATCATCCGTCGCTCACTGGAAGAGTCACCAGAGTTCGAAGCTCGCACGCATCGCCCGACACTGCGTGAAGTGGTGCGCTCCATCAGCCAGAACTTCGGTCTGGTGCTGGGCGGCATGGCGCTGGTAGTGATGACCACCGTGTCGTTCTACCTGATCACCGCCTACACCCCGACCTTCGGCAAGAACGAACTGAACCTGACCGACCTGGAAAGTCTGCTGGTGACGGTCTGCGTGGGCGTGTCCAACTTCATCTGGCTGCCGATCATGGGTTCGTTCTCCGATCGCATCGGCCGCAAGCCGCTGCTGATTGCCGCGACCGTGCTGGCCATCGCCACTGCCTACCCTGCCCTGTCGTGGCTGGTCGCACACCCCAGCTTCGGCAATCTGCTGATGGTCGAGCTGTGGTTCTCGTTCCTGTACGGCTCCTACAACGGCGCGATGGTCGTGGCGCTGACCGAGATCATGCCGGTCGAAGTCCGCACCACGGGTTTCTCGCTGGCCTACAGCCTGGCGACCGCGACCTTCGGCGGCTTCACCCCGGCGGCCTGTACTTACCTGATTCACGAATTGGGTAACAAGGCAGCGCCTGGCATCTGGCTGACTGGCGCAGCAGTACTGGGCCTGGTGGCCACGCTGGTGCTGTTCCGCAAGGGCGGGCAAAAGCTTGAAGCGCCTGTGGCGGCTTCCGCCAGCTGATCGATCGCTGCATCGCAAAAGAAAACCCCGGCTCGAGCGTCTCTCGGCCGGGGTTTTGCGTTTTCAGACCTTGCGTTTCCAGGGACGAAAGCTGAGCCAGAGCAGCACGCCTGGCAACTGCAGGGCAATCATGAGGCCCAACGACCACTGGTAGGCCTCGAGCGAGTGACCGGCGCCCTGGGACGCTGGCCATAGATTAAGTACGACTCCCATCAACCACTGGAGGAAAAACGCCAGCACGAACACCACCAGATTGAATGAAGAACTCACCCTGCCCGCCAGTTCCGGTGATACCGATTGCGCCACAATGGCGTAGTTCATGGTCGTCGAGGTGCCGAAAAAGCTGAAGCCCATGGCAATCAGATAGGGCGATACTGGCAAGCCGCTGGTCATCAGCGCCTGAAAACCGATAAAGATCAGCATACCGGTGCCACAGATCATGATTGGCTGCACGCCGAACCTGCGCAGATAATCGGTGATCGCGCCGAACGTCAGGGACCCCGCCACCATCGCGATAGCTCCGAACAACAGCACATTGGCCATTCCAGAATCACTCAAGCCGGCCATATCGCGTAGCCACGGCCCCATCCACAGCGACAGGACCGACATGTAGATGGCGTGCGCGAACACCGAGTACAACGCCAGACGCCAGAACGTCCACGATGAATACAGTTTGCCGACCGCGGCAAACATATCGCTGTAGCGCGTTTTTTTGCTCTCGTAGGCTTTGGGAACGCTGAGGTGTATGACCACCGCCACACAAAAGGTCAGCAGCGCCAGAACCAGAAACGCCTCTCGCCAGGTCAACCAGCTCAGCAGTGCATGCAAAGGCGTGGTCGACGCCATCGCGCCCAGCCCGCCGATCGACAGCAGGCAGGCGGTACTCAGCGGCAAACGCTCGACCGGCAACCAGATGGCGCACGCCTTGATCGCACTCATCAGCGAACCTGCCACCCCCAGGCCGATCAGGCCACGCCCGATCAACAACCCGGTCTCGGTGCTGGAAATACTGAAAATGACCGAACCGGCGACCGCGAACAGCAGCATCGGCGCCTGAACGCTGCGTGGCCCATAGCGGTCCAGCATCACGCCAAGCGGAATCTGTGCGGCCGCGAAGGTCAAAAAATACACGCCAGTCAGCAAACCCAGACTGCTGGCGGGCAAGCTCAGGTCGGTTTGCAGGTCGCCGTAGATCACTGCGTTGACGGTACGAAACAGGTAGGAAACGAAATGCCCCAGCCCGAAGGGGATGAAGATCGTCAGAAACAGCAGGAAGAAGCTGCTTTTGAGGGGGTGTTGCGAACCATCCAGAGCCGAACTGCTCATCCTTGATACTCCATCGTCCAGAAAATCTGCGCGTGACAGATTCTCATGGTCAGCCACAAAACAAAACGGGCCGAAGCCTGCCTGCGCAGGATTCGGCCCGTTTATCTGCTGCCCCGGTCAGACCGGGCAGCCCAAGCGTTCAACGTTTACTGCGGGAAAGCTGGCGGATTGACGTCTGCCATGTCTTCCATCACGCGAACCACCTGGTGGCTGTAACCGAATTCGTTGTCGTACCAGACGTACAGCACAACGCGGTTGTCGTTGACGATGGTGGCTTCGGCGTCCACCACACCGGCGTGACGCGAGCCGACGAAGTCAGTGGAGACCACTTCCTGCGAGTTCACGAAGTCGATCTGCTTGTGCAGGTCCGAGTGCAGCGCCATGTAGCGCAGGTACTCGTTCATTTCTTCGCGAGTGGTCTGCTTCTCAAGGTTGAGGTTGAGAATGGCCATGGACACGTTCGGCGTCGGAACACGGATCGCGTTGCCGGTCAGCTTGCCGGCCAGCTCAGGCAAGGCCTTGGCAGCAGCGGTAGCCGCACCGGTTTCGGTGATGACCATGTTCAACGCAGCACTGCGACCACGACGGTCGCCCTTGTGGAAGTTGTCGATCAGGTTCTGGTCGTTGGTGTACGAGTGAACCGTTTCGACGTGACCGTTGGTGATGCCGAACTTGTCGTTGACCGCCTTGAGCACCGGAACGATGGCGTTGGTGGTGCAGGAGGCCGCCGAGACGATCTTGTCGTCCGCAGTGATTTCACCGTGGTTGATACCGTGCACGATGTTCTTCAGCTTGCCCTTGCCCGGCGCGGTCAGGACCACGCGGTCGATGCCCGGGCAGGCCAGATGCTGACCCAGACCTTCGGCATCACGCCATACACCGGTGTTGTCCACCAGCAGAGCGTCCTTGATACCGTACTGGGTGTAATCCACCTCGGACGGGTTCTTGGCGTAGATCACCTGAATCAGGTTGCCGTTGGCGGTGAGCGTGCTGTTGGCTTCGTCGATGGTGATGGTGCCATCGAACGGACCGTGAACCGAGTCACGGCGCAGCAGGCTGGCGCGCTTGACCAGATCGTTTTCCGCGCCCTTGCGGACCACGATGGCGCGCAGACGCAGGCCGTCGCCACCACCGGTCTTCTCGATCAGGATCCGCGCCAGCAGGCGACCGATACGACCGAAACCGTACAGCACGACATCGGTGCCCTTGCGAGGGCTGGTGCCCTGCTGACCCACTACACTGGCCAGCTCCTCACGAACGAACTGCTCTGGCGTACGGCCATTGCCTTCGGTCTTGAACTTCACCGCCAGCTTGCCCAGGTCCACCGAAGCGGCACCCAGCTTGAGCTCGCTCATCGCCTTGATCAGCGGGAACGTCTCGTGTACGGACAACTCAACCGCATCGGACTGACGATGACGCGCAAAGCGGTGAGCTTTGAGAATCGCGATGACTGAACGGTTGATCAGGCTACGGCCATAGATCGAGCTCACCACATTATTATTGCGGTAGAGCTGACCGATGAGCGGGATCATCGCTTCGGCGAGAGCTTCACGATCAATCCATTCACCAAGACACTGGTCGGGCTTCTGAGTCACGGGAACCTTCCACATGTAGGGGCTGAAAAAAGGGGCTACATTATGACCGCGCCTTTGTTTATGAGCAATGCACGGCTGTCATATCGACGCGCACTACATAATTTTCGCCCGTAAACACTCGGTAATACTCCGGAAAACTGACAGCCACCACCTTCCCCCGTTACAATCGCCGCCCCTGTTGCAACGCCTGGAGCCCGACCTTCCCGTGCCAGTTCTGCGTCTACCGCATCTTTCTGCCGCTGCAGGCAAACAACACTGGGGCAATCTTCCCGGTGCCACACTGAGCCTGGCCATTGCCGAAGCCGCCAGCGCGGCCAAGCGCTTCACCCTGCTCCTGACCGCCGACAGCCAAAGCGCCGAGCGGCTCGAGCAAGAACTGAAGTTTTTTGCGCCTACGCTGCCGGTTCTGCACTTCCCGGACTGGGAAACCCTGCCCTACGACCTGTTTTCGCCGCACCAGGACATCATTTCCCAGCGTATTGCCAGCCTTTATCGCCTGCCGGAACTGGAGCATGGCGTTTTGGTAGTCCCCATCACCACCGCCCTACACAGGCTGGCGCCGACCAAATTTCTGCTCGGCAGCAGCCTGGTGCTGGATGTCGGCCAGAAGCTCGATGTGGAAGCCATGCGTACGCGCCTGGAAGCCAGCGGCTACCGGTATGTGGACACGGTCTACGAACATGGCGAGTTCACCGTGCGCGGGGCGCTGATCGATCTGTTCCCGATGGGCAGCAAGCTGCCGTTTCGTATCGACCTGTTCGACGATGAAATCGAAACGCTGCGCACCTTCGATCCGGACACCCAGCGCTCCATCGACAAGGTCGAGTCGGTGCGCCTGTTGCCCGCCCGTGAATTCCCGTTGCAGAAAGAAGAAGTCACACGCTTCAAGGCGCGCTTTCGCGAGCGCTTCGACGTGGACTTCCGGCGCAGCCCGATTTTCCAGGACTTGAGCAGCGGCATCACACCTGCAGGCATCGAGTACTACATACCGTTGTTCTTCGAGGAAACCTCGACGCTGTTCGATTACCTGCCGCAGGACACCCAGGTGTTCTCCCTGCCGGGCATCGAACAGGCTGCCGAGAACTTCTGGAACGACGTGCGCAATCGCTATGAAGAACGCCGCGTCGACCCTGCCCGGCCGCTGTTGCCGCCCGCAGAATTGTTTCTACCGGTAGAAGACTGCTTCGCGCGCCTGAAAAACTGGCCGCGCGTGGTCGCCAGCCAGCAGGATGTCGACGCCGGTGCCGGACGCGAGCGCTTCCCGGCGCAGTCCCTGCCGGACCTGTCCATCGAAGCCAAGGCCACTCAACCACTGGCGGCCCTGTCGAATTTTCTGGATGATTTCCCCGGTCGCGTGCTGTTCACCGCCGAGTCCGCCGGACGCCGGGAAGTGCTGCTGGAGCTGCTCGAACGCCTCAAGCTGCGCCCCAAGACCGTCGACAGCTGGCTGGATTTCGTCGACGGCAAGGACCGGTTGGCAATCACCATCGCGCCGCTTGACGAAGGCCTGCTGCTGGAACAACCAGCCCTGGCGCTGATCGCAGAGAGCCCGCTGTTCGGCCAGCGCGTCATGCAGCGCCGTCGCCGCGAAAAGCGCACCGACGGCGGCAACAACGACGCAGTCATCAAGAACCTTACCGAGCTGCGCGAAGGCGCGCCGGTGGTGCACATCGATCATGGCGTAGGTCGTTATCTCGGGCTTGCGACCCTGGAAGTCGAAAACCAGGTCGCCGAATTCCTGATGCTGGCCTATGCCGAAGACGCCAAGCTGTACGTCCCGGTCGCCAACCTGCACCTGATTGCCCGTTACACCGGCAGCGACGACGAAACCGCGCCGCTGCACCGCCTGGGCTCGGAAACCTGGCAGAAAGCCAAGCGCAAGGCTGCCGAGCAAGTCCGTGACGTGGCCGCCGAGCTGCTGGATATCTACGCGCGTCGCGCAGCCCGCGAAGGCTATGCGTTTGCCGACCCGAAAGCCGATTACGCGACCTTCAGCGCAGGCTTCCCGTTCGAAGAGACACCGGATCAGCAAACCACTATCGATGCCGTGCGCGCCGACATGCTCGCGCCCAAGCCGATGGATCGTCTGGTCTGTGGCGACGTGGGTTTCGGCAAGACCGAAGTGGCCATGCGTGCCGCCTTCATCGCCGTGCATGGCGGGCGTCAGGTGGCCATTCTGGTGCCGACCACCCTGCTCGCCCAGCAACACTACAACAGCTTCCGCGACCGTTTCGCCGACTGGCCGGTGACCGTCGAAGTGATGAGCCGCTTCAAGTCGGCCAAGGAAGTCAACGCTGCGGTTGCCGATCTGGCCGAGGGCAAGATCGACATCGTCATCGGGACGCACAAGCTGCTGCAGGATGACGTCAAGATCAAGAACCTCGGTCTGGTGATCATCGACGAAGAACACCGGTTTGGCGTGCGCCAGAAAGAACAGCTCAAGGCGCTGCGCAGCGAGGTCGATATTCTGACCCTGACCGCAACGCCGATCCCGCGCACCCTGAACATGGCCGTGTCGGGCATGCGTGATCTGTCGATCATCGCCACGCCACCGGCGCGCAGGCTGTCGGTGCGTACCTTCGTGATGGAGCAGAACAAGCCGACCATCAAGGAAGCCCTGCTGCGCGAGCTGTTGCGCGGCGGTCAGGTCTATTACCTGCACAACGACGTCAAGACCATCGAGAAATGCGCCGCCGACCTGGCCGAGCTAGTGCCGGAGGCGCGTATCGGCATCGGCCACGGGCAGATGCGCGAGCGCGAACTCGAACAGGTGATGAGCGACTTCTACCATAAGCGCTTCAATGTGCTGATCGCCTCGACCATCATCGAGACCGGCATCGACGTACCGAGCGCCAACACCATCATCATCGAGCGCGCCGACAAGTTCGGCCTGGCCCAGCTGCACCAGTTGCGCGGTCGCGTCGGGCGCAGTCACCACCAGGCCTATGCCTACCTGCTGACCCCGCCACGCAAACAGATTACCCACGACGCCGAAAAGCGTCTGGAAGCGATTGCCAACACTCAGGACCTGGGCGCGGGCTTCGTGCTCGCCACCAACGACCTGGAAATCCGTGGCGCAGGCGAACTGCTCGGGGACGGCCAGAGCGGTCAGATCCAGGCGGTGGGCTTCACCCTGTACATGGAAATGCTCGAGCGCGCGGTGAAGTCGATTCGCAAGGGCGAGCAGCCCAATCTCGATCAGCCGCTGGGCGGCGGACCGGAAATCAACCTGCGCGTGCCGGCACTGATCCCCGAAGCCTACCTGCCGGATGTGCACACGCGCCTGATTCTCTACAAGCGCATTGCCAACGCCGCTGACGAAGAGGCCCTCAAGGACCTGCAGGTCGAAATGATCGACCGCTTCGGCCTGCTTCCGGAACCGACCAAGAATCTGGTGCGTATCACGCTGCTCAAACTGCACGCCGAACAGCTGGGCATCCGGAAAATCGATGGTGGCCCGCAGGGTGGCCGTATCGAGTTCGCGGCCGAGACGCCGGTTGACCCACTGACCCTGATCAAGCTGATCCAGAGCCAGCCCAACCGCTACAAGTTCGAAGGTGCCACGCTGTTCAAATTCATGGTTCCCATGGAGCGCCCGGAAGAGCGCTTCAACACGATCGAAGCGCTGCTTGAGCGCCTGACCCCGAAAACTGCTTGAAGGATTCACGCATGCTTCTGTTTCGTTCATTGATCCTGCTGCTGACGCTGATCGCGCCGGCAGCGTTCGCCGATGGCCTGTATCACGTCGAGATTCTGCTGTTTCGCCAGAACGGCGAGCCGGCCTCGACCCGCCAGCTTGTACCGGAAAACTGGGACAAAGGCGCACAGAAGATCGACGCGAACGATGAACGAAGCCCCGCGCTCAATGACCTGGCGAGCAAACTGCAAGGCAGCGGCAACTATGAAGTGCTGATGCAGCGCGCCTGGCAGCAGAGCATCGGCACCGAACCGGGCAAAGTCGCCATCACCAGTGGTGAAGAGCGGCTTGGGCACTTCCCGATCGAGGGCACCGTGAGTCTGGCGATGGCACGCTTCACCGATATTGGTGCACAATTCTGGGTCAACCAGCTGGACCCGCATGGCGTGGTCATCAGCAGTGAACGATTGAAGCAGACTGCCAGGGTAAAGAACGGTGAGCTGACCTATCTGGACAATGGCAACCTCGCGTTGCTGATCAAGGTTTCTCCTCTTTGATCTTTACGTACGCAAGGGACGCCCAGGCGTCCCCTTTCTTTTTGAGCATCGCTGCGGCGTAGGGCTTTTTAAAACTTGTCGTCCATTCTCGAAAAAGTCCTGGCTGCGGCCTGGACAGACCTATTCCACGAGCGAACGCTTGAGCGAGGGCGCGACTACGCCCGGCAAAAACGCATCGTGCTGGAAGACTCCAGCCCGCAGATCATCCGCACCGCCTGTCGGGGCTCGGGCCTGGAAATCTATACCCAGACGCTGCTGTTCAAGGACCCCGATCGCTACAAGAACTACCTGACCTGCAAATGCACTTGCCCGGTTCGCAACGATTGCAAGCATTGCGTGGCCGCCCTGCTGTTTCTGCAGGACCCGCACAACCGTCCGCTGCTGCAGGCCGCACTGGCCTCGCACCAGCAAGAGCCGGAAAAGCCCGTCGAGCAGAAGCCCAGGCTGCCGGAGCGCCTGATCGATGACCTGCAGCCACGGCCCAGGCTGATTCTGGCCAGCATCGAGTTCAGTGCCTACGAGCCGCGCAACGGGCGCATGCAGCGGCACATTCAGCACCGTGCCGCGCTGGCCTTTGCCTACGGCAAGCATTACGCGGTCGGCACCACCAACGTGAGCATTCTGGTCAGTTCGCTGGGCAGCGATCTGGTGAACCAGAAAAGCGACATCATCGAACACACCGACACCGAAACCCTGCGCATCCGTCGTCAGGGCGAACGGGAGCGGCAGTTGCGCCAGGAACTGGCCGATCTGGGCTTCAAGGTTGCCACCCGGCAAAGCAAGGCACTGCCCGACAGCGCCGGTGACATGTACGAACTGCCCAACGACAAGGCCTGGCTGCATTTCGTCCTCGATGACCTGCCGCGGCTGCGCGAGCAAGGCTGGGAAATCGACATTCAGGAAGAGTTCGGTTTCGACGTGACGCCGGTGGAAGACTGGTACGCGGTCATCGACGAAGAGAACGAACGCGACTGGTTCGACCTGGAATTGGGCATCATCGTCAACGGCGAACGCCTGAGCCTGTTGCCGATCCTGATCAACCTGATCCGCAGCCATCCCGAACTGATGAGCCCGTCGGCCGTGGCCAAGCGCGGCGACGAAGAACAACTGCTGGTGCAGCTCAATCACTTCACGCAAAGCGGCGGCAGCCCGGTACAGATCGCCCTGCCCTACGGCCGGCTCAAGCCGGTACTGGCGACACTGGGTGACTTCTACTGGCGTCAGGAAGGCAACAACGCGCTGCGCATGAGCAAAGCCGATGCCGCGCGCCTTACTCAGCTCGAAGACCTGCCGCTGACCTGGCAGGGCGGCGACCGCCTGCGTCACTTTGCCGAACGCCTGATCAATATCAAGGACGCGCCGGTCAGCCTGCCCGACGGGCTGAACGCCACGCTGCGCCCGTATCAGCTGGAAGGCCTGAGCTGGATGCAGTCGCTGCGCGAGCTGGAAGTCGGCGGCGTGCTGGCCGACGACATGGGCTTGGGCAAGACCCTGCAGACCCTGGCCCACCTGCTGATGGAAAAACAGGCCGGACGCCTCGATCGCCCGGCACTGGCGGTCATGCCGACCAGCCTGATCCCCAACTGGCTGGACGAGTCCGAGCACTTCACCCCGGACCTCAAGGTGCTGGCACTGTATGGCGCCAACCGGCATCAGGACGCCGGCAACCTTCAGGATTACGACCTGATCCTGACCACCTACGCTTTGCTGCCACGGGACCTGGAGCTGCTCGAAAAACAGCCCTTCCACGTGCTGATTCTCGATGAAGCGCAGTACATCAAGAACCCCAACAGCAAGGCCGCCCAGGCCGCACGCAACCTCAACGCCCGTCAGCGTCTGTGCCTGAGCGGCACACCGCTGGAAAACCACCTGGGCGAGCTGTGGTCGCTGTTTCACTTCCTGATGCCCGGCTGGCTGGGCAACAGCAAGGAATTCAACAGCAACTACCGCACCGCCATCGAAAAGCATGGCAACCAGGACCGCCTGCATCACCTCAATGCGCGTATCAAGCCGTTTCTGCTGCGTCGCACCAAGGAACAGGTCGCGACCGAACTGCCGCCCAAGACCGAGATCATCCACTGGGTCGACCTCAACGACGCCCAGCGCGATGTGTACGAAACCGTACGCCTGGCGATGGACAAGAAGGTCAGGGACGAAATTACCCGCAAAGGCGTGGCACGCAGCCAGATCATCATTCTCGAAGCGCTGCTCAAGCTGCGTCAGGTCTGCTGCGACCTGCGCCTGGTCAATCAGGACATGCCGGTCAACAGCAAACAGGGCACCTCGGGCAAGCTCAACAGCCTGATGGAGATGTTCGAAGAACTGCTGGCCGAAGGTCGCAAGATTCTGTTGTTCTCGCAGTTCACTTCGATGCTCAGCCTGATCGAGGAAGAGCTCAAGCAGCGCGGTATCGCCTACGCCCTGCTGACCGGCTCGACCCGCGATCGCCGTACACCGATTCATGACTTCCAGAGCGGCAAGCTGCCGATTTTCCTGATCAGCCTCAAAGCAGGCGGCACCGGCCTCAACCTGACCGCCGCCGATACGGTGATCCACTACGACCCGTGGTGGAACCCGGCAGCGGAAAATCAGGCGACCGACCGTGCGTATCGTATCGGCCAGGACAAACCGGTGTTCGTCTACAAGATGATCGCGCGCGGCACCGTGGAAGAGAAAATCCAGCGCCTGCAGCGGGAGAAATCAGCGCTGGCCTCGGGCGTGCTCGACGGGCGCACCAGCGGCGACTGGAAACTGCGCGACGAAGACCTGCAGGCCCTGTTCGCGCCACTGCCCGCTGCGCCGAAGAAAACCCGCAAGTAAGCCCGTCAGGCGCTTATTCGACAGCAACCTGCTGGAGAATCTGCGCCGTCGACAGCACCGTAGCGTACTCGCCGTGCAGGTTGGCCAGCGACATCGCGTGCACTTCTTCGGCACTGCGCGGCGTGCCAAAGAAGTCCTGTTGATCGAAGGTAAAGCAGGCATCGTGCGCGACCAGCACGTCAAACCCCAGATTGCCGCCACTGCGTGCGGTGGACTCGACCGAGTTGTTGGTGACCACCCCGGCTATCACCACCTGCCTGATCCCGTCGGAGCGTAACCACATTTCCAGAAAGGACCCGCAAAACGCGTCGGGGACCTGCTTGCTCAGCTCACGCTCATCGGCTTGTGGCAAGAACGCTGGCTGGTACTCGACCCCTGACTGTTGCGGCCAGAACACTGACTCGGGTGACGTCGAGAAATGCCGGACGTGAATCACCGGCCGCCCGGATTGCCGCCAGGCACTCAGCAGCGCGCCGATATTCGCCTCGGCCTGCGGATTGTTACGCCGCCCCAGCTTGGGATGATGGATGCCCTGCTGCAGGTCGATGAGGATCAGCGCGCTGTTGCCTTGAATATCCATGATCAATCAGTCCGAACTTTTGGTTCAGCAAGACTATCGCAATCAAGGTCTATTCTGGTCGCAATCGTCGACAGCCTCAGGCTTGTCCGAGACCTGCCCCCAAGGAGAACATCATGATCGAACACCTTAAACTCGCCGGCAAAGTAGCGCTCGTGCAGGGCGGCTCACGTGGTATCGGCGCGGCCATCGTCCAGCGCCTGGCCAAAGAAGGCGCTGCCGTGGCGTTTACCTACGTCAGCTCCGAGGTCAGCGCTCTGGAGATTCAGGACAGCATCGTCGCCAATGGCGGCCGTGCACTGGCCATTCGCGCAGACAGCGCCGACGAAAAAGCCATCCGCCAGGCCGTGCAGACCACTGCCGAGACCCTTGGCAGGCTGGATATCCTGGTCAACAACGCCGGCATTCTGGCCATTGCGCCGCTCAATGAATTCAGCATGCAGGATTTCGACAAAACTCTGGCCATCAACGTGCGCAGCGTATTCATCGCCAGCCAGGAAGCCGCGCGACACATGGAAGAAGGCGGTCGCATCATCAACATCGGCAGCACCAACGCCGATCGCATGCCCTTTGCGGGCGGCGCCACGTACGCCATGAGCAAATCGGCGCTGATCGGCCTGACCAAAGGCATGGCCCGCGACCTCGGCCCGCAAGGTATCACCGTCAACAACGTCCAGCCCGGCCCGGTGGACACCGACATGAACCCTGCACAGGGCGAATTCGCCGAAACCCTGAAAGCGCTGATGGCCCTGCCCCGCTACGGCACCAGCGAAGAAATCGCCAGCTTCGTCGCCTACCTCGCTGGCCCTGAAGCGGGCTACATCACCGGTGCCAGCCTGACCATCGACGGCGGCTTCAGCGCCTGACGCCACCACCACAAGCGGCCCTTTGCCCAAGGGCCGTATCCTCTGCCAGGGCCTTTTACTGGCGAATCAGCGTTTTTTTGCTTAAGCGCATGAAAAATCTGAAAAAAAGTTTTGCGTTAGGAAAAGCTTTCGACTACATTAGCGCGCCTCGGCAGACACAACGTTGTCGTCGAGATACGGTGAGGTGTCCGAGTGGCTTAAGGAGCACGCCTGGAAAGTGTGTATACAAGAAATTGTATCGAGGGTTCGAATCCCTCCTTCACCGCCATATTTGAAACACACAAACCCCTGAATTCTTCAACGAATTCAGGGGTTTTGTGGTTTCCGGGGTCTGAAAAAATGGCCGTGGAATCAATTGTTCAAGGACACGCCTTGCGCGCGCGACACCCCTTTCTCCGATCCGGAACGGCCACCAAAACGCCTTGCAGGCGTTTTGATAGCGCACGCTCACATCAAAAAATAAAGATTGAATCCTCACAGAAAATGTTATTTAAATAACAAAAATGAAGCCGCCGAGGCTTCCATCGGCGCTGGTGAGGTCAAAATAACAATGAGCAAGATTGCAGTCATCGGCAGCAACATGGTCGACCTGATTACTTACATCGAACGCATGCCTGCCCAGGGCGAAACGCTCGAAGCACCGCGTTTTGCCATGGGGTGCGGCGGCAAGGGTGCCAATCAGGCCGCTGCCGCAGCGCTGTTGGGCGCCGACGTGCTGATGCTCAGCAAGGTCGGCGACGATGCTTTTGCCGATACCACTCTGGCCAATTTTCAACGACTGGGCATTGATACACGCTTCGTCGAACGGGTGCCGGGCGTGTCGAGCGGCGTGGCGCCGATCTTCGTCCAGGAGAACTCCCATAACAGCATCCTCATCGTCAAAGGCGCCAATGCCCACCTGAGCCCGGCCGATATCGACCGCGCTGAGGCACAGCTGCGCGATTGCGCATTGATCGTGCTGCAACTGGAAGTCGAGCTGGCGACCGTTTACCACGCCATCGCCTTCGCTCATCGGCATGCCATCCCGGTGCTGCTCAATCCGGCGCCGGCCTTGGCCGGCCTGAGCCGCGAGCACCTGGCGCAGTTAGATTTCCTGATCCCCAACGAGAGCGAGCTGGCTCTGATCAGCGGCCAGCCGGTGACGTGCGCTGAGGAAGCGGCTCAGGCTGCCCGCCAACTGGTCGCGCTGGGCGTACGCCACGTCATCGTCACCCTGGGCGAACAAGGGGCGCTGTACGTCGGCGCCGAAGGCGAGTGGCAGGTGCCAGGGGTCAAGGTTCAGGCGCGTGACACCACCGGTGCCGGTGACGCCTTCATTGGCTGCTTCGCCCGGCACTGGAGCCAGGACGGCAATATTCGCCAGGCCATGCAGCAGGCGGTGGCCTACTCCGCCTGCTCGGTCACCGGCCTCGGCACGCAATCTTCTTACCCCGATGCGCCGACGTTTGCGCGCTTCCTCGATGCATCGGCCAACTGACACTCACCAGCATCTCGCGGAGAACAATAATGAATAAGCCTGCGCTGCAACAAACCCCGGACGGGTTCTACCTGAACCGTACGCCGTGGTTCGCCTTCATCCTGCTCTGCAGCATCTTCGCCCTGTGGGCGGCGGCCGCGAGCATGAACGACGTGCTGATCGCGCACTTCAAGAAGGCCTTCCTGCTCAGCGACTTCCAGACCGCTTTCGTCCAGTCGGCGTTCTACCTGGGCTACTTTTTCGTTGCCATTCCGGCGGCACTGGTGGTGCGCCGCTTCAGCTACAAGACCACCATCCTCATCGGCCTGATGCTGTACCTGTTCGGCTGCGCCCTGTTCTTTCCGGCGGCGTCGACCGCCAAGTACGGCATGTTCCTGATGGCGCTGTTCGTCATCGCCGCCGGCCTGTCGTTTCTCGAGACCGCGTGCAACACCTATTCGACACTGATGGGGCCACGGGAAACCGGCACACGGCGCCTGAACATCTCGCAGACCTTCCATCCGTTCGGCGCCATGACCGGGGTGTACGTCGGCAGCTTCGTGATGTTCAAGGACACCGACGCCACGCGCGAACAGTTGGCCCAGATGAGCGCCAGCGAGGCGGCGGCGCAGCAATTGCAAATGATCCAGTCGACCCTGCTGCCGTACAAATGGATGATCGCGGTACTCATATTGATGTTCATCCTGATCGCCATCACCCGCTTCCCGGCGTGCAAGGGCAACGGCACCGTCAGCGAACCGCGGGCGAGCATCGGCCAGAGCCTCGGCCGCCTGCGGCGCAATCCGCGCTTCTGCTTCGGTGTACTGGCGCAGTTTCTCTACGTTGGCGCGCAGGTCGGGGTGTGGAGTTTCACTATCCGCCTGGCCATGCAAATGGGCGGGATGAACGAGCGCAGTGCTTCGTGGTTCCTGCTGACCACCTTTGCCGCCTATTTCATCGGCAAGATGATCGCCAACCTGCTGATGCGCAAAATGCACCCGGCCAAAGTCCTCGCGGTGTATGGCGTGCTGTGCATCGCGCTGCTGGCCTACACCATCCTGGTGCCGAATATCACTGCGGTGTATGCCGCCGTAGGGGTCAGTGTGTTTCTCGGGCCTTGCTGGCCGACCATCTATGGTCTGACCATTGACGGGCTCGGCGAGGACACCGGTGTCGGCGGCTCGTTGCTGGTGATGAGCATCGTTGGCGGTGGCGTGATGCCGATCTTTCAGGGTCTGCTCAGCGATGCCAATGGCGGCAACATGCAGATTGCCTATAGCGTGCCGCTGCTGTGCTTCGTGGCCATCGTGATGTACGCAGTGTATTGCATGCGTCAGCCGCAACCGGTGCTGGGTGGCTCGGCCACGGCGGTGGCGCAATGAGTAGCGAAGCGTTGCGCCTGCCGCTCTATCCACAGCTCTGGGACCAGGCCAGCCGGCTGCTGCTCGAATCCGCGAATTTCAGCGTGCGTGCCTGGACCTACCCCAGTGGGGTCAAGGCTTTGTCACTGGAAAACAGCCGCGGCAAGCTGGTGATCCTGCCCTGGCAGGGGCAAATGATCTGGTCGGCCGAATTCGACGGCGTTGATTTGACCATGCTCAATATGTTCACCCAGCCGCGGCCCAGTGCCAGCGTGATCGGCACCTACGGCTGTTTCATGTTTCACAGCGGCCTGCTGCGCAACGGTTGCCCGGGGCCGGAGGATGATCATGCGCTGCACGGCGAAATGCCCTGCGCGCCGATGGACGATGCCTGGCTGCAGGCAGGTGAAGACGAGCACGGCGCTTATCTGCGCCTCGGCGGCACCTGTGAATACGTGCAGGGTTTCGGCGATCATTACCGGGCCAGCCCGAGCGTGACCCTGCGCCCGGCCAGCGGGCTGTTCGAAATCGGCATGCAGGTGGTCAATCTGGCCGGCAAGGCCATGGACCTGATGTACATGGCGCACATGAACTACGCCTACGTCGACGGCGCCCGCCTCACCCAGCCCCTGGGCTGTGAGCGCACACGGGTACGCGCCAGCGTGCCGGCCCATGTGCGGCCGACCCCAGCCTGGAACGCCTATATCGCCGAGCTCAGTCAGGACCCGACCCACCTCGAGGTGCTCGACTCGCCCGCGCTGTATGACCCGGAGATCGTCTGCTTCTTCGACGAGGTGCGCAGCGACGCTCAGGGACAGGCGCATTTCTTTCTCGATCATCCCGACGGTGCGGCGTTCTACACCCGCTACAGCCCGCGGCAATTTGAACATGCCGCGCGCTGGATCCTGCATAACACCGATCAGCAGGTGGCGGCCTTCATCTTGCCAGCCACCTGTGAACCGGAGGGCTACCGCGCCGAACTCGCCAAAGGCAACGTGCGCAGCCTCGCGCCCGGTGCCAGCGCCGAGTTCAGCCTGACCACCGGTTACCTGAACACAGCCGAACGCCGGGCGCTGCAACCGTGATGCTTTTAAAGCACAAGCTGCGCACCGCTCGCCTCGATGGCCTCGCGGTAGCTACGCGGGATTTTCTTGTCGCTGACCACGCATTGGAAATCGCTCAAGGCACCGAAGTGCGCAGTGCGTACGGCGTCGAATTTGGAGTGATCGGCCAGCAGCAGGCTTTGCCGGGCCTGGCGCATGACCTTCTGCTTGACCTCCACCTCGTGGAAATTGAAGCAAGTGACACCGCAGTCCAGGCTGACCCCGGCCGCCGAAACAAAGGCCCAGGTCAGGCGCACGCCATCGAGAATGCTGGTTTCGGCATGGCTCTCGAACACCTGGTTCTTGCGGTGGAACATGCCGCCGCACAGGACGATGCTGCAGTTGGGTTTCTGCTGCAGCTTGAGCAGCACGTTGAGCGAGTTGCACACCGCAGTGAACTCAAGCTCGTCAGGGATGAAGTCGACCACGAAGGGGATCGTCGTGCCACAGTCGAAAAATACCGTGTCGCCGGGCCGGATAAAAGTGGCGGCCAGCTTGCCGATGCGGCGCTTCTCCTCGACATGGCGGGTGCCCTGCTCGCTGACCCGGTAATCCCCCGGTTCAGGATCATCGTGGGCACGGGTGATGTAGCCGCCCAGCAATCGTAACTGCTCGGGGTGCCGGCTGAGGTCGCGACGCAAGGTCATTTCGGACACATCGAGCAGCGCCGCCATCTCCCGCAGATGGATGGCTTTCTGATCTTGCAGAGCCTGTTGAATCTGTTTGATGCGGTCGGTTTTCTTGACGTCCATGGGCATCCCGGCAATCCGTTGGAGGTGTCGCTAGAGTAACACCAAGTGTTAATTTTTTAACTTATGGGTATCCACCCAAGTGTTTTTACTGATGACAGGAATCCCTTGATGAATTCACTCGAACCCGCTGCACTGGCCCAGGCCATCGATCACACCTTGCTGGCGGCAGATGCCAGCCGAGAGCAGATTGCCACACTTTGCGCCGAAGCCCGGGAACACGGCTTCTACTCGGTGTGCGTGAACTCCAGCCAAGTACCTTTTGCTGCTCGACAACTGGCCGGGTCTGCTGTGAAGGTCTGTGCGGTAGTGGGCTTTCCACTAGGCGCCGGGCTCAGTGCCAGCAAGGCGTCGGAAGCAGCCCTGACGATCGCTGCTGGCGCTCAGGAAATCGACATGGTGCTGAACATCGGCTGGCTCAAGGACGGCCTGTTCGATGAGGTCCGCGACGATATCGCCGCGGTGCTGCAGGCCTGTGGCAAGGTGCCGCTCAAGGTGATCCTGGAGACCTGCCTGCTCGATCAGGCGCAGAAGGTGCGCGCCTGCGAGATCTGCCGCGACTTGGGCGTGGCATTCGTCAAGACCTCCACCGGCTTCAGCCGCAGTGGCGCGACGCTCGAGGATGTGGCGCTGATGCGCCGGGTGGTCGGCGCTGACATCGGCGTCAAGGCGTCTGGCGGAGTGCGTGACGTGGCCACGGCCAGAGCCATGATCGAAGCTGGCGCAACACGCCTGGGCACCAGTTCCGGGATTGCGATCGTGACAGGCGCGGGAACGGGGGCAGGCTATTGAGTCAGCGGGCTTTGAACATCAAAGCCCGCAGCACTTAACTCAGATCGATCACACCGGTCATGGCCGTGAAATGGCTTTGTTTGTGCTGAACCTTGTCGAGAACCTCCGCAGGGGTCGACTCGCGGAAGACCACCATGTGCCCGACGTCCTTGCCGCCTTCGGTCACCCGTTCGATGTCGTTGATCATCCAGGTGGTCAGCTCTTCGGCAGTGATGCCCAGTTCGGCCGCTACTCGCTGGTGAAGGCGCTCGGCGTCGTATTGATTGAGTTGATCGCTGTTCATGGGGTTGGCTCCTTAAGGGGTTTAAGTTCAGTCCCCGTGAAGGCTCCACAGTTCAGCCGGGTTTGAGCGGGCTGCGAACGAGCTGTTACTCCGGCTTTGCACCAGCCCCCCCTACACTCCTCCGCGTATTTGCATATTTATCTTGCGCCGGAAGGCTTCAGAGAAGCTGTAAACCGAGAAAGCAATCAGCCGGAAGGCCATCACTTTTCAGAAGCGGACAGATCGTGTCTGGATTGGTAATCCGTGGCATCAACGGCACGGGCTCGACGATCTTTTCAGCCTCGTCGTTAGATCAACAGCAAAATTCGAAGTAGAAAAAAGGTGCTCAGAAAACTGCGCAGCTATCTGGCCTGCCCTGTCCATCATCAACGCCTGATGGGCCGTTAGAGATCTAAACATGGCCGCCTTGGGTCGGTGGCTGGCTGCTGTGATTGGGCTGCTATCGGCCAAAAGCGGTCATTCCGCTTGCCTACAAAACTAGGGGAATTCGGAGCGCAATTTTTGCCTTTTCTAGGCCTGCTGCGTCCAACCTTAAGTGCGATCCTTCATTAGGCTTTAGAAACGTCCAGAACAAATACATCGATTAGCCCAGCTAGCTCTGGCGGCATCGTTTTCACGGCGCGATTCAGACCGTTCAGGTTGGTTGATTGCGGCACAAACTGGCTAGGCGAAAGGGCGACCGATTAGCCAAATCGTCATCAACCCAAAAGGGTATGGGGTGGGACGAAACCCAAGCCGCCAGTATCTTGCCGCTTGGGTTTTTATTGGGCAAATAGACGCCATCCGTAACGGGTTTCTACCGATCCACCCTGGGCGCGAAGTTTGGTGAGCAACGTGACTCTGTTGTTGACCGGTTTACGTGGCTGGTCTAGCGTGTGTGGTAGCCGTGGTGAGACGATGCTAGGAACTCGCTCCATCGCTCAACCTAGCAGTTAGTCATGTAACCTAAGATTCTGCTATCGACATGGACTCGGCGTATTGAGAGTATTGGTGGATAGTGGATTGCCGGGCCACTGATCCCGGCCGTCAGCGCAATGATGCTGGGGAATGGACATGCCTGAAGTTACTCTGGAGCATTTTCTGCGGGCAGCAGCCGACATTGCTGCGCATGGTGACAACGATACGCTGCCTTTCGACGTAGACACCAATTTCGTTTCCGCAAAACAAACTGAACTGGCTGGCGTTGCCTTCGGATTTTCTGAGCAGCTTCGGAAGGACAGTGAATCTAACAGCAAGCACAAAATCACGGCGTTAACCGTGTTCAGCGAGCGCTTATTGGTGGCAACTGGCGCATCCGGGTTTAGGGTCACTACTAAAATACACCCGTTCTGGAGCATCTATTTCAACGGTCTCGGCGTAGCAATTGCTGACCATTTAGAGCCTCTGCGCGATCAACGGACGTTCTCTTACAGATTCCGAGCTGAGGGCGATTCTGAATTATTTGACCGGACCTCATCTTGGAGAGCGTTCAGAGAAGCGACGTCTCAGGAAGCTGCCAATGCACCCGCTGGTACGATTGTAGTTCAAACTGACGTTTCAAGTTTTTATGAACACATTTCACATCACTACCTTGAAAATCTTATCGATGATCTTTTTCCGGACGGCAGAGTCGGAAATCAAGTCGTAGCATTGCTAACAAAATTTTCAGCAGGTCGTTCATTCGGCCTACCGGTTGGAGGCCAATGCGCGCGAATTCTAGCTGAGTTATTCATGAATTCAATTGATCATAGAATGACCCATGACGGCCTGCGCTGGTATCGCTATGTCGATGATTATGTGCTTATTGCGGATTCAAATGCCGAAGCATATGCAGGCCTAGCTTTTTTGTCGCATGCCCTTGCAGATTACGGGATAACTTTAAATAAATCCAAAACCATTATGATGACAGCGAAGCATTATGAAGAATATGTAACTGCTCAGCTCGGAGGTGATGATTCCAGCGCTGGAGTCTTGAGGCAGATCGACCTGCATTATGATCCTTACTCGGATAATCCTGAGGGGGAATATGAGTCGCTCAAATCGACTGTGGAGAGCTTGGATATCCAGAGATTGCTCGGAAACGAGTTGCAAAAATCATTGCCTGATAATTTCTTGATTACTCAAATTGGCAGAACTCTGACATTTCACAGTCCAGCTGTAGCGCTGGGACTGGCAAACACATTTCTGGAGCCTAATAATTTGCATGCCTTCCGTGCTTCGTGGTCGACCATCATGCGAGGTGTCGCCCATCTAAGGGCAGGTGACGGATATAAGGAAATCCATGCGGCACTAGATACTATAATAGATAAAGTGGCCACCCACTCTACTCACCTGTTACAAGCTGAGGCAAGCCTGCTGCACTACCTAAGGCTGTTGAGATTTACACCTACGCCAGCCAGATCAGCATTCGTACAAAACACCTATAGAAATAGTCCATCCAATACAGTTAAGAAGGCGTGTATTGATTGCTGGCGTATGTGGAAAGATAGGTCCGGATTTAACTCTGTCGCAAGTCGATGGAGTGAACTCAACACCGAATGTCAGCGATTAGCATGGCTTGCGGCTGAGAGCTTTGGGGATCAAGGTAGTGGCTTTAGGCGTCAGTGTGGACCAAGCCTTGAACAGTCATGGAGGTTAGGAATAGAGCGTAAGAACCACCCGACTTTCGCCGGAATTTATCAGGCTTGGTGTGATGATAACTAAAACTGGGCGAGATCCAAGAACTATTGCGCGGAATATTCCAGGCGTATTGAATGCTATATTTCCAGGACTAACGCCAGGCATTGTCGCCTTCTACAACAAATCGGCTTCCGATTGCGCAGTGGTGGCTGTACCGTTAGAAGCTGTTCAGTCAAGCGAGCTTCAAAAATCATTCCTATTCGAGCTGGCCTTTGCTGTTGGTGAGCAGCTAATTCTCGACAATAATCCGACTTGGGGGGAAAGCGTTGCGATAGCTACGAAAAGGCAGAGTAAATTCTTTGATGCAATAAGCCCGTCGCAAATTTCCGATAATGATCAACGTATCGCTTTGCGCGTGGCGAAAAATCTAGTGGCGATGGTCAAGCAGGTGGCTGCCGGAGAAAATTCGGTTTATGGCGTATCGCCCAAAATACCTGGTTTTCGCTGGATTGCTTCAGGGTCTGGCGATTTTTTTGCTGGTTCGACGCTAATCGAGGTGAAATGCATTGCTGGCAACTTTTCAGCTGCTGACTATCGACAAGTTGCAATATATTGGTTGCTGAGTTATGCGGCGGCTGTTGAGACTGGTGATAGCGAATGGAAATCATGTGCTCTAATGAATCCTAGGACAGGTAAACTAGTGAGCATAGATTTTGATGAATTCATCCAGCTCACTGGCGGCGGTAGAAGCAAGTCAGAAATATTACAGGCATTTAGTGCAATAGTCACGAATATACAGAGCTTCTAAATCCAAACTTTGACGCATGATGGTCATAGGCGATATCAAGCTGAGGTTTTCAAAGTTTTAATGTCAAATCGGAAAGCAAAGTCATTGATGGAAAGCTCGCACACCTCATCAAGATAGCTTTTAGGTAAATCGACTGAGATCCCTGAATTGCTTTGAGTAACTCCAGCGTTGGCTAAGAACTTATTTAGTACATCTCTGCGCTTCTCCAAACCGCCATTCCAAGAGTTAGATAGTTCGAGCCAAGGTTTTGAAGTGGTTAAAAAATACCTCTTAAGAAGCATCGTCGTAACTTTTTGAATGGACTGCTCGTCTCCCGCCGCCCGCTTTATTGCAGCCTCATCTAATTGACGACTAAAATTTACAATAATTGCCGCCAATGTCGTTACTTCTTTGGAAACTGGAACATTCTTTGATTCAAAATTTTTAATTGCTAGCGCGATATCCAAGTGAGAGTATTTATCATGAAACTCCTGCTTCGCAGAAAGTAGCTCTCGTTTACTGTGCTCCGCTAATCTGACCTCGCGATCCCCACCATGAACTACTGCATTACGCCATTTAGCCATGAGTTCAATGGCGGCAATTCGTACAGGGTCTTCAATTCCAAGATCTATACAAAGCTCATTTGCTCGTTCCGCAACAGAGTATTCATTCTGAGATGAGCGCGTTACTGCTTTTGTCACAATATCTACTGTATTGCTACGAAAACCCATCCACTGCTCTTTTGCAAGGGCAATTAGAAAGGAATCAAATATGTCAAATGAAAAAGTCAAAGCGCCAGCACAAGCAAAAATTCTTGCTTGATTAGCAACCTCTCTTGCTTTTAGCTCAGAAGGTTTTGCCCAGCTTACAGCTATTGAACCTCCATCCCCCTGCCCGGCAGCAACGCAACTAAGACCTACAAAAATTGTATTCAAGCGATAGGTCGAATGACCAATCTTCGACTGCAAGTGCCTGAATGGTTTGGATCTGGAAATAGAAAATGACATTTGTTGGTGGTCCGGCCAGCCTCGAAGCTGGCATTTCGCGATGTAAGCGGGATTGTAGCCCCGAAGAAAAGCGCGCGTCTTGACCTGTTAAACGACGGGCCACGGAAATTTATATCAGAAAAATCAGGAAAATCAAGGGGCTCCAAATATACTCGTTTCGACCTTCCAATCCAGGAATGGATCTCAAGGGCTCGCGCGCACTGCGACCGCGTACAATGGGTCGATAGTGGTCATCCTCGGTCAGCAGCTATCCACCCAAAGCGGACGTTAGTCTGCGCTAGCTATTGCCTACAAGCGGCTCGTCGAGCCATCGCCCGGAGGCTTAGCACCCGTAACTAGAACAATTCTCTATATTCTGTGCTGAAGCGTTGACTACCCTCAAGCCCGTGCTGCTTTGGCCGAAAATATAGAAAGAGTGGGCTCATGCCAAAATCGTGTTCTTCAGCTCACCGCGCTTTTTTAAGGACCACTCAGTGCCTTTGGCAGACTTGATACCCGGTTTCATTAGAACGCTTTTCCCTTACGTGTTTGGCTTGAGTGCAGGCTTTATCCTCGCCACACTTCTAATGGTGCTTCGAAGAATAATTGCGGGTCACGGGTCCGTTTTTTGCAAAGAGTTTGCCGCCTGCGTTTTCTGGATTCTCAACGGTGGGGCCTGGATGGCCCTATACATCGTCTATCTCAGGCGTACCGATTTGCCCCTGATCGACGTGGCTGGAGCTGCCACGATTGGCTTGTTGCTCCAAGTTTATTGCGCCCGCGTCCATACGTTATCCTCCGATATCAGGCCGCAATGGTTATCTTGCAATGTCCTAGGCCGTCTGGCCTTTGGCTGTTGGGCAGCCTCATTGGCATTCGCCGGCTTGGGCGCGAGCCAGGAGCACATGTTTCTTGGCGTGGAGCTACTGCTATTCGGTTGGGCGGGAATCGGAAGTACCTTGGCTTGGTTTGCCAATCTACTATTTTTTCGGGCGTTGGCTTGTGTAAGCCTTAACCGCACAGCCGAAATTTCCGGACCTCTGGCTTTTCTGGTATCGCTTGACACTTGGCGACTGGATACCTATCTAGCAAACGAAGGTGGCGGCTTATCCACTGTCTACGGGTATGGTTGGGGAGCGGTATTGTGGCTGCTCTCAATGACCTTGCTTCTTGCCGCCTGTGGCAGCGTGAAAACATCCAGTCCGGACGCGCCAAACTCCATCGTTAGATCTCAACCCTGGTTACGTCCAGTCGGCCTAACTCTCAGCGTACTCCTCGTCGTCGCAGCCTACTTCCTGTCTATCCATCAGCGACAGATCGCTAACCACACGGAGCTTGGTGCTCTGGAGGGCTTCGCCTTCAAACGAGATAATGTGTGCACTGTGGAAGTGACGCCTCCCGAGCATCCTATTCAGGACTTCACAGGGCCGTTGACGCTTGATATTGAATCAAAAAATAACTATGACCTGTATCCGTTCAATGACTTGGAACAGATGCTGAAGTGGGGCATCCCGACTATTCGCTTTTTAGGCCGAGATTATAGGTTGGGCCGCGTTGGAGAGGAGAATCTCATGACCTCAGTCCCAGCAGTTGGCCCTTCGGCAGCACGACTTCTGGTACGAAAAGACGCCTTACTCCTGACCGCGACGCTGGTAGCAGAAGATGGACAAGTGCTGGTTAAACAGGATTGGAAACTTGATCATAGCCGCCGCAACTGTCCAAATTTCTCATCCTTTCCAGCACAAGGAGATCAGCCACGCGCCCTGCTGATCTCAGCCCTAGGGCTGCCAGCAATGCCTTCTCCTGTCGATGATCGCAAAAGGAAGGATGATTTAAAGACCTACGATGGCGAAATTATTGCAAAGACAATGGGCTTACGTTCGACCTCACCCAGCCGCAACAGCGGTTGCCCAAGTGGAGATGGCTGGGTATCGCTTTTGGCAAATGAGGCGCCCTTCAGAAGTCTACGGGGGCCATTCCGAAGCGGAGACAAGTTGTTTTATCCGCATGACACACTGGGGCCCGTTCATTGTCAAAAAAACTCTGCTTTTATCTACAACGTGGACGTTAAATCAGAAATATCTTCCTTATTGCTCATTGAAAAACGTCGTTTAGACGACTTTCAGCAGGTTTGGCGAGTCGTCGTAAGAGTAGACACGGCAGGCGACAAGCTCGAGACCGGCATGCGCGGCTTTGAGCTGGACGCAGTGACCGAGCAACAGAGCCAGATGACTATTCAACTCATTGATCCAAGCACTGGACGCGGTATAACAGTCCTAGCGAAACCCGCTGTAGATTAGGGCAATCTCAGACCGAAACCGACCTTTGCCGAAGGACCTGTTGAGCGGTAAATAGGCAGAATATTAGCTCGCGATCGTTCATTCACGTCGATGGCGAGCTACTGCATGGAGGTATTTTTCCTTAGGCTGAAGGGTCACAATAAATCTGAAAGTCGGAAGCAGCGGATCTCGTGCGACTGCTACCGACCCAAAGCGTACCTGCGACGTTTTTTGATCAAGTTACACAACACTTAGCCCAAGCGTAGCCCCTAACTCAGCAAGGTCCTGCACTGCCTGAGCCTCCACATATCCGTCTTCCTGTGCTTCAGAATATCGTACTGGTAATACCAGATTGACCTCCAGAAACTCTGGCGAAATTTGTTCCAGGACCCCGCGTACACGGTCGATCCCGCCTAAATGCGCAAGGATGGCTGGGATCATGTCGACAATCTGTGCGTTGTTCTCAAACTCGACTTGGAACATTGCCACTGATCGAGGCCACACATTCGGGCGATTCGGCTTCTTGGGTTGGCCGGATTGAGCGAGCAGCACGGCCTTGACGCCCACCAGGCTTTCGACTTCCTCCGGGCTTTTTAGGAAGCCCCGAAAAGTAAGTGAGGCCGACCGTTTAGTTTTCTCGTCCATATGGCTTTTTCTCTCCGTGCGGATATCTTATTTGGCCGTTAGTCACCTGTTGCGACGGCCGCTTCGGGTCGACAGTTGCCGGTCAAGGCGCTCCCATTGCGCTGGTCAAATTCGATGCAAACAGCTGGTAAAGTGGATGCAATTGCACACACTAGCTGATAAGGGACTGAGGTCGAGAAGCATGGACGACGAATATGCAGGCTGGCTTGCGAGCCGTCCCTCTCTTGTTGAGCACAGAAGCCACCCAAATCATTGGTTTAATCGTGCCGCAGATTTGAAAGCGTCAGCGGGCGCACTCTGGCACTCGATGGGGCCTAAAGACGCGTCAATCGCACAGGAGCTTGGTTACGGCAGCGGGTACAGCATGAAGGTGGCGTGCTGGCCGGTATATCACATGCTCTGCGGACTCTCTCTAGAATTGATCATGAAAGCTGTTCTTGTTCAGCGAGTTACGCCGCAGAGACAGGTTGAAATTCACTTTTTGCACAAACTCCATCAGGCGCTCGGCCTGAGCCTCGATGATGAGCATAAACAGCTACTCGACTTCTACGAAGCTTCGGTCGTTTGGGCCGGTCGCTACCCTACCCCACGCAATCCGACGGACGAAAAGCTTTTGAGCCATTACAGCCTTGAGAGTAGCGTTCTCACCAAACCCATATTAGTGGGGCCACCCGGCACCCTACAGTTCAGAGCATCCAGCGACACCACAGATTTCGACAACTTTTCAAAGCTGTGGGGCGCATACGCGAAGCTCTTCAATCACACCTAAAAGCGAACCTTACTGCTGCGGCCAAACAGGTTGCCTCGGTGCCAGGCAAGGTATTCATGGTGCTTTGGTGACAGCTTCACTTTCAGCTCTGCCGAGCAATTCAGGATCTGCCTGTCGTGGTCAGAGACGTGAGGAGAAATCAGAATCCTTCCTCCCTCGTCGAACGAGACATATCCCTTATCAAACAAGGCATCGAGGCTGGGACTGAGAAGCAGGCCATTAAACACATCGAGCCGTTCAGCGTTGCTGGACTCGCTCCAAGGCTTGATGTGTGAAGCCTTGAGAATGTCGATCTGTGAACATCCCGTGGCCGCGCATGCTCCCCAGTGTTCGATCAGTTTCTTACGAAAAGCCCCCTGGCCGATCCGAGCCAATATGACCTGGCGCTTTTGCGTTTCAGTTAGCTTCGCGTCCGCCGTCACCTGCTCCTCTTGGTCCTTGATGATCACATCGGAAACTTCGTCCGTGATCCAGAACTTTCTCGGCGCGCCATAACCTCCGTCACGATTAGGTCTAACGCCGGTTGAAAAGCAAAATTTCTCAAAAGCCAGTTGCAAAATCTCATTCGGGACCGGCTGAGCCCCATAAATCCGGCTCAGGGCATCATTGGTGCGACTACCGTGCTTATCCTGGTTACTGCCATGTGCCTGGATTTCATTTCCTACATAACCAATAAACCTCGATGGGGCGAAAGCGATGCCCGACGCGGTGAGGTAGGAAAGGTAGCATTTGCCATTTTTGATCAGGTCACGACAGATGCCCCCATCCCCACCTGCAAGACGCCTTTTACGATCCAGGACAGCAAGATTCTTTAAAACCTGCTCCTCGTTTACCACCAGTTCCATTAACCACTCCTACTCAGACAACGCTGAAGATAAAAAACCCATCTATGGACAGGTTTTATCCTACGCCATAGTGGATAGATAGGCCGGAGACGGATGAATTCACGCTGGCCGCTGCGGTGCAGAACCTGGGACGGCTAAATTTACATCTCAAGGGCCACCAGTCAGGGGATAGGTGCGCCTGCACCAAGCAAAAACCTCAAATTAACCCAATAACAGAGCAGCAAAGGTCACCGAAGGGCCGAGAAATCACTCAATGTGGTGAGTAGGTTCTCAGATGGTGGTCGTGCCTGAGTTCAGGCCAGCTGAAAATCCGACTTTTTCAACAGAATCGGTCGACTTCAGCCCTTCGTGACAGGCAGAAGTCGGCCAGAAGCTGCCACTCAATGGTATCTATCAAGCCAAGGGTGATTCATTAGAGCATTGCATGCATACCCTGATGGATTCCCACCTAGAGGTGCTGGCAACTGATCCCCGTACATAGCGCTCCAGCAAGTGAAGCGAGGCCAGCTATGATGTGTAGTCTGCTAGAGTGGTGAAGCCAGCACGAGGTTCTCAGGTTGAAGGGTGATACGGATGTCAAGCAAGAAAGATGAAGATAAGATCCCACGGGATCACTTTGTAACTGGTCACGCTACTGAACTAGTTGAATCGCTAACATTCCACGTTGACCCTATAACTGGTATTCCCAGAATTCTAGAATTAGATCCTAGTACACTACGTAGCGAAATATCCTACCAGAAACAAAATGGTAAGGATAAAGTGATCTACTCAACGCCGGTCATGGGTTTTTCGGCATTAAACGAAAGTCATCTAGATCAGCTCAAGAAACAGTTCGATTACTTAATTGCAGTTGATACCAATACCATCGAAAAGCCCAAGCGTACACAAGGATGCAGAGTTAGCGTGTGTGCGAGCAGCGCAATTAGCCAATCTTTAGACTCTCTGCCAGCGGACGTGCAGTCACAACCAGTTGCCGCCTACTTGATTTTAGATCCTGGCCCCACCGTGAACCCAGAACCTCTTGGATGGCATTTGAATATATCTCGTCTCACCACCATTCCAGCTTTGATCTCAAAGCGAGTGGGCGTGATTGTTGATAGTGAGTTGGGGCTACTCCCCGACATCAACGCTCGAAAGATCCCCTACTACGGCGAACACATGTTGCCCGGCAACATGACGCTGATTTACGCCTCAAGCGACAAGCCAGAGATATTTGTCAACCAGATGCTTAAACACTGTGACGCAATGGCTGAGCTTGGGATTGCCGAGTTTAGGAAGAGTGCCCCTAGCTTGCTGTCGCGCCTACGTGGTCAGAAATACGGCACTGCCATCTGTGTCCCAATCGTCCAGAAGAAGCAAAAGTGAAAAGCCCTCGGCTTACCTTCTAGGTTGCTGCGTACCGTTTTTCAAACTATACCGGTAACTGAAACGCCCCTATTCAGTAGATAGACAGAGTGACCGCTTTTGGCCGATTCTGTTGAAAAAGTTGGTTTGCCCAAAACGCTCGAATATTGATGTGTGAAAACCCCTCTTTTGCACGCTGCTACGTGAAATCCGAGTCCTGAAACTTCTGCGCAAAACACAGATTTCAATCTCAGGCGCGTACTTCTCTGCCGTGGAAACCGAAGCTGACTTTTTCAACAGAATCGTCCGATAGCTGTCGGTCGTGTGTGACCGCTATTGCCGTTGATGAAGAGCAGCTAACGACCATAACTGCCAATCAGAGGGTTAATCGCAGGTCCCGAAGGCATAACTTTTAGTTCAGGGATGGGCATAAGTCCATCCCCTATGAGAGAGGTAAACGGTATGAGCAACCAGTCAGGGCTGCGCACGCCCTTAAGACTTGATCGCCGTATTCATTACATTAGCCATGCCTAGACCATTCATTAGATGATAGTAGGACTTCTTAACTCTTTCGTAATGCTCTGGCGTAAATTTCATCGTAGTTGAAGGCAAGCCTTGTTCTTGAACGTACTTTCTTTGTTCTTCCTTCCATGCACCGTGCACATATGCGTTGCGAATGTATTTACAAGCTAGGTAGTCGTTAAAGCACTGATGGTCAGGCTTCAGCCCACGAATTTCAAACGCTTTGTACAGTCGCTGTATACGCTCTTCATTTGAACCGTCGTCAAAATACTCTGCCACATCAAGCATCATTGGCTCTGGAACAGCCCATTTTTTAATAATCATCTCAATGCTGCCAACCATCATGACAATCCATAGACGGCAGAATGACGAATACTTTATGTTGTCAGGTACATTGCCTTCGACAGGGTTTTCGTTTATCAGCTTTTCGATAACTTCCAGATAGAGCTGATCGTCAGAGTACGCATCAATGAATTCATCTACCATTTGACCTCCTTGTATTTCGACTTACCCTGAACAGCCATTGCAGCATGGCCTGAGGGGGCGACGTGGATAACGCACCTTGCTACTGTCGCTAGCCCTTACTAGGCAAAGGCTTCCGCGTTCCGATGACGTGCATCTGAGACCTCAACTCTGGGAAGCCTCGTTCGCTTGATCAGGAGCGGGACGAACTCTGCCTAAGAGGTTAGTCGAATCGGGTGGAATATGTCTACTCAGAGTGGGTTGAGCACCTTTCACTTGCACCGTTATAGACATACGGCTGAAATGAACCCGCCGAGATTAATGCGTACTGGCAGATCTTGCGTTGCGCGGTAACGTTTCTGCTAGCGCATAGAAACAGACGGTATCAGCATCACTAACGTGGGGCTGCTTCTGGCCGATTGCTGCCTGTCACAAACGGCAAAAATCGGCCAAAAGCGGCGTTCGATCCATTACCTTCCAGCCGAAAAGCGGAAACTTCCCGATCTATGAAAGCTAGTCTCTAAGGGTACGCATTACTTCCTCGACCACATTCTTCGTGTATTTCTCACTGGGGTCAGTTTCCGGTGTGTCGTTACTGCGGAACCATTCACCTTGATCGAATGCCTGGTAAAGCCAGAAAGCGGGCTGAGGCATATCGTTAGTCATGCCTACTTCAACCACAGCATTTATGATCCCGTTCATAACGCCGTCGCAAAAATCATAGGGTAGAGATCCTTGTAGATAGCCTTCCGCAACCGCGACGGACAGTCCGTTCAGCACATCATGCGGTGCAACGCCGAACCTTTCGCAAATGGGGATTAGATCACTCAGCTTTAAACCCTCTGCTTCCGCTTTCACCGACAGTTTCTTGAGTTCGACCTTCGATAACACCATGATCATGAGCTTCTTCCGGTTAGGTGCGAAGGTAGCGCTTACAGAGTGGCCGCACAGCGGTGCCACACTTCAATTCCATGCTGCAATACGGATTCATGGTCGGTCAACTTCAGCTAGAGGCAATGTCCGCTTTTGGCCGATAGCGGTCAGTCGCCACCGGGAGATTCAAACCCAAGCGGAGACGCCTGCGACCCGACGCAATCAGTCGACATTACACGGCGATGTAGAACATATCAGTCCTCGCCAACCAGCCTCCGGGGAAGAATGCCGCACAGGCCTTCTCTAAATCCACGCGGGTGAGCTTTTCGAAATCCTCCCAGCGTAGCTCACTCAATGGCAACGCCTGTGCGGCTGTACGAACTGAGGTAAAGGTGGAACATGACTTGCTGGCGCCGTGATTGCAGTTTCCATCATTTTTGAGGATCCATGCACAGATACGACTCCTGTCATCGGGCGCCGGTGGTTGTGCATCATATTGTGTATTCAAACCGCGAGCACCATGGCTCTCGTTACGAAAGGGAATCAACCTCAGGCTCGACTCAAGCTTCGTTTCTCGGGAAAGAATCGAGTCATTGTCTTGGTGATGAACTAGCGAGGGTAGACGCTCCGGGATCGCACCACGCCATTGACGATTACTTGAGCTCCCACTCCTTCACCGCCATATCAATAAAACGCAAAGCCCCTGAACTCTGAAAGGAATTCAGGGACTTTGCGAATGCGATCAAATAATCGCAATCAAAATCCAAGCCCAGTCCTCAAGCCATCCGCCTCAGAGACAAATTCATCTGCCCCATCAGGTCTCGTTGCTCTCTCAGGGAGAGCACCAGCCGCGCGATGGATCGGCTGCTGTCTACCTCGGACAGGGACAGCCCCGTTACGTAGAGCTGGATATCGCCTGACTCGGGATGGAGAATCTTCACCGAGAAGGTTTCATTGGGCGCGACGACGCACTCGCACTTTGAAGGCAGAAAAGCTGTTTCAAGAACTCGCTGAATATCGGGTTTTGAAAACATGGTGCGTCCTCTGGAAGGGGCCAAATCGTGATGTAAAGTGTAGACGAGTTTCGGGCGAATAGGTTTCCGACCTGCGCAACGGATACACGCGGCGCGGGGGGCTTTTTGTGGCGGCTGCCTAGGGCTGTTTTTGCCTGATCAAGGCAACTACCCACAACGCGTCACGCTCTCTGGTCTAAAGTACCCTCTTCTGAACTCCCCGAGCCTCGAACGATATGAATGAACGCGCACGTGAACTGGCGTCTCGTCTGATTCGCAATTTCAACGAGGCTCCCCTCGCACATGAAGTTCGTGAACCGCTCTATGAAAGCTCGGCAGCCCGCCTGGGCACAGGCACGGCAGCGCAAAAGCTCGGGGCCTCGATTGATGTCGTGGCGCCGGGCAAGCGCTCCTGCCCTTATCATTTTCATCATGTGCAGGAAGAGATGTTCGTGATCGTCGAGGGTGAAGGCAGTTTGCGTGTTGCGGGCGAGATGCTGCCGATCAAAACGGGGGACGTCTTGTTTATCCCCGCGGGTGCCGATTATCCGCATCAGATAATCAATACCTCACAGGCGCCGCTGAAATACCTGTCGATCAGCACCCGGGAAACGCCGGAGGTTTGTGAATACCCGGACTCGGGGAAGTATCAGGCGATGGTTTCAGTGCAGGGAACCCGGGTGTTTACCGCCAACCAGCGGACCACGGAAAACCTCGATTACTGGGACGGCGAGCCGTGATTTGAATTGTTTGTAAATTGTATCCGGCAGTTCACGCTTTTTTCACGTTCGCGGGTTTATTGTTAACTCAATTCCCAGCAAGACCTTAAGCCCGCTACCCCCCATCGCGGGCTTTTCTTTGTCTGCGATTTGAGCATGCAGCGTTTGGCATGGGTCAAGAGACATCAGGGACACGACTGCTCAAGCAAGCGTCGGGCAGACAGGGAACATCATGCAGAAAACGATTTCCAAGCCCTACCTCCCGGATGAAACCCGTCAATCATGAAAAACACCCTGAAAAAAATGCTCCTCGCCGTGGCGTGTCTGGCGGCTGCTCCCGTGTTCGCTGCGTGTCAGATGACGCCAGTGGCGTACGACATGCCTTCGCAACGCCTGGACGAGGCCTTGCAGCAACTGGCCCATCGATCCGGCTGCCCGGTGAAGGTCGACCTGGGCGCGGACAGCAGCAGAAAGGTCAAGAAATTCAAGGGCACCTTCACCCCGGATCAGGCGTTGTGGCTGGTCTTGAAAAAAACCGGGCTGGAAGGTTATGTCGAAAATGACGGGCTCACGGTTGATCGTCGCGGCCAGGATTTTGTAAACCAGCGGGCAACAGAGCTACGCACGGCTATCGATAAGGCTGGCACACGGATGGAGGCCAGAAAGAAGAAGCGCTTCCTTCATCAACTGGACACCATCGAGTCCGGCGCGAAGAAGGTGGTCCTTGAACAGAGCTTTGTCAGCGCAGCCGAGATGGCGAGTTACAAGCGTGACTTCGACGAACTGTCGAGCCAGATACCGGCCAGCAAGTGATCCCGCGATAATTGCGCTAACATTTGCCCCTTTTGAGCGAAAGGCCGAACGCGCTGTGGATGACCGATGAAAAAAACCGCATTACTCCTGCTGGCACTGGCCCTGCCTGCGCTTGCTCATGGCGCGGGCGATGCGGAGGCCGGGAAAGCCGTGTTCACCCGCCTCTGCTCGGGCTGTCACAAGATCGGCCCCTCTGCACGCAGCGCATTTGGCCCGCCGCTCAACGGCATCATTGGTCGTCAGGCGGGGCAACAGGAAGGCTACGTGTACACCGACGCGATGAAGAATTCGGGGCTGGTCTGGACGCGTGAAGAGTTGCGCACGTATATCAAGGACCCAAGCGAAGTTGTCCCCGGCACACGCATGAAGCTGTGGTGGATGGGTAACGATGAGCGAATGGAAGATCTGCTGGAATACCTGGATGCCAACAAGTAGTACGAGGGGGTAAAGCGAGGTCCGGATATAAATCGCCCCCGGTACTCACCGAGGGCAATCTGTCAGTTACTTGTCCGGTGTGTAAGGCGGGTAATCATCCTTACTGCCGTTCTCGGTGGCGGGAGTTTTCGCAGGCTCGGTAGGGTCGATCTGCGGGTCTTTTGCGTTCGGCGACTTCTCGTCGAAACCCGGATCATTCTTGTGGTGTTTGCTGCTGCCTGGCTGGGTGCCGGTCATATGCGCCTCCGTTTTTAAATTCAGGACCTGATATTCAGAGAGCCTGTGGCCACAGCCGTGCGATGTGTCTGACGAACGGGCCTGGCAGAGGGATATGGCAGCGACAAAGAGCAAGTGGTAGCCTTGCGCCATGCTCGCGTCCAGTAGGGATAACCTCATGAAAAGGCTTTCAATAACGCTGTCGGTGTTCGCTTTGCTGGTCAGCGGCGCAGCGTACGGCGAGATCTTCAAATGCACATCACCCCAGGGCAAGGTGAGTTATGCATCGATCCCGTGTGATGAAAGCGCGCAAAGCGCACTGCAACGCAAAGGCCCGGCCTATATGCGGAACGCAGACGAGCCGCTGGACTACGTTCACAAGACCAACCTCAAGGCTATCGAATACCTGAAGGTCGGCGGTCGCACTCGCGTGCAGGTGATCGAGACCGAGCGCTACAAGGCTTTCCAGCGAAACCGCCCGCCTCCCCCGAACACTCCTTCGCAGTGCCAAAGCCCGCTTTACGACAGTCAGTGTTTCGATCCGTCGGGTGGAATGTCCTCGAAAAAACAGGCGGCGTTTCGGGACGCCGCTCGATAACTTACAGAGCGGTTTTTACATCGGCGCGCACTTCGCTGATCTGAATTTCAGGGATCAGGTCGGTGTAGTTGATGATATCGGCATTGATCTGCTTTGAATGCGGCCCCATGCCGGCTTCAAAGTCTTCAATGGAATCACAGTAAATGTGGCACATGCCGATATACACAGGGTCGGAGCCTGGCGTTGCTCCACCTATGCCGCGGTCCACGCTGTAGCCCTTGCAGTACTTGCCCATCAGTTCCTGTACCAGCGGCATGTGTTTGTCACGATAGTAATCGTGGTCGAAACGGGCACCCTCTTCATACGCATACAGCACGCTGATTTTGATCATAACGACAGGTTCCTGTTCAAGTGGTCGATAAATTCGTGCGGACAGCCGCTTGCAAGTGCTGACACCAAAGGCCACCTCCCTCACAATCACGCGGTCTTGCCAGACTACTCAAAGAGACAGCCTGGCTATCGAAACGTTTGAGGCAAAACCACATGAATACACTTGAGTGGAACGAGGCCGCGCTGGCGAAATACCTCGCGACCCATCCGACCCTGAAGGATGAAATCAGCGCCTTGAGCCCCAAGGAGCAACAGCAGCAGGTGCAATGGGCGTTCGAAGACGAGGCCGAGAGCCAGGGTATCGAGACCTGGGAGCTGGCCTTGGAGCTGATTGCCGAGTCGCCCGAACAGTTGCAGAGCATGCGCCTTGAAGCACACCGCCAGGTCGCCGAAGCGCTGGGGATGGAGTGGGAAGAATATTGCGGATTCAACGATATCCAGCCATGACGCGGCGCGCAGTCGGCGCTAAATCAGCCATTGATCGGCAGACCATTCAGTGACCCGGCAGTCAGCGCTTTACCTGTTCCTTAGGGATGAGTAACGTCTGCTCACTTCAATAAAGGAATCACGTCATGAGTGATCTGGTCTCGTACCATCTGGACGACGGTGTCGCCACGCTGACCCTGAACAACGGCAAGGTCAATGCCATTTCCCCGGACGTGATCGTTGCGTTCAACGCGGCGCTGGATCAGGCCGAAAAGGACCGGGCCATCGTTATTCTCACCGGCCAGCCGGGCATTCTGTCGGGCGGTTACGACCTCAAGGTCATGACCTCCAGCGCCGAGGCCGCGATCGAGCTGGTCGCACAAGGCTCGACGCTGGCGCGGCGCATGCTGTCGCACCCCTTCCCGATCATCGTCGCCTGCCCAGGCCACGCGGTTGCCAAGGGTGCCTTCCTGCTGCTGTCTGCCGATTATAGAATCGGTGTCGCCGGACCGTTCAGTATCGGCCTGAACGAGGTGCAGATCGGCATGACCATGCACCATGCCGGTATCGAACTGGCACGCGATCGGCTGCGCAAATCGGCGTTCAATCGCTCAGTGATCAACGCCGAGATGTTCGACCCTGAAGCGGCGATGGCCGCCGGTTTCCTCGACCGGGTGGTCAGCGTCGAGGAGCTGCAGAGCACCGCGCTGGCCGTCGCCGGGCAGTTGAAGAAGATCAATATGAGCGCGCACAAGAAGACCAAACTCAAGGTCAGAAAGGCCTTGCTCGACACGCTGGAGGCGGCGATCGAACAGGATCGGCAGCACATGCTCTGATCCTCAACCAAAGCCCGTGTCAACGGGCTTTCGTTTATCGGCGAACTCATACGCGTTTGATCAATCTGATCAGCGACCGCGCATGTTTTTGCGCCACTGACAAATTGAAGAAGCGATAGCGCCATGGGCCGAGTTGTTGCAGCAGCGGTGTACAGCAAGGGCAAAAAAGTCCGTGATATTACCCTCGATGAGGGCGCTGCCTGGGCAGCCAAGCCCGATCATTTCGTCTGGATAGGACTGGAACAGCCCACCAACGCGGAGCTGACCAGCCTCAAGGAGCAGTTCAACCTGCATGAGCTGGCCCTTGAAGACGCGCTGGAGGTGCATAGCCGTCCGAAGCTGGAAACCTTTGGCGATGCACTGTTCATCGTGACTTACGCCCCCGTGCGCGACAACGGCAAGCTGCTGTTCATCGAAACCCATATCTTCGCCGGCAAGGGTTACATCATCACCTCGCGCAACGGTCACTCCAAGTCCTACGGGCTGGTGCGTCAGCGCTGCGAAGCCAGACCACTGCTGCTGGAGCATGGCGAAGACTTCGTGCTCTACGCGCTTCTGGACTTCGTGACCGAGAACTATCAGCCGGTGACCGAAGCCATCCACGCCGAGCTCGAGCAACTGGAGCAGAGCGTCATTGGTGGTTCGTTGCGCGAGTCCGACATCCAGCACATTCATGCTCTGCGCCGCGATCTGTTACGCATGCGCCGCTACGTGGCACCGATGGTGGAAGTGGGTGAGGAATTGCAGAGACTGAGTTTTCCTTTCATCGACAAGAACATGCGTCCCTACTTTCGCGACGTCGAAATTCACGTCAAGCGGCAGATGGAAGACCTGGGCAACCTGTGTGACATCGCCAGCCAGACAATCGAAATCGGCCTGCTGCTGGAGTCGTCGAGGCAAAGCATCGTGCAACGCAAGTTTGCCGGATGGGCCGCGATTCTGGCATTCCCGACGGCCATTGCCGGCATCTACGGGATGAATTTCGAGAACATGCCTGAACTCAAGTGGGAATACGGCTACTTCATCGTGCTGGGCGTCATTCTGGGCGGGTGTACGGCGCTGTTCGCCAGCTTCAAGCGCTCCGGCTGGCTATAACCCCGCCACCGCATTCCCATTCAAACAGTCCCCCGAGCGCATGACGATGAGTCATGCGTCGGGTCAGACGGACTGTTTTTCCGGCTTGTGCGCCACAAAGCGCATCATCCATTCCGCCACCGTCGCACCATGATGGTCGTGGTCGAGGCTGGCGACACCCTGCTGGTAAATCTGCTCGCCCAGCGCTTCCTGACGAAGGTCAAGCAGGGTGCGGGAAAAGTCATGGATGAACTCGGGATGCCCCTGGAAACACAGCACCTGATCATTGATATGGTAGGCCGCAAACGGGCAGAACTCGCTGGACGCAAGCACCGTCGCGTTCTCGGGCAGCGCGGTGACCTGATCCTGATGGCTGATCAGCAGCGTGAGCGTGTCCATCGCTGGCGTCATCCACGGCCTGGCGGGGGCCAGTTGATAATGGTGAATGCCGACGCCCCACCCCTGCACCGCACGCTCGGTCCTGCCGCCCAGCAGCAAGGCCAGTAACTGGTGACCGAAGCAGATGCCCAGCAGTTTTTCGCCGCGCTGATACAGCTCCAGCAGGTAGGCCTTCAAGGTCTGAATCCACGGGTCGGTGCCAAATGAGTCGGCCTTGCTGCCGGTGACCAGGTAAGCATCGAACTGCTCGTCTGCAGGTGGATAGTCCCCTTGCACCACGTTGTAAACCGTAAGCTCTGCGGCGATGGGCTGGCGAGCGAAGAGTAATTCGAACATCCGCCCATACCCATGATATTGCTCGACCAGTTCAGGCCGCAGATTGTCGGTTTCCAGAATACAGATGCGTAAAGACATAAAAGGGACCCTGAAGCAGTAATGAGGCAATAGCCCACCGGCAGAGCCTGCCTTGAAGACCTCGGCAAATCAAGCTGCACCCCCGCCCGTTTCAGACGTTTATTCCATGTAGGAAAATTCTGTCCCGGACGAACGGTGCAAAGCTGACGGCCAATGCCGAAGCGTCTAGAAAAGGGCTGTGCATTCAGCGCCGCACCCGGTAATAACGTTCGCTTCTAGATAATCACAGTTAGATTCCCAACAGTTCTAAGCTGAACGGCACCTCGGCTCTATGGTTATATCTGTAACAGGAGGCGCGCAAAATCCTTTCAGCGCTCGGGCCAGCGGTCGAATGACCGGACCCACCTGTTCAATGCACAACCTTGCCAGCAGTCGATTATCTGTCTTGCAGATCGGGCCTGCTTCTGTCGCTCAGGAATAACAACAAAAGGCGGTCAGCCATGTTCAAGTACAAACACTCCAAGGTACGTCAGGCGGGATTGATCCTCTTCACCACTGCGCTGTTATTGATCGTGCCTAACCTGAATCGATTGTTTGGCTGATCCACGCGCTTTCGATCAACGTTCAACTGTGCCACTCTTTCCCTTCGCACTTAGGGAGATTGAATGTATGCGCCAATGGATTGCTGTTTGTGCACTTGTCAGCAGTTTCGCAGCACACGCGGGCATGGTCGATCAGGCTGCGGCCGTGGCAGCGCTGAAGGAAGGCAAGCTGGCGATGGATGTGCGTAGTCAGACCGACTATGACGCAGGCACGGTACTGAACGCCGTCCGCGTCGATGACCGACGGCTGGTCAATCAGATGAAGCAGGTGCTCAACGACCGCAATGCGGTGTTCGTGATTTTCAGCAGCACGGACAGCAAGGCCGACAAGGCTCAGGACCAGCTCAGGGCTGCGGGCTACTTCAGCGTCATCAATGGCGGCAACTATGAAGAGCTGCACAACGCACTCTACGACATCACCGACGACCCCGCCGAATAAGCAATGGCCGGGCAGTTGAGCCCGGCCATTTCATGATACGCAGACCCGCTAGGGTTTACTGATGCTGCGTCTGGACCTGCACGCGGGTTTTCACTTTCGGCGTGCCGGTCATGGGCGACACCACGACCTTGGCGTGCATATGCTCGGATCCGCCGCCGCGCCGCATGCCGCGCACCGGACAGGCGTCCAGATAGTCCAGGCCTACCGCCAGTTTCAAATGACGCTCGGGGATGGCCAGCTGATTGGTGACATCGAAACTGTACCAGGCGTCGTCTATCCAGGCCTCGGCCCAGGCGTGGCTGGACAGGTGTTCGCTGTCTTCGCTGCACAGATAACCGGAGACATAACGAGCCGGCACCCCAAGGCTGCGGGCACAGGCCAGAAACGCGTGGGTATGGTCCTGACACACGCCCGAGCGCCCAGCGAAAGCCTGCGCGGCACTGGTGTCCACTTCGGTTGCGCCCTGGGTGTAGGTCATGTGCTGGTTGAGCGCCTGCATCAGGTCGATCAACCCCGTGCGGTCAGCGCGCTTGCGGCACTCCATGGCCGCAAAACTGCGAATCGCCTCGTCAGGCTCGGTCAGTCGGGTCACACGCAAGAACGGCAATGCCGACTGGCTTTCGTGCTCGGCCTCGCGGGTCTCGTCGATTTCCACCTGCCCGCGCGCGCCGATGATGATCGATTCGTGCGGCTCTTCCAGGCTCAGAACATGCAAGATATTGCCAAAGGGGTCGATCTGCGCACGCACCGGACGTGGCAACGTCAGCTGCCAGCTGAGCACTTGCTGACGCTCACTGTCGTGAGGTGTCAGGCGCAGATACTGGATACTCGAGCGCACCTGGTCATCGTAGTGATAGGTGGTCTCATGGCTTATCGAAAGTCTCATGCAGCCTCCAGATACGAAGTGTGAATGGCATCACCCAGTTGAGCCAGCATCGGAATGAATTCGTTCAACCACTCGTGCAGGCCTTCAGCCAGAATCTCGTCGATGCTGGTGTAGCGTAATCTGGCGTCCATCTCGGCCGCCATGCGCTGTGCGGGTCGACCGTTGACGCCGGGCAGGCTGGCCAGAATGACGTCCATCTCCTCCAGGCACGCGCGCAGCGAGCGCGGAATGTCGGCACGCAGCAGCAACAGTTCGGCAACCTGACGCGCGCCTGGCGCATCCCGATAGACTTCAGTGTAAGCCTCGAACGAGGACAGTGCGCGCAGCAAGGCGCTCCACTGGTAATACCCGGCCGCCGAGTTGTCTGCCGCAGCGTTGGCCTGTGGCCCACGCAATTCAAGCATTTCATAACGGGCATCGAGCATGCGCATGGTGTTGTCGGCGCGCTCGATGAACGTGCCCAGACGGATGAAGCGGAACGCATCGTTACGCATGATGGTGCCATAGGTCGCGCCACGGAACAGGTGCGAACGCTCCTTGACCCACTCGCAGAAACGGCTCATGCCGTAGCGGGTCAGGCCCTGCTGGGCGATGCCGCGAATCTCCAGCCAGGTGGAGTTGATGTTCTCCCACATGTCTGCGGTGATACGCCCGCGCACCGCGTGCGCACTGGCCCTCGCTGCGCCCAGGCAGCTGTAGATGCTGGCCGGGTTGGTCGCGTCCAGGGCAAAGAAGTGCAGCATACGTTCGGCGTGCAGCTCGCCATGACGCTCGATATAGGTTTCCAGCGTTCCGGTGATCAGCAACGGCATGGCTATTTCATCCAGCCCGTCGCCCCGCCCGTCCTGCGGCATCAGCGACAGCGAATAGCTCACGTCCAGCATGCGGGCGAGGTTCTCCGCTCGCTCCAGGTAACGCGACATCCAGAAAAGATCAGAGGCAGTTCTACTTAACATTGGCAGGCATCCTTAATCCTCGACCACCCAGGTGTCTTTGGTTCCGCCACCCTGTGACGAATTGACCACCAGTGAACCTTCACGCAAGGCCACTCGGGTAAGCCCGCCAGGCACAACGCGGGTTTCACGACCGGACAGAACAAACGGGCGCAAATCGATATGTCGCGGGGCGATGCCGTTCTCGACAAAGGTCGGGCAGGTCGACAGGCACAAGGTGGGTTGGGCGATGTACGCATGCGGCTTGGCCTTGAGGCGTGCCCGGAAGGCTTCGATCTCGGCAGCGGTCGCTGCGGGGCCGACCAGCATGCCGTAGCCACCGGAGCCCTGGGTTTCCTTGACGACCAGATCGCCGAGGTTGGCCAGCACATGGGACAGCTCTTCCGGCTTGCGGCACTGCCAGGTCGGCACGTTCTTGAGAATCGGCTCTTCGTCCAGATAGAAACGAATCATGTCGGTGACATAGGGGTAAACCGACTTGTCATCCGCGACGCCGGTACCGATGGCATTGGCCAGCACCACGTTGCCGGATCGATAGGCAGACAGCAGCCCAGGGACGCCCAGCATCGAATCAGGGTTGAAGGCCAGCGGATCGAGGAATGCGTCATCGAGACGACGATAGATCACGTCAACGGCTTTCGGGCCGTCGGTGGTGCGCATGAACACGCGATCATCGCGGACAAACAGATCGGCACCTTCCACCAGTTCAACGCCCATCTCGCGAGCCAGAAACGCATGCTCGAAAAAGGCGCTGTTGAAGCGGCCAGGCGTCAGCACCACGACACTCGGGTTGTCCAGATGGCTGGAACTCTTGAGCGTGTCGAGCAACAGATTCGGGTAGTGGTCGATCGGCGCAATGCGCTGCGCGGAAAACAGCTCCGGAAACAGGCGCATCATCATCTTGCGGTCTTCGAGCATGTAGCTCACGCCGCTCGGGGTGCGCAGATTGTCTTCCAGCACGTAATAGGTGCCGTCACCGTCGCGCACCAGATCGACGCCGGAAATATGCGAGTACAGATCGCGGTGCAGATTCAGGCCCTGCATTGCCAACTGGTACTGCTCGTTGGCCAGCACCTGTTCGGCGGGAATTATCCCGGCCTTGATAATCCGCTGGTCGTGATACAGATCAGCCAGAAACATGTTCAGCGCCTTGACGCGCTGAATGCAGCCACGCTCGACAACCCGCCATTCGCTGGCCGGGATGCTGCGCGGGATGGTATCGAAAGGGATAAGCCGCTCGGTGCCCTGCTCATCACCATAGAGTGTGAACGTGATCCCGGCACGGTGAAACAGCAGATCGGCTTCGCGCCTGCGTTGAGCCAAAAGCTCGGGAGGCGTATCACCCAGCCAGCGGGCGAACTCCCGATAGTGCGGACGGACTACGCCGCCCGCATCGTACATCTCGTCATAAAAGGTGCGGATCATGCCGTACTCCTTGTCACCATGGACACCAAGACCATCGCAAAGCCCGTGCCACCGGCATAAACGCTTTGATTTCAAAAGGTTAGGTAAACACTCGACGCTCTACGCACCATTCCTGTGCACTAAACGCCCAAGCCAATTCTTTCACGCCTCATTCGGAAGCGTCATTCAACCGTGAAATCTATGATCAGCATAGTCAGAGTTGATTTCCGCCAACGACATTAGTTCGCCACACTCCACAGCAACCGAGCAAACAGGGCACCAAAAGCCGTTTTTGCCGCCACCGATATTTTGTCCAGCACGCCAAAAATGCCTGCGGATTTTAAACAGACTTCCCTTTGCGCCACTCGTTTGAGTGGCTTTTTTTTGACCACTGTTCGTGAACGGGGAGCGAAAACAGAACCGGCCGATCCGGAACGTATCCCGAATCAGCCGGTGGTGTGTTGCCTGACAATCCGCAGCCATCAAGCGTGCAGTCTTCTGATCTCCTGAGTAACGCCCCATCCCTCGACTTCGCCGTCCATCGGTGAAATGACCGTCTGGAAATCCTGCTCGAAGTCACCAATGCCGTCATAGGTCGCATACATGACCTTGCTCAATTGCAGATGCCAATGGCCGTCATCACGTACGTTTACCTGAGTGTTGAGGGATTCGCCGCGAAATTGCTCTGCGGCCTGCCGTGCCCGTTCCTCGTCCGGGAAGATGGCGTAGAACTCGATGGGATAGATTCGCGCGAAGTCAAAACCGCCTTCTTTCATGCGGCGCAGTACGTTACTGCTGATGTCCTCTTGATAGGCTGTGCTCATGAAACGTCCTCCTATGCAACGATAGATAGAGTTTCAACTCTTCCAGAGCGACCACCGAGGCTTCGGCGGGCGCCTCACGACAGATAATCCGACGCGGGGAATCAAGCATGTAGCTGACCGGACCTGGCTTGGCGCCGGTCGGGTATCGAGATGTCAGAGGCTGCCTGAACAGCCTCATCTGCAGAGTAGCCCCATCGTGGGCCGGATGCCAAGTGGTTGCCACGAAAAGGTTTTTGATCAGCGCAGATCAGGCGACTTCTGTAATGGAAATGATCTGCACACTGTTATGGTCCTTGAGCGTCTTCACGGTAGGATCATCAGTACGCCCATCAAGATCATTCAGATTCAGCTCGTCAGTGACTGGATAGAGATCCTTGCGCAGTAGACGTGCAACTTGCTCATCACTGGGACGCTCATCAAAACCAGCCTCGCGGCGCTGCTGCACACCATCCTTGTCCAGATACACAATGGCCCACTGTTTCATCAATGCCTCCCATACGAAGCCAGGCACTCTGGCTTATGTGATCTGGACCTTTTGGCCCGTGTATTCGTTCAACCGATTACGCCGCAGGGCCAGGCATTTCGGGCAAAAAAAAGACCCTCGCAGTCAATGCCGAGGGCCCTTGTCGCTTGACTGATCCGACTCGCCGGTCGCCCGGACGAGTCAGTATTCATCAGTTGCGGTTCTTGCTGGCTTCTACACCTGCCGTGTTATCCAGAAGGCTCTTGGTGGCCGTCTGCAGGAAGCTTTCCAGCTTGCGCTTGAGCTCCTGCGTGTCAGGCGCATCAGGCACTTCTTCGGCATGCGGCTTGGCGCCAAGGGTGTAGGTCAACAACTTGGCAGGCATCTCGGTCGGTTCGATCAGGATGCGGTTGCCGCTGATGATAGCGACCACCTGCTCACTGCCCGACGGCTTGATCACACCGAAGCCCTTGTCACCCTCAGGCAGGTTCAGCAGATCGCGGCCCCAGCACTGGTTGCGGTTCAGGCCACCCAGACGTCCCATGATGGTCGGCACGACGTCGACCTGCGTACCCACGATGCTGCTGCGCTGGCCGAACTTCTCCTGCACACCAGGGCCGATCAGCAGCAGAGGCACGTTGAAACGGCCCAGGTCCATTTCGGTCAGTTGCTTGTCGTTGCCGAAACCATGGTCGCCCAGCACCACGAACAGCGTGTTCTTGTAGTAAGGCTCTTTTTTGGCCTTCTCGAAGAACTGGCCCAACGCCCAGTCGGCATAACGCATGGCGGTCAGATGCTCGTCCAGCGAGCCGTGTCCGGTGACGCGCTCGACCGGCAAAGGATCCGGCAGCGCATACGGCGTGTGGTTGGACAGGGTCTGCAGCAAGGCATAGAACGGCTTGCCGTCCTGACGGGCCTTGAGCTCCTGTGCGCCACGGTCGAACATGTCCTGGTCGGAAACGCCCCAGGTCGGATCGGAGAACACCGGGTTGACGAAGTCTTCACGGCCGACGAAGTTGGTCATGCCCTGGTTGCTGAAGAAACCCGACTGGTTGTCCCAGGCAAAGTTGCCGTTATAGACGTAGACATCGTCATAGTTGCGACCTGTACTCAGCAATTGCGGAAGACCCGACAGCTTGTGGCTGCCTTCCGGCGTCTGCATCAGGTACTCGAAGCCCGGCAGGTTCGGGAAGCACGCCATGGTGGCGAACATGCCCTGATGGGTGTGGGTACCGTTGGAGAAAAAGTGATCGAACAACAGGCCTTCCTTGGACAACTTGTCGAAGTACGGCGTGATGTTGGCATCGTTGCCCAGGGCGCCCACCGAGTGACCGGCGAAGCTTTCCATCAGGATCACGACCACGTTGCGGATCGGCAAGGTGTTCTCTGCCGGTGGCGTGAAGTCACGACGCACAGCGGCAATATCCGGCTCGACCAGCTTGTCGTTCGGCGTCAGCAGCATGTCGCGCACGGTCTGCTGGGCCTCGTCCTGTGGCAGCGTGGCCTTCCAGATGTTGTCGCGATCTTCGGACATACGGCTCTTGGCCGCAGTGATCAGCGTCAGTGTGCCGTTCAGGCCCAACTGGTTGGCGAAGTTGGAGTCAGTGGTGTAAGCGTCACCCCAGCGCAGCGGCGGGCCCTGGCGCAGAGTGCCACGGATGCAGACCACCATGACCAGCAACACCAGCACGAACACACCGGCGCGCACATACCAAGGCGCAACGGAACGAGTGGCCTCCGGGCTGGTTTTTGCCGCGACACGTGGACGGGTTGCACGGTCAATGCCCTTGAACACCAGACTCAGCAGCCAGGTCACCACGGCCCATGCCAGCAGGTAACGGACCACCGGGAAACCGTACCAGAGCATGCTCAGAACAGTCTTCGGGTCTTCCTTGACGTATTGAAACACCAGGCCGTTCAGGCGCTGGTGAAACTCACGGTAGAAGTCCATTTCCATCAGGCCGAAGAACAGCGTGATGCTGCCGACCAGCGTCAGCCAGAAACGGAAGAACCCGCGTGCCGCCATGGCGCGGGCACTGAACAGCGACAGCACCAGCGGAATGAGCAGGTACACGGTCAGGCGCAGGTCGAAGCGCGTGCCGTTGAACAGTGCTTCAAGGAACGTCGAGGCAGGCGTGTCGCCAATCATCTCGCGGTTGTAGACCAGCAGACCGATACGCAACAGCGTGTACATCACCATCAGGGCGAAGCCGCTGAGCAGGATGTAAGCCAGATGCGATTTGACAGTGGGATTTTGCAGGCGGGCTTGCCGATGAATCTGGGCGTCCGTTTTGGCCATGGTTGTCAGGATCCGGTGGATTCAGGGGTAGGTTCAGAGTGCAGAGCCGCCCTCCTCTTGAGGGAGACGGCGCGCGACAGGGCGCAGATATTACTTGATTGCGGGTCGCCAGGGGCCAGGTCAGCCCATGAAGACGCGTGCCTGTTCAGCTTCGCGCGCAATTTTGTGACAGATCGTGTGAAATTTCTGTCGCGAATTAAGCGCTTATAAAGCCTCACAGGCCACGCTCGAGAAAATCCGGCTCGAGGAGCCGGACCGACTCATCAGTCGTTGCTGGCCTTGCCTACGGCCTGCAGGACGTACTGCGGCAAGGCGAACGCACCGATGTGGACTTCCGGATTGTAATAACGCGTAACAATACCGCTGCCCGAGAAACGCTGACGCAGGGTTTCCAGCGGCAGTTTGCGATAGCTCTTGTTGGTTGAGCCCCAGGCGAAGGTCATTGCTCCGCCGATGTAAGTAGGGATCGCAGCGTGATAGAAATGCCAGTCGGCAAACAGACCGTTCATGCGCCCGGCCGTGGTCTGCACACCGCTCAACTGCATGAAAGGCGTGCCGTTCTGGGTGACCAGAATGCCGCCTTCGTTGAGGCAGCGATGGCAGGCCTGATAAAAGTTTTCCGAGAACAGGACTTCACCCGGGCCGATCGGATCGGTGGAGTCGGAGATGATCACGTCGAACTTCTCTTCGGTGGTCGCGACGAAGCGCATGCCATCGTCGATGACCAGGTTCAGACGTGAATCGTCGAAGGCACCGCTGGAATGATTGGGCAGATATTCCTTGCACATCTCGACCACGGTCGCATCAATCTCGACCATGGTGATGTGTTCGACGCTCATGTGCTTGGCAACTTCACGCAGCATGCCGCCGTCGCCGCCGCCGATGATCAGCACACGCTTGGCTGCACCGTGTGCCAGAATCGGCACATGGGTGAGCATTTCGTGGTAGATGAATTCGTCCGCTTCGGTGGTCTGAATGACGCCGTCCAGCGCCATGACACGGCCCATGCGCGGGTTCTGGAAGATCACCAGGTGCTGGTGATCGGTACGTACTTCGTGAAGCATTTTTTCCATACGAAAGCGTTGGCCGTAGCCTTCGTATAACGTTTCCTGATAATCGCTCATGGGTAAGCTCCCGCTGGGTACTGATGACAGGACGGCCGACCGCCCACAACAAAGGCGCGCATTCTACGTCGAGGAACATGACAGGTCGAACCTCTATGCAGCTTAGAGTGTCACTGCCGCCGCGAATGCCCCGCGCATGAAACGAAAAACGCCTGATTACCCAGGGTAATCAAGCGTTGTTTGCCCAGCGTGTGGACGTATCACATGCGTACGTTGCCACGCGGCCCGAGGATTGCCCAGATGATCAGGCCCACCACAGGAAGCAGTACGATCAGCAATACCCAGAGGATTTTCTTGCCGGTCTCGGCACCGCTTTTCAAGACGTTGATGATGGCCCAGATATCGAGCGCCAGAATGATCAAGCCGACCAGGCCGTTGAAGCTAGAACCCATGGTGTTGCCCCTAAATTGAATGCTTACCCTCCTAGGATAGTCGCGCCGTTCGGGGGTTCCGTTGAACCAACCTTATATTCTCGGGCTCCCAGACGGGGTCGACTTCATATTTCAGTCACCCTTGCTTCTCCCCCTTTACAAAGGTAGCCCTATCAATGCCTACGCCCGCATCATCCCGAACGCCTTGGGCGGCCTGGTTAAACCAGCTTCAGGGCAGCCCGCTGGTAAGCCTGGGCTTCGCCCTCGCCCTGCTGATCGTCGTCGGCCTGGGTGGCATCAGTCTTTACAACGCTTTCTATGGCACCAGTCAGGTCAACTTCAATCACGCCTTGCTGGGCGGTATCGCGGGCTTTCTGGCGACGGCGCTGGGCGCAGTAATGGCGGTTGCACTGCGCAATGTTTCGCAACGCGCTCAGGACATCATGCTCGGGTTTGCCGCCGGGATGATGCTGGCGGCCAGCTCGTTCTCGCTGATTCTTCCAGGCCTGGAAGCCGCCCGGGACATTACCGACAGCGGGCCGTGGGCCGCTGCGACGGTTGTCGCCGGTTTGGGGTTGGGTGTGCTGCTGATGCTGGGGCTGGACAAGTTCACCCCGCATGAGCATGAAAGCGTAGGCCGCCAGGGACCTCATTCGGAACGGATCAGCCGGGTGTGGCTGTTCGTGCTGGCGATCACCTTGCATAACCTGCCCGAGGGCATGGCGATTGGCGTCAGTTTCGCCAGCGGCGACATGAACGTCGGCCTGCCATTGACCACCGCCATCGCCATTCAGGACATTCCCGAAGGGCTGGCCATTGCGCTGGCCCTGCGTGCGACCGGTCTGTCGGCCTTCAAGGCGATGCTGGTAGCCATCGGTTCCGGCCTCATGGAGCCACTGGGCTCACTGGTGGGCCTGGGTATCTCCAGCGGCTTTGCCATCGCCTATCCGCTGAGCATGGGGCTGGCGGCAGGCGCGATGATCTTCGTGGTGTCCCATGAAGTCATCCCGGAAACCCACCGCAATGGCCATCAGACCTCGGCAACCCTGGGCCTGATGGGCGGCTTTGCGGTGATGATGTTTCTCGATACGGCGCTGGGTTAACCGCGCAATGCCTGCAGTGCGGGTGCGGCATGGATGCCGGCCGATGCTGCCAGCTCGACTACGCGCGCTTCGTCACGGCCGTACACCAGCACCGCTTGCAACTCGTCATCCAGTGGCTGACTGAAGTTCATCAGCACATAGCCGCCCATCTCCTTGTTCATGCTGCTCAACTGAATCTGAATGCGATTGAGCGCAACCAGCGGCTCGACCTTGGCCAGCTGCCTGGGCTTGATGTTGAAGGTCACGTCCTTGCCAAACGACTGAACGATCTGCTCGAACAGGTCCATGTAGCTGTCGGCCTGGAACAGAACGGTTTCCGGCAGACTGCCCACCACGACCCACTCGCCCAGCGGGATCGGGAATGTATCGTCGTAGTTGATATCAGGGTTGGCGGCCAGAAATGCCTGCGGATCGGCATACGCCTGCGCGGCTTCATCGGCGATATGCACGATCTCATCGTCGCCCATGCAGCCGGAGCTGACTTTGCTGATTAATTCGACCAGTGAGTCTTTCATGGGGGCGATCCTGATAGCGGGCAAAAAAAGAGGCGCGAAGGATAACGGTAAATCCAGCGCGCCTCTATGTGTTCATGCCTTGCTGTCAGTGCACTCGCTGTCAGGACCGGGCTGGCTGCACGCCCATTCTGGTCAACTGCTCGATGGTGACGGTCGCGCCCATTGCCTGAGCGGCGCCCAGTGCAGTGATGCCCTTGGCATCGGTGGCATGCGGGTCAGCGCCCTGACTGATCAGGTAATCGACTATTTCGTTGCGATTGAACATCGCCGCCATCATCAGTGCGGTACGCCCGTCAGCAGAGGCACCGTCTATATCGGCACCCGCCTCGACCAGCAACCTGACCACTGCCAGATCGCCCTTGAACGCTGCGCCGGCGATGGGGCTCTGGCCGTTATCGTTGCGGATTTCAGGATCAGCCTTGTGGTTCAGCAGCACACGGACCGCATCCGCATGGCAGTGATAGCTGGCCAGCATCAGCAGCGTATCGCCCTTGTGGTTGCGCAGATCTGCCGGCAGGCCCTTTTCAAGCAGACGCTCAAGCATGACGGCATTTCCCTGGCGAGCCACATCGAATACCTGCTCGGCGAACTCGGCAGCTTCGTCTTCAGTCATGGTTTTCGAAGCGCTGATATCTGTATCGGTCATTAACTACTCCTTGGCGCACGGTACTCCGGGTATGCGTTGACCCGGCATCGATAAACACACTGACCTCAACTCTCGCCAGCTGTTCGATCAGCATCGATCCGGATTCGCAATGCCTGCTCTTGATCGCCAGAAGCTATGCAATCCCCCTTCTGCCCGATCCCCATCGTGCAAGAAACGGCAAAATGCAGGGCGCACGACGGGTGTTCATGCAAAATGCACGAAGCCTGAAAATAGAGGATATTTCAAGTTATTGATTTTAAAGGATTTAATTTAAGGGAAAGTCTGGCACAGACACTGCAATAGTACTTGCAAGCTTGTTATCCCATGAGCAATGGAGCCGCCTCACATGACTTTTATTCAAGAAAAATTCGCTTCCGTATTCTCCGACTACACAGTAACCACTCAGCCGCGTCCTGATGGTGGTGTTCTGTTGTCACTGCGTACCCAGGATGGTAAGCAGATCCGTCGCTCAGTCTCTTATGCTCAGCTGCACACTCCGGTTCAACTGGAATGGGTAATCAGCGCCATCCGCCGTGACCTGGCTGCACAAGCCAGCGAGCTGCCAGCTATCTCGATGCTGCAAAGCCAGCACCGTTTTGATCTGCCGACGTATCACACACGTTGATTTTGCCCGCCACCCTCTTGGGTGGCACCCGCTGTACGCTCTCTCATCCCTTGTTTGCCGCGATTACACTTTGTTCTCGCGGCTTTTTTTTGCCTGCGTTTTGTCGACCCGCTACCTGATCAGACCACGACAAAGTGCTTCACCCACCGCCTGTGCCCTGTTGGCAACGCCCAGCTTGGAGTAGATGGTCTTGAGGTGATACTTCACCGTCGACTCCGACACGTCTCGGATCATCGAGATTTCCCAGGCCGTTTTCCCGTCTCTGGCCCACTGCAATACTTCCAGCTCGCGATGGGTCAGACCGCGTGAACAGAACTTCAGACCTCGCGCGACACTGTGCAGTACCGGCATGAGACTGCTCATGAGGTACTTTTGTTCAGCGCTGATGGGCCGCTCCACTTCGCCCAGGGTACACACCGATGTCACGCTGTCCGCACCACGGCAATGATTGGTGTAGCCATAGGAGATGGCCGGAAGTAGTTCACAGGCGTCGACGAGCTCGTCATAAAAGGCGGATACCGGGTATTGCCTGAACGCCTCCTGCCAGTTAAGGAAGCCCAGTTGATTGCGATAACAACGGATCACCGGGTCTTGCGTGATCAAATCGTGCTGGCGGTAGGCATCGCCCCAAGCTTCGTCGACGTTGGAGGTGATGAACGTCAGCAACACCGGGCCCTTGAACTGAAAGAACATCGCGCGCTCGCTGTTGCATTCGCGCCGTAACCATTCGAGTGCATTTTCGATGGCGGTCTGCCCATCGAGCTCGCTAATCGTGCTCACCATCTGCTGTATCAATAAGTCCCTGGTCGCGCTTTCTGTCATGGCACTGCCCATCGCTGCCGCTCCTTCTTCGCCCGGGAATCGGTACAGGTGTTGTCCGTGACCCAGTGACGATGGCGCAGAACTTACACGAATAATCACGTTGAAAAACGGCGAACAGAACAAACAGATTCAACGCACTTTCAACCAGGCAACAGCTCACTCGAAAGCAGGAAACGTCCTACAAAAGTAGTGTGTGAGCCTTGCGGCAGGCAGGTTTCAATGCAGCGGCATCAGGACGATGCCGCGCACAGCAGGCGGAAGTCTTCTAGAAAGAGGCTGGGTCGATAAGCGCAAAACTGGCTACATACCGATGCCCGGCAAGCGCCCCGCCATCACGCGCAAGACCACAGGTGGCCATGCCGGCGGCCTGTGCAGCATCGAGTTCTTCGACGATATCCGACAGGAACAGAATGTCCTCGGCAGGACAATCCATTGCCTGGGCGATCGTGCGGTAGGACTGCGCTTCGCGCTTGGGGCCGGAAGTCGTATCGAAGTAACCGCTGAACAGGCCGGACAGATCGCCCTCCTCGGAACAGCCGAAAATCAATTGCTGAGCCTGAATCGAGCCCGAGGAATAAACGTAAAGTCGGTAGCCCTGTTGATGCCAGTGTTTCAAGGCATCGACAGCATCCTGATAAACATGGCCCTTGAGCTGTCCAGCGTTGTAGCCCTGCTCCCAGACCATCCCCTGCAGGGCCTTGAGCGGTGTGGCCTTGCGGTCTTCGGCGATCCATTCCAGCAATATTGCAATGACGCGCTCGACATCGGCGTCCGGCTCACCGGCCAGGTCGCGCACCGCCTGCAACTGCTGCGCCACGGCGGGTTGCTCGGCATTTTCGCGAACGAATGCGGGCAGGTGCTTTCTGGCGAACGGAAACAACACGTCGAACACGAAACTCACTGCACTGGTGGTGCCTTCGATATCCGTGAGGATAGCTTTGATGGGCATCAGAATGGGGCTCCTGTCAGTCTTCCAGCCGTGGAAAACGGCCGGCAATGTCTTCACCGGTAAAGTTTGCTACCCAGCCTTCCGGATTATTGAACAGGCGGATGGCAACGAAGTGCGGGTTTTCGCCCATATCGAACCAGTGCCGCGTGCCGGCCGGTACGGAAATCAGGTCGTTCTTTTCGCACAGCACGGCGTACACATAGTCGTCGATGTGCAAGGTAAACAAGCCCCGCCCGGCGACGAAAAAGCGTACTTCGTCTTCGCCGTGGCGGTGTTCTTCAAGAAACTTGGCGCGCAATTCGGCTTTTTGCGGGTGATCGCTGTTGAGGCTGATGACGTCCACGGTGACATAACCGCGTTCGGTCATCAGCTTATCGATCTGCGTGCGATAGGCGCTGATCACCTCTTCCTGACTGGCACCGGGAGTAATCGGCGTGGCGGCCTCCCAGCGGTCGAACGCCACGCCATGCTCGGCCAGCGTCGACGCGATGTCTTCCAGATGGGTCAGCACCTTGTTGGGCATATCAGGGCTTGAAACGTGATAAACGGACAGGCTGCTCATGCGTGAATCCTCGGTTTGGTGCAACGCCCTCCGGCTTTTACAGGCCGGTCAGGCTTACAGGCTGGTTTGGCAAGACGTTGTCAGCGGTTCAATACCGCACGCATTTTCAGTTCGCACTCGAACAGGAACTCGAACGCTTCGATCTGGCGCAAGGCATCGCTCATTTTCGCCCCCCAGGTGTAGAGACCATGACCGCGGATCAGGTAGCCAGCGCACTCGGGATGGGTGTCCAGCCAAGGCTGCACCTTTGCCGCGAGACGGGCAATGTCCTGATCGTTGTCGAAAATCGGCACCACGACCTGCGACTCATGAGTGACCACGCCGCTAAAGGCCTTTTGCAGCTCGTAATCCTCGAACACCAGATGATCGGCCGTGGTCAGCCTCGACAACACCGTCGCGTTCACCGAGTGGGTGTGCAACACCGCGCCGACCTGCGGCCTGCAGCTGTATAACTGGGTATGCAGCAAGGTTTCGGCAGACGGCTTTTTACCCGGCTCAAGGCTGTTGCCAGCCAGATCGGTGGCCAGCACATCGTCAGGGCCCAACTGGCCCTTGTGCTTGCCGGACACGGTCAACAGCGCCTCACTGGCAGAAAGGCGCGCGGAGTAATTGCTGCTGGTGGCAGGCGACCAGCCACGGCCGTACAGAAAACGCCCGGCCTCGATGATTTCCAGGCTCAATTGTTCGCGGCTCATACACCTTCCTCTTTCTTGGGTGTGACAATCATGACGGCAGCGGCAAAGGCTGCAAGGCTGGCAATGGCAAAGGTCCAGGCCGGCCCCAGCGCGTTCCAGCTGTAACCGGAATACAGAGCGCCCAAGGCTCCGCCGACCCCGGACAAGGCGGCATACAGCGCTTGCCCCTGACCTTGCTGACGTGGGCCGAAGCTACTTTGAACGAAATGAATGGCAGCGGCGTGAAAGCTGCCGAACGTGGCGGCGTGCATCACCTGCGCAATCAGCAGCGCGGTGAGGTGATCGGCAAACAGACCCAGCAGCAGCCAGCGCGATGCGGCCAGCAGGAAGCTGGCGAACAGTACCTGGCGCACGGTAAAGCGCTGCAGAACCCGGCTCATGACCATGAACATCAGCACTTCAGCCACCACGCCGACCGCCCATAGCAGGCCGATCAGGCCGCGGCTGTAACCGAGTTCTTCGAGGTGCAGGGTCAAAAAGGTGTAATACGGGCCATGGCTGAGCACCATCAGCGCGACACTGAGGTAGAACGCCCATACACCGGGTCGCGCCAGTTGCCTGAGAAAGCCGCCCGCCCCGGTTTCGCGGCTCGACGGTGCGGGATGCGCATTCGGCACCCACCAGCTGCTGACAACGATACCCGACATGATCGCCAGCGCGATGTAGGGGAACAGGTCCAGGCTGAACCATTCGAATACCCGCCCCAGCACCACGACGGCCAGAATGAAACCGATCGAGCCCCACAGGCGGATCTGGCTGTAACGCGCGGTCTGGCCTTGCAGGTGTGCGAGGGTGATGACTTCGAACTGCGGCAGGACGGCGTGCCAGAAGAACGCATAGAGCGCCATGACCATCGCCAGCCAAGCATAGCTTTTTTCGACCAGGATCAGCGAAAACGCCAGCAACGTGCAGATGGCGCCAGACCGCACAATGGTCAGACGCCAACCGGTGTGATCACCCAGCCACCCCCAGAGATTGGGCGCGACGCAGCGCATCAGCATGGGAATGGCGACCAGCTCGCCGATCCGTGCGCTGGAAAAACCCAGATGATGCAGGTAAAGAGCCATGAAAGGCGCCGACAGGCCCAGCAAGGCGAAATAGCATACGTAGAACCCGGACAGCCGCCAGTAAGGCAGCTGCCCGCCGGCAGGTTGCGCCACGCTAGCAGTCCGCAACCGTGACGGCGTGCATTACACCTGCCCCAGCACAGGTGTGTTGACGCTGACGTCGGCGTTCTGACCGCGGTGACGCAACAAGTGATCGAGCAGAACGATGGCCATCATTGCCTCGGCAATCGGCGTGGCACGGATGCCGACACACGGGTCATGCCGACCCTTGGTGATGACGTCGGCGGCGTTGCCATCGACATCGATCGAACGCCCTGGCGTGGTGATGCTTGAGGTCGGCTTGAGCGCCAGGTGCGCGATGACCGGCTGGCCGGAGGAAATGCCGCCGAGAATGCCGCCCGCGTGATTGGACAGGAAACCCTGTGGCGTCATCTCGTCGCGGTGCTCGGTGCCACGCTGGGCAACACAGTCGAAACCGGCACCGATTTCCACACCCTTGACCGCGTTGATGCTCATCAGCGCGTGGGCCAGCTCAGCATCCAGACGATCGAAGATCGGCTCGCCGAGACCCGGCATCACGCCTTCTGCGACCACGGTGATTTTCGCACCGACCGAGTCCTGATCACGTCGCAGCTGGTCCATGTAGGCTTCCAGTTCCGGGACCTTGTCAGGGTCGGGGCAGAAAAACGCGTTGTCTTCTACCGAATCCCAGGTCTTGAACGGGATCTGGATCGGGCCCAGCTGGCTCATGTAGCCGCGAATGACGATGCCCTGGCTTGCCAGATACTTCTTGGCAATGGCCCCCGCAGCCACACGCATGGCGGTTTCCCTTGCCGAACTGCGTCCGCCACCGCGGTAGTCGCGGATGCCGTACTTGTGGTGATAGGTGTAATCGGCGTGGGCCGGGCGGAACAGGTCCTTGATCGCCGAATAGTCTTTGGATTTCTGATCGGTGTTGCGGATCAGCAGGCCGATGGAGGCGCCGGTGGTCTTGCCCTCGAAGACACCCGAGAGAATCTCGACCTCATCGGCCTCCTGACGCTGCGTGGTGTGGCGGCTGGTGCCCGGCTTGCGTCGGTCCAGGTCGCGCTGCAGGTCTTGCAGGTCCAGCTCCAGCCCCGGCGGGCAGCCGTCGACGATAGCGACCAGCGCCGGGCCGTGGCTTTCGCCGGCGGTGGTGACAGTGAACAGCTTGCCGAAAGTGTTGCCGGACATGCGGGCGCTCCGAAAAATCAGCCAAAAAACCAGATCGTTAAACCAAGCGCGCCAGTATACGCAGGCTCGCGGTTCAGTTCATCCTCGAACCTTCTGTCACCGCGTGCGTCCAAGCGTGACTCCCCCAATGATGGCCTTGCGATGTTATCCGGTATTTCCCTGCTTCGAGTTCCCAACGCGCTGCGTCTGCTGGCCGTGCCGATAACCCTGATCCTGAGCCTGACCGCCGCAACCGCCAGCGCTGCGGCGCCCAGCGCGGTGCAGCGGCCGATAAGCGTGGACACCGAAAACGGCAAGCTGTACGGCACGCTGCTCATGCCGCGCTCCGACAAACCGGTACCGGTGGTGTTGATCGTCGCCGGTTCCGGCCCCACCGACCGCGACGGCAACAACCCGGAAGGTGGACGCAACGACAGCATGAAACGTCTGGCGGTGATCCTGGCCAGCAACAATATCGCCAGCGTGCGCTACGACAAACGGGGCGTCGCGGCCAGCAAGGCGGTCACACCGGATGAACGCAACCTGAGCGTCGAGCGTTATGTGGCCGATGTGCAGCTATGGGCCAGAGCGCTGAAAGCCAACCCGCGCCTTGGCCAGTTGATTCTGTTGGGCCACAGCGAAGGCGCGCTGGTGGCGACGCTGGCGGCTGAAAAGGTAGGTGCAGCGGCACTGATTTCCGTGGCCGGCACCGGGCGACCGGTGGATCAGGTGCTGCGCGAACAGTTTCAGGAGCGCCTGCCCCCGGACCTGCTGCAGCGCAGCGATCAGTTGCTCGACGAACTCAAGGCCGGCAAGACCGATGACAACGTGCCCGCCGAGCTGGAAGTGGTCTTCCGCCCCAGTGTCCAGCCGTACCTGATCTCGCTGTTCCGCCAGGACCCGGCGGAGGCTTTCGGTGCCTTGCACATTCCGGCGCTGATCGTTCAGGGTCGCAACGACATTCAGGTCGGTGTGGGTGACGCGCTGCTGCTGCAGAAAGCCAGACCGGATGCACAACTGGCCTTGATCGACGGTATGAATCATGTGCTGCGCATCGTCCCGGACGATTTGCAGCAACAACTGCTCTCCTACCGCAATCCGACCCAGCCGCTGGCCAGTGAAGTGACCGAGCGGATCCTGAGCTTCATCAAGGCACTGCCCAACCCGGAAAAAAGATCGGCAGCGCGTTAGTCAAAAGTCCTTCAGTCCTGGCGAATCTGGCCGATAGCAATGTGCTGGCCCTGTGTTCCGGCACCTTAGTGTTTCGGCACCTTTATGCCCCGGCAAACGTGCTCCGGGGCAAGGCCCAGGAAAGGACACCCTTATGACAGACGCAAATACCATGACTGAAACCCTCGCAGAACCGGCCAGCGCAGAAGTCGCAGTGCCGGTGCCACCGCAGCCGTGGGAAGACGTTCTGCCCGAAAGCTTTCAGATGCTGCGTCTGTCGCCGCTGCCCACCGACGGCGCGACCGGCGGCCGCCCTCTGCGCTTCGTACAGTTCGGCCGTGCCGAGCGGCACAGCAAGGCTTTGAGCCTGCTGCGCATCACGGTGCAATTGCCAGGTCAGCGGGTCCGCAAGGAACAGAACCATCTGGATATCTGGGCCGACCACGAAAAACGCATAGTGCGCTTCGGTCCCGATTCAGGCTTGCAGATCGAGCCATGGAACCGCGGTATCGGACGCTTCATGATTGCTCATGCGGTGCATTGGGCGCAGAAAAGATGGTCTTCCTACAAGATTGAAGGCGTGGCGTTGGCCAGCAAGGACGGTCTGAACGAAGACACACGTCTGCGTCGCGATCACTTTCTGCGCACTCTGGGTTTTGAAGTGACGTATGCCGATGCCCAGCACATGAAAGGCGCGATCAAGGATGTACACGTCGGCAACCTGCACAGCACCTGGAACAACGACAAGGTGCAGATCATCGAGATTCTCGAAGCCTCGCAGATGCTGGAAAAGGCCGAGAAAAATCTGATCGAGCAGGAAGTGACGATTCGCCAGCATGAAGACCGGGTCAGCAAGTACAAGCGTGAAGACAGCGGCCTGCGCTTCACGATTGCCTGTCTGGTGACCTTCGCGGTGTTCCAGGCCGGGCTGCTGATCTGGATCGCGACGCACCGATAAAAGACGCGCCTATAAAAAAGGGAGGCTGATATCAGCCTCCCTTTTGTCTCAGCCTCAGCCGCTTATCGCGGCTGTCGAGCTCAAACCTTTGACTGGAACAGTGCCTGATGGTCGCGGCACTGTTCTGCCGTGAGCATGAACACACCATGCCCACCCCGCTGAAAGTCCAGCCAGGCGAAATCGACCTCCGGGTACAGCGCCTGCACGTGCACCTGGCTATTGCCGACCTCGACGATCAACAGGCCCTTCTCGTTCAGATGATCCGCGGCCTGGGCGAGCATGCGGCGGACCAGGTTCAGACCATCGCTGCCACAGGCCAGCGCCAGCTCTGGCTCATGCTGATACTCGTCGGGCATGTCGGCAAAGTCTTCGGCGTCCACGTAGGGCGGGTTGGACACGATCAGGTCAAAGCGCTGACCCGGCAGGCCATCGAATCCGTCGCCCTGAACGGTGTAGACGCGATCGTCCATGCCGTGACGCTCGATGTTCTGATTGGCCACTTCCAGTGCGTCATAGGACAGATCGGCCAGGGCCACCTCGGCATCGGGAAAGACCTCGGCGCAGGCGATACCGATGCAACCGGAGCCTGTGCACAGATCGAGAATCCGCGCCGGGTCATCGGCCAGCCAGGGGGCGAAACGCTCTTCGATCAGCTCGGCGATGGGCGAACGCGGGATCAACACGCGGTCATCGACAATGAACGACATGCCACAGAACCAAGCCTCGCCCAGCAGATACGGGGTTGGCACACGCTCGTCGATGCGCCGCTTGATCAAGCGTTGCAGGTCGGATATTTCGTCGACTTCCAGACGGCAATCCAGGTAGCTGTCGGCAATTTCCCAAGGCAAGTGCAGCGCCCCCAGCACCAGTTGCCGCGCTTCATCCCAGGCATTGTCGGTGCCATGACCGAAAAATACGTCTTCCTCGTGAAAGCGGCTGACGGCCCAGCGTATATGGTCGCGCACGGTACGCAGACGGGAAGTGATCATGGACAAACTCCTTGAAAGGCAACGAACTGCTGTAAGACGAGCCCCGGTGAACAGTCTGGTTACGAACAACGTGCATTCTTCGTACCCGATAGGCGGGGAAGTTTCCATGATTCGTCTACCGCCATCAAGGCAAACCGCCAGCCACCCCCTCCTCCAACTGCCCTGCAGGCCATAAAAACCGTGGCCTGCGATGGTTGCCATTCCCAGAACGCTTCAGCCAGAGGACAATGTCGCAAAAGCCCCACACAAAGGAGCCCGTGAATGTCCGATTTAAAGACCATGTTTCAGCTCAGCGGCCGGGTGCATGCGCCCGCCCATCTGAGTAACGCGACGCTGATCATCATCGACGCGCAAAAAGAATACCTCCGAGGCCCGCTGGCCCTGACCGGCGTCAGGGAAGCGATGGCCAACATCGGCCGGCTGGTCGAGAAGGCACGTGCGGTCAAGTGCCCGATCGTTCACATCCGCCATCTGGGCACCGTGGGCGGCCCGTTCGACCCACATGGCGAGCGCGGGGAACTGGTGCCGGAGCTGTTGCCGCAGGGCGATGAACACCTGGTCGAGAAACGCCTGCCCAATGCCTTCAATGGCACCGGACTGCATGAACTGCTGCAGAGTCTGGGGCACCTGGACCTGATCGTCTGCGGCTTCATGAGCCATTCGAGTATCAGCACCACAGTTCGCGCCACCAAGGACTACGGTTATCGCTGCACCCTGGTCGACGATGCCTGCGCAACCCGTGACCTGCCGAGCCCGCACGGCGTGGTCAGCGCGGAGATCGTGCACAGAACCGAGATGGCAATCATGGCCGACAACTTCGCCACCCTGGCACTGACCAAAGACCTTGTCTGACGCTACACAGGCGAGGAAACGTGTGACAGCGTTCACATAACCGCCCATCCTTTGCCGTCATGCATCGCCCCGAAGGCGGGAACCACCCCTCCTTCCCCGGGTCAGAGCGCCGATACTCCATTGAGCTGATACCTGTTGAGGAAAAGGCATGAAAACGTCAGATGGTTTCGATGCACGTCGCCTGCGCCCCAGGGGTCAGGGCAACTGGGGCAAACGCATCGGTACGCTGATCGCACTGCTCCTTGTGGTCGCCGGCCTGTTGCTGACTGTTGCCGGTGCCTCCAGCCTCACGGTTCATCCGCAGATGCTGGGCGAACTCAACGCCAGCCCGGGCGGCGCGGCGTTTGTCGCCATCGGCGGATTGCTGGTGCTGTACATCGGCGTCTGGCTGTGGCGCCGCTGCCGTCGTCAGCGCAGTGGCGGCGGCTTGAGCATCTCTTCGCACCTGATGAAAAAACACAACTGACCCTCTCGCCTGAACGGTTAGAATGGCCTCCTTCGCGGAGGCCCCATGCAAGACGACGATTTTTCCCTGTTCAGAAGCGAGACACGCGGCGTCAAGCCGCTCAAGCATGAACACGCCGATGTCGGCAAACCCAAGACCGATCGAAAAATGCTGGCCCGCCTGCGCCAGTCGGCGACTGTGCGCACCGACTCGGTGACCGTCGACGGCTTGTCGGATCAATTCGTGATCGACGTCGGCCCTGAAGATGTCCTGAGCTGGTCGCGTGACGGCGTGCAGGAAGGTCAGATGCGCAAGCTCAAACTCGGGCAGATCAGCTTCGAGGGCAGCCTGGACCTGCATGGCATGAGCGTGGAAGTGGCGCGTGAAACGCTGTGGGAATTTCTGGCTGAAGCTACCCGCCTGGAAGTACGCTGCGTACGCGTCACCCATGGCAAGGCGGTACGCCTGGACGGCAAGCGACCCATGATCAAGAGCCACGTCAACACCTGGCTGCGTCAGCATCCGCAGGTACTGGGCTTTTGCTCCTGCCTGGCCAAACACGGCGGTGCAGGCGCGGTGTACGTGATCCTCAGGCGCACCATGATGGAAGGGCGCGACGAGTAGAACCCGCCGCGCCCTTCCAGTCAGTCAGACTCGTACGCGGGGCAGCATGCTGCCGCCCCGCTGTTGACTCAGCGACCCGGGCCAGGACCGCCAGGACCAGGACCACCGCCCTCATGATGCCCGCCACCGCCGCCATGTCCGCCCGGGCCAGGCCAGAACGGCCAGCAACCGGAAACCGACGACAGTACAATCGCGAACAACGCTATTTTTGCTACTCGACTCAACATCCGGGTTTACTCTCTAGACAGGCAATGGATTGATGACCTGCCTACTCAGACCGCAATGGACACCGGAAGTGGGTAGCGATCTGGTCGCCAACGTGTAAGCGAGAGGATACAAAAGCTGTAAAAGCGGATTTTTCAGGGCAAACAAAACAACCGCCAGACACAAAAAAGCCATACGACTTTGGACCTGACTCAGACGACTCACTGCCCTGGCATAGCTATCGCAGGCGTTCAGAACCAGACCTTGAATGCAAGCCATGAAAAAACCAGAGCAAATACTGCACCGGATGCAGCAGACACCAGAACGTTTCGTGGTTCATGGGCAGGCATGTTGCGGACCTCGTTGCCCAACTGCTCGAGGTCTTCGCGCATCCGCTTAATGACTTGATCGTGACTCATACTCATCTTCTCTCGAAATGCCGATTCATGCGTTGCGTACACACTTTCGCTTGGTCCAGACTGAATCTCAAGCGCTGCAAGTCGCTGTCCGCTACTGGGTACTGGCTGCCTGGAGCTTGTGGATGAAAGCGGCAGCAGTAACGATTACGGTAATCAACCCACCAGCCGCCACAAATGGATAAAAGCTCGTTTCGCGCTGGAGCTTATTGGCCTCCGCGATCATTTTTCGTGCCTCAGCCACAAACTTGTGAACCTCAGCCTGGAGTTTCTCAAGTTCCAGCTCGTCCTTTTGACTCGGCATCCAACCTCCTATCAGACTCTGGCCTGCATCTCACAAGCCGCCTTCATGAAGCAAGGATACGCTTCACATCTGCTTTGCAAACGCTTGAAAAAGCTACGGCATATTTCATTCCAGCGCTCCAATCAAGGCAACAGAAACGCATGTCGGAGAGCCCAAGCCAAAACGCATGCTCCCTGCATTCGCTTTTCTGCGACACTGAAAAGCACCGGGCTATAGCGCAACGCCGGGCAAAGTCTAAAAACCGGCGCTGATTGCGAAAGCATTACGAGGCCACGGCAGTACAACTGCGAGCACACCTACGCTACCATGTGCCCAATCGCCGGGATAAACCCCGCATTCATCGCCAATCAACGAGATCCGCAGGTTACGTATGCGAAATCGCCCAACTCCACTGGAGCGGGATCGGCAAACGGGACACCAGCTCGATTGGTAAAAAATCGGTACAGCCCCAAACGTACCGCTCTGAAACCTATACGGAATCACCCTCTGTGACACTGGAACAGAATTACACCGCCATCCTCGGGCAACTGGGCGAGGACGTCTCGCGCGAAGGTCTGCTGGACACCCCCAAGCGCGCCGCCAAGGCCATGCAGTATCTGTGTCGCGGTTACACGCAGACCCTGGAAGAAGTGACCAACGGCGCACTGTTCAGCTCCGATGCCAGTGAAATGGTGATGGTCAAGGACATCGAACTGTACTCTCTGTGTGAGCACCACCTGCTGCCGTTCATTGGCAAGGCACATGTGGCCTACATCCCGCAGGGCAAGGTGCTTGGCTTGTCGAAAGTGGCACGAATCGTCGACATGTATGCCCGTCGTCTGCAGATCCAGGAAAACCTCAGCCGCCAGATCGCCGAGGCCATCCAGCAGGTCACCGGCGCGCTCGGCGTTGCTGTGGTGATCGAAGCCAAGCACATGTGCATGATGATGCGTGGCGTCGAGAAGCAGAACTCGGCCATGATCACCTCGGTGATGCTGGGCGAGTTCCGTGAAAACGCGGCCACCCGCAGTGAGTTTCTCAGCCTGATCAAGTGATCGTTCAGCCTGCGTTCACCTGCCGTGAGGCACGCTGAACGCACGGTTGGGCACGCCACCGCCCGCAAGAGGTATGACCTTGTTCATGAAAGCGTTAAGAGTCGGCCTTGGCCAACTCGTTATCGGCATTGATTTCCTGACTCGCCCGAGCAGGAAAAAACGTGACCCGCAGGCCCAGGCGGCTGTCGCCGAAGCGGCTCAGGACCTGACGCTGTATCAGTTCCATGCCTGCCCGTTCTGCGTGAAGACGCGTCGCGCCCTGCACCGCCTCAATGTTCCGGTCGCGTTGCGCGATGCGAAAAACAATGAGCTCGATCGCCAGACCCTGCTTAACGAGGGCGGCAGGATCAAAGTGCCTTGCCTGCGTATCGAGGAAGGCGACAAAACCGTGTGGATGTATGAATCCAAGGTGATCATCGACTACCTGAACCAGCGCTTCGGAGCGATCTGACCGCTGTTTGCCCGGCGCCTCTCAGCGCGGGCAACCTTCCTCGCGACAGGCCACATAGGCTTGCAGTTGCTTGAGTCGTACGCGGGTCTGCTCGGCCAGGCATTGCGACTGCAGCAATGGCCAGATAGAGCCTGAGTCCTCGGGCTTGCCCGTCTGATACAGGCAGTCGGCATCACGCAGGGCTATCCACTTTCGTTGCGCATCCTTGAGTGCCTGCTTTTTCGCCGGGGTCTTCAACCACGCCATTTGCGCGTTGTACTGTTTGTTTAGATCGGCATCAAGCGCTGCCTGTTCATTGGCAGCGCAACGGTTCATGCTGGTCTGATTGGCATCGCAGTCCTCGGCCTGGGCCGAGCAGCCGATCCCCAGCGCAATGAAAGCGCCCAGAAGTACGATTGGAACGCGCATACATTTCCCTTTGTTCAAATGACGGATGTGTCAGTCCAGCATACCGATATAACCCGGCTGTGCCTTGACCCGATCCAGCCAACGGCGGATCCCGGTATAGGGTGCCAGATCAAAACCGCCCTGATGCGCGACGTGGGTGTAGGCATACAAGGCAATGTCGGCGATGGAAAAGTTCTCGCCGACCAGAAACGGCGTACGGTCGAGCTGCTGCTCCATGACCGCCAGTGCGCGATAGCCGGCCTTCTGCATGGCGCGGTACTCGGTCATGCGTTCGGCCGGCAGGCCCAGATAGAACTGGATGAAACGAGCCACCGCAACCGACGGCTCATGGCTGTACTGTTCGAAGAACTGCCATTGCAGCACCTGGGTGCGCAGCCTCGGTTCGCTCGGCAGGTATGAAGAGCCATCAGCCAGAAAGTTGAGAATCGCGTTGGACTCCCACAGGCAAGTGCCGTCTTCCAGCTCCAGCACCGGAATCTTGCCGTTGGGGTTCTTTTCCAGAAACGCCGGGGTCTGGGTTTCGCCGTTGAGAATATCCACCGGCACCCACTCGTACTCGCTGCCCAGCAGGTTAAGCATCAGCTTGACCTTGTAGCAGTTGCCCGAGTTGTAATCGCCATAAACCTTGTACATCAGACTGCTCCCTTGCTGCGTCTATGTTGACGTCTTGAATCAGGCGGCCTGCAGAAGGTGTGCTGCGCGGACCACCGACGCCAGACGTTTTATACCCTCATCGAGCCGTGCAGGGTCGATATGGCTGAAATTGAGCCGCAAGTGACCGTGATTGGCGTCCGGATCGGCAAAGAACGGTTCGCCCGGCATGAACGCCACATCGTGCGCCAGCGCTGTATCCAGCAAGGTGCGCGTGTCCAGCGGCTGCTTCAGCGTCAACCAGAAGAACAGTCCGCCTTGCGGGCTGTTCCAGGTGGCCAGGTCGGAAAAATGCGTTTGCAAGGCGCTCTCGAACGCATCACGACGGCCCCGGTAAAACTCGCACAGCGTCACCAGATGCTCACGATAGTGCTCAGTACCAATCCACTGCAAGGCCTGCCACTGGCCGAGGCGATTGGTATGCAGATCGGCCGACTGTTTCAGACGCAGCAAGTGCGGAAACAGATCGGGGCTGGCGATCAGATAGCCCACTCGCAGGCCCGGCAGCAGCGTCTTGGAAACCGTGCCGGTGTAAATCCAGCTGGCCGTCTTCAGACCGCTGACGATCGGCCTGGCACTGCCGCCGTCAAAGCTCAGTTCACGATACGGCTCGTCCTCGATCAACGTGACACCGAACTCGTCGAGCAAGGCCGCAACGGCATCGCGACTGGCCTGGCTGTAGCGTACCGCCGAGGGGTTCTGGAACGTCGGGATGAGGTAGGCGAACGCTGGCTTGTGCTGCTCCAGACGCTGACGCATGGCAAGCAGGTCCGGGCCTTCGGCCTGCAGCGGCACAGTGATGCAGTCGGCGCCGAACAGCTGAAATATCTGCAGCGCCGCCAGATAGGTGGGCGCCTCAAGAAGAATTTCGGTGCCTTTGTCGATGTACAGCTTGGCCGCCAGGTCCAGTGTCTGCTGAGAACCACTGACCACCATGACCTGACGGGCGTCGCAGTCGATACCCAGGGCACGGGCATCGGCGGCCAGCGCTTCGCGCAACGCAGGTTCACCTTCGCTCATGCCGTACTGGCCCAGCGCAACAGGCATGTCGGCCCACTCTACTTTGGGTAGCATCGCCTCGGCGGGCAGACCACCGGCGAACGACATCACTTCCGGACGCTGAGCGGCGGCGAGGATCTCGCGGATCAGAGAACTTTTCAGACGGGAAACGCGTTCGGAGAAAGCCATGGCAGTTACCTGTAGCCGAGACAATTGGAAATACGTCAAACTGGTTGACTCAAATTACGACGATCAACCCGGATACGTCAACATGCTTGACCTTAAAAAACCTGCCAATCAACAAATGGCCATGGAAGCGTTCTTCTTCGGCTATCAGGCATTCACTGCCAAGGCTGATGAAATACTGGCCAGACGCGGCTTCAGTCGCGTGCACCAGCGCATCGTCTTTTTCATTGCCCGCTACCCCGGCCTGAGCGTCAAGGAGCTGCTCACCGTATTGGGCGTCAGCAAACAGGCCCTCAATGCCCCGCTGCGCCAGCTGATCGCCATGAATCTGGTGCACAGCGCGGCCCCCGAGAATGACAAGCGCAAACGGCTGCTGGGCCTCACCGACGAAGGCGCTCTTTTTGAACAGGGCTTGCGCCGCGAACAGGTCAAACTGCTGCAGCGGGTGTTCGCCGAGGCGGGTCAGGATGCCGTGGATGGCTGGCTGACGGTCAATCGGGCGCTGGGGCAGACCCTGCAGTCCGGCGCCTGCCCGACCGGGGCTGACGCCGAGTAAACGCCACGGCTGTAACTGTGCTGGCGTTTACTCGTGTCGCTGTATTGCAAGGCCGAGCGGCCAGGCGTTTAGGCTTGGCGCCCTTTGCTACCTGCCCGTTTCAAGGAACGCCCAGCATGAACCAATCCCTCAAGGTGCCATTGCGCCCGCTGACAGACTCATCGCCGTCGGCGGTGGTGGCCGGTTTCATCGCCATGATGACCGGCTGCACCAGTTCGCTGGTGCTGATGTTCCAGGCGGGCCAGGCGGCAGGGCTGAGCAGCGTGCAGATTTCATCCTGGCTGTGGGCGCTGTTCATGGGCATGGCGGTGTGCAGCATCGGCCTCTCGCTGCGCTACCGCATGCCGATTACCGTGGCGTGGTCGACACCCGGCGCTGCACTGCTGATCACCAGCCTGGGCGGTGTCAGCTACCCGCAGGCCATTGGCGCGTTCATCACCAGCGCGCTGCTGGTGATTCTGTGCGGGGTGACCGGCAGTTTCGAGCGTATCGTGCGGCGCCTCCCAGCCTCACTGGCCGCGGCCTTGCTGGCAGGGATTTTGTTCCGGATCGGCAGCGAGATCTTTATTGCCGCACAGCACCACACCCGCCTGGTGCTGGGCATGTTTTTCACTTACCTGCTGGTCAAGCGCCTGTCGCCGCGCTACTCGGTGCTGCTCGCGCTGCTGGTCGGCATCGGCATTTCAGGCATGCTGGGGCTGCTGAATTTTGACGGCCTGGCGCTGGAAGTCGCCATACCGGTCTGGACCACTCCCGAGTTTTCATGGGCGGCGACGGTCAGCATCGGCATCCCGCTGTTCGTGGTGGCCATGACCTCGCAGAACATGCCCGGTGTGGCCGTGTTACGGGCCGACGGCTACTTCCCGCCGACCTCGCCGCTGATATCGGTGACCGGCTTTGCCTCATTGCTCACGGCACCATTTGGCTGCCACGGGATCAATCTGGCAGCAATCAGTGCCGCCATCTGTACCAGCCCTCATGCGCACGAAGACAAGTCCAAACGCTATACAGCGGCGATCTGGTGCGGGATTTTCTATGCAATAGCCGGCATTTTCGGTGCCACCCTGGCGGGTCTGTTCAGTGCGTTCCCCAAGGAGCTGATGCTCTCGATTGCTGCGCTGGCATTGCTCGGGTCGATCACCAATGGCCTAACCGTTGCAATGGCCGAGCCGAGTGAGCGCGAACCCGCCTTGATCACCTTCATGGTGACCGCTTCAGGACTGACGCTGTTTTCCATAGGCTCGGCGTTCTGGGGCATCGTCGCGGGCTTGCTGACCTTGCTGATCCTGAACACACGCAAGGCGGACTAGGCCAGCCGCCAGCAGCGCGGCAGAGACATCAACTACGCGCGGCGGCGGCCACCAGCAGGGTTCCGGCGTCGGCATCGAGTATCGCCTGAGTGCCCAGTGGCACGGCCTGATTGGGATTTCCATGCCCTACCGGCACACCGCCGAGCACCGGAATGCCAAGACTGCCCAGCCGTTCCATCAGCACATCGGCGGGGCTGATGGTGCGGCCAGTGTTCGCGGCAGGCGTAAATTCGCCGACGGCAATGCCGGCCAGAGACGCAAGAATCCCGCAGTTGCCCAGGTGGGTGAGCATGCGGTCAACCCTGTAGGCGGGTTCGTTGACATCTTCGATGAGCAGGATTGCGCCGCTCAGGTCAGGCATGAACGGCGTACCCACAGAGGTGTCGAGGATGCTCAGATTGCCACCCAGCAGCAGGCCCTGTGCGCTGCCAGCCGTTCTGACCCTGGCCGTTGGCGAGGCCGCATCAGCCTTGAGCAAGACCGGCTCGGTGCTCATCAGCACATGGCGCATACCGCTGACGAACAGACCACCACGTTCCAGCTGCGAAGCGACCGGTCCATGGATGGTCGCCAGGCGCGCGTGGTTCCACAGCGCACCGTGCAACGCGGTGATGTCAGAAAAGCCAGTCACCAGCTTGGGGTCACAACGCACCGCGTCCATATCCACCTGCTGGACAATTCTTTGCACGCCATAACCACCGCGAGTGCACAGGACCGCACGGATTTCCGGATCGGCCAGCGCGGCGTTGAGGTCGGCGAGCCGCTGTTCATCGGTCCCGGAATAGAACGAGTAGTTGCCCAGCGCATGCGGATAGACCCGTGGACGCAGCCCCCACCCCTCGAGTACCGCCACCGCAGCCTGGATTTTGCCGGGGTCCACAGGCCCTGCCGGAGATACCAGCGCAACGGCGTCGCCAGCTCGCAGAGCCCGGGGGTGGAGAGTGTTCGAAGAGGTAGCAGGCATAATGTCTTCCAAGCGTTGATCGAACAAGGAATCTAGAGCACTGAGGGGGGGCGACTCAAGCCATATCCGTCGTCAGAATGTTTCATCCGCAGATCCGTCTGAACGCCAGTGGCGCAACGGACTCCTATCAACCACATGGATCAAACGGCATTCGCTGGGTGATCGCTTCTTGCCCGAATGGCGCGATGAGCGTTTGAATCCATTCTTGAACCCTTTTCAGGAGACCCTGCCATGACCGATCTTTCCAACCGCCAGTTCCTGCTCGCCAAGCGCCCTTCGGGCGATGCGCGCCGTGAAGACTTTACCTATCAGGAAGTCCCGGTCAGCGCACTTGCCGACGGGCAGATTCTGGTCAGGAGCAAATACCTGTCACTGGACCCGGCAATGCGTGGCTGGATGAATGAGGGCAAATCCTACATTCCAGCCGTAGAGCTGGGCGAAGTGATGCGTGCCATCGGCGTGGGTGAAGTAATAGAATCGAAAAACCCCAAGTTCGTCGTAGGTGACCATGTTCAGGGACGCCTGGGCGTGCAGGACTACTTTGCCGGTGAACCGAAGGGCTTCTACAAGGTGGACACCAGCCTTGCGCCCCTGCCGCTTTATCTATCGGCACTGGGCATGACCGGCATGACCGCCTACCTGGCGCTGCTGGACGTCGGCCAACCGAAAAGCGGTGATACCGTGGTGATTTCCGGCGCAGCTGGTGCTGTCGGCAGCGTCGCCGGGCAGATCGCCAAGCTCAAGGGCTGCCGGGTCGTCGGCATCGCGGGAGGCACGGCAAAATGCCGTCTGCTGACCGAGGAGCTGGGCTTTGACGCAGCCATCGACTACAAATCCGAAGACGTCATGGACGGTCTGAAACGCCACTGCCCGGATGGCGTGAACGTATACTTCGACAACGTCGGTGGCGACATCCTCGATGCGGCACTCAGCCAGCTGGCGGTCGGCGCGCGTGTAGTGATCTGTGGCGCCATCAGCCAGTACAACAGCACCAAGGCGATCAAAGGCCCGGCCAACTACATGTCGTTGCTGGTCAACCGTGCTCGCATGGAAGGCTTCATCGTACTGGACCACCCGGAGCGCTTTGCAGAAGCGGGTCAGGTCATGGCCGGCTGGATCAAGGAAGGCAAGCTCAAGAGCAAGGAGCACATCGTGGACGGCCTCAAGACGTTCCCGGAAACCTTCCAGATGCTGTTCAGCGGCGAGAATCAGGGCAAGCTGATCCTGAAAGTGGAATAAACCCGCAGGCTTTTCGCAGCGTCACAGCCTTTCTCCGCTATGCGGGTAAAGCGCCGTGACGCTACGCATCCATCCACTCAAGCCAGCTCGGCAACCACCGCCGCCAAGGCCTTCGCCGGGTCAGCCGCCTGGCTGATCGGGCGACCGATGACAAGGTAGTCAGAACCTGCATCCAGTGCCTGACGAGGGGTCAGGATACGACGCTGATCGTCCTGCGCACTGCCCGCCGGGCGGATGCCAGGTGTCACCAGTTGCAATGACGGGTGAGCGGCTTTCAGAGCCTGTGCTTCCAGCGCCGAGCAGACCAGACCATCCATCCCGGCTTTCTCGGCCAGAGCAGCGAGGCGCAGCACCTGCACCTGCGGGTCGATGTCCAGACCGATACCGGCCAGGTCTTCACGTTCCATGCTGGTCAGAACGGTCACACCGATCAGCAACGGCTGTGGACCGGTGCGCTGCTCAAGCACTTCCCGGCAGGCCGCCATCATGCGCAAGCCGCCCGAGCAGTGCACATTGACCATCCACACGCCCATCTCGGCCGCCGCCTTGACCGCCATCGCCGTGGTGTTGGGGATGTCGTGGAATTTCAGATCCAGAAACACTTCGAAGCCCCTGTGGCGCAAGATCTCGACGATGTCGGCCGCGCAACTGGTGAACAGTTCCTTGCCGACTTTGACCCTGCACAGCTTGGGATCGAGCTGATCAGCCAGGCGCAAGGCGGCTTCACGGGTCGGAAAATCCAGGGCGACGATGACAGGAGTCTGGCAGGCGGACATGAGCGTGGTCTCAGGTAAGTCGAAATCGGCGCGCATTGTAGCCGAACCGGCGCACCGGCGGGACCCATAGAACAGCATTTGTCCAGTGGCGGTCGTAAAAAGTCACGATTTCCTGCACCTGCAGCGACCATCGCTACGTTAGCCTGCACCGAATCTGCACAACAGGGTGAATCTGTTCATCCTGACGTTCCACAAACGACCTGTTTTGAAGCAACACGACAATGAACAGTGCACTGGCACGGCCTCTGCAACAGGATGTTTCAACGATTATCGAATCTCAGGGAGATAACAATGAGCACGCAACTCAAGCCGACACTCGGCACGATTCACTTATGGGGGATCGCCGTCGGGCTGGTGATTTCCGGCGAATACTTTGGCTGGAGCTACGGCTGGGGCGTCGCGGGTACGTTGGGCTTTTTGGTAACAGCCCTGATGGTTGCCACCATGTACACCTGTTTCATCTTCAGTTTTACCGAGCTCACCACGGCCATCCCGCACGCGGGCGGTCCATTCGCCTACAGCCGTCGTGCCTTTGGCGAAAAAGGCGGACTGATCGCCGGCATGGCCACCCTGATCGAATTCGTCTTTGCGCCACCGGCCATTGCCATGGCGATCGGTGCGTACCTTAATGTGCAGTACCCGGGTCTTGACCCCAAGCATGCGGCAGTTGGCGCCTACATCGTATTCATGGCGCTCAACATCGTGGGCGTGAAGCTCGCGGCAACCTTCGAGCTGGTGGTGTGCATTCTGGCCGTCGCCGAATTGCTGGTGTTCATGGGCGTCGTCGCACCTGCATTCAGTTTCAGCAATTTCGCCCTGAACGGCTGGGCCGGTTCACAGACTTTCGGACCCGAAGCCATTGCTGGTATGTTCGCTGCCATCCCCTTCGCCATCTGGTTCTTCCTGGCCATCGAAGGCGCTGCAATGGCCGCCGAAGAAGCCAAGGACCCGAAACGCACCATTCCGAAGGCCTACATCAGTGGCATTCTGACCTTGGTGATACTGGCGATCGGCGTCATGCTGTTTGCCGGTGGCGTGGGCGACTGGCGCACCCTGGCCAACATCAACGATCCGCTGCCGCAGGCCATGAAAGCCGTGGTCGGTGACAGCTCCGGCTGGCTGCACATGCTGGTGTGGATTGGCCTTTTCGGTCTGGTCGCCAGCTTCCACGGGATCATCATGGGCTACTCGCGCCAGTTCTTTGCCCTCGCCCGCGCCGGCTACCTGCCCGCCTCGCTGGCCAGACTCTCGCGCTTCCAGACACCGCACCGGGCAATCATCGCCGGCGGCCTGATCGGCATCGCCGCAATCTACAGCGATGGCCTGATCAACCTGAGCGGCATGACGCTGACCGCTGCGATGATCACCATGGCCGTATTCGGCGCCATCGTCATGTACATCATGAGCATGCTCAGCCTGTTCAAACTGCGCAAGACCGAGCCTGGCCTGGAGCGCACGTTCCGCGCCCCCGGTTATCCGGTAGTGCCCGGCATCGCGCTGGCGCTGGCCGTCGTGTGCCTGGTGGCAATGGCCTGGTTCAACGCACTGATCGGCCTGATTTTCCTGGGCCTGATGGCCATCGGCTTCATCTATTTCAGCCTGACCGCCAAATCGCGCGCCGACGCGCCGACCGACGCGATGCTGACCGGGAAGTAATTGCCAGCTTCTTAGGGGTTGCAGGCGAATGCTTTCGCACGCAACCCCTCAGGGCGCATACACTTGAACCATTGGGCAGCTGTGCTGCTCAAACCGGTATCACAACAAGGAGAGCGCTATGCCCTGGTATGCCTGGTTAATTCTGCTCGTAGCCATTGGCTCGGTCGTCGGCGGTCTGATGATGCTGCGCGACACAGCCAAGAAACTGCCCCTCACTGAAGAACAGCTCAAGCGCGTCCACGAGCGCAACGCAGAGATGGATGCCAAGGACGCCAACGACCGTTGAGTGCCTCCGGGTGGCAGGTGCAAAACCTGCCCCTGCTAGTTGCCGGGCATCTCGGCATTCACCGGAAGCACCTTGATATGAAGTGGCTCGAAAATCTTCGCCAACTGCCCATCTGCACGCAACCTTTCCAGTAGCTGTTTGAAGTGCGGCACGTCGATGCTGCCATTCGGGCGCAGCAACGCGTATTGACGATAGACCTGATCGATACGGTCGGACACCATCAATTGCGCCGCTTCTTCCTTGTTATGCGCCATGAAATCAATCAGGTACGAACGGGTAACAGGCGCAATATCGGCGCGGCCGCGCACCACCATCAGCAAGTTGCTGTCGTGGGAGTACGTGGAGGTAATGGTGAAGTGCTCGCTCAGGTACTTCTGATCGGTATTGAAGTTGGCAAATCCATAATGATAGCCACTGAACAATGCCAGACGTTTGTCAGCCAGAGTGTCGAAGTAATCCTGCCCGCGTCCTTCCACCCGGCGCGCCACGTAGACCTCGGCATCCTCGAGCCCCATATCGAGCTGTTCATGGGGAATGTCCTTCCAGCCCCACTCGGGGTTTTCGAAGACTGCAACATCGAAACGCCCTTCCGTGAAATCACGAAAACGCCGAGGCACCGATGTCGGAATCATCACGAATTCATATTCGTCCTGCTCGCCATTGAGTGCCTCGACCAGCCTGGGTAAAAGACCGGCGTCCTCACCTTTTTCAGGGCGCACCATGTAAGGGGGGAAATGCACTGCGGCCACCCGCACGATTTGCGCGGCGAAGACCTGCTGCGTTGCCATCAACGGAATGAAGAGCATGACACCGGTAACGATCCCGCGCGCCACACCGTCAATTAACACTGCAAGTCTTTTCATAAAACACGACATCAATCAAAGCCGTTCAAGCTATGCGGTTTCCGTGATTTAAACAACTGTCAAATCGACGGCGTCAGTGCTCTGCGGTGCGCTTGCAGCATTCGTCCAGGCGAGTGACAGCGGCCCGCGAGGCACCAATGCAACCACCTGTGGTCACTGTAGGGGCAGTTGTAACAACAAGGGTGCCAATGCAAAGCCCAGAGTGTGCGCAACGGGTTAATCTGGCTACGCTGAAGCCATTGACTATCGTAAGGAAGCTTGATGATGCCGCACTGGCTGGTGATTGATCTTGAGGCCACGACCGAAGAAGGTGGATGGCCGGTCGCAGAAATGGAAGTCATCGAGATAGGCGCGACGCTGGTCAACCAGGACGGACGCGAGCTGGACCATTTCGAGCGCTTCGTGCGCCCGGCACGCAGGCCGTTGCTGACCCATTTCTGCCGCGAGCTGACCCATATCAACCAGAGCAGCATCGACAGCGCTGCGCCGCTGACGACGGTGTGGCCGCAGTTCGAGCGCTGGTTGAGCCATCACCGTGCACGCATCGTGGGCTGGGCCAGTTGGGGGGATTACGATCGCCAGCAACTGGAGGAGGAATGGCGCCAACATCACCTCGACAGTGCGCTGTCCAGCATGCCGCACGTCAATCTCAAACAGCGTTTCGCCCAGGCCCGCCACTTGCAGAAGCCGATGGGACTGAACAGTGCCTTGCAACTGGCAGGCATGCAGTTCAGCGGGCAGCAGCACCGCGCTCTGGTCGATGCGCGCAATACTGCCAGACTGCTGCCGTTGATCCTGCCCAATTGAATGCCGCTGCAGGTCGACGCTTCGTCAGCATCGACGTGCAAGGGGCGTGACGAGTTTTACCGTGTTGGGCATACTGGCGAGCCATTTTCAGCCCTTTCAAAAGGAATCGCCCATGTTCAAGGTCAACGAGTACTTCGACGGCACCGTCAAATCCATCGCCTTCACCCAGGCCGATGGTGAGGCAACCATCGGTGTCATGGCAGCGGGCGAATATGAGTTCGGTACGGCGCAACGGGAAATCATGCATGTGATCTCCGGCGAGTTGAGCGTGAAGCTTCCGGACAGCACTGACTGGGAAACCTTTGCCACCGGCAACCAGTTCAACGTACCGGCCAACAGCAAGTTCCAGATCAAGGTCAAAGTCGATACCGCCTACCTGTGCGAATATCGCTGAGGCTCAGCGAGTGGGAGGCTTGACCTCCCACGTTGCCCACACGCCCTTCTCGCCCTCTCCTATTCAACCCCGGCATTGAACTGCAACGCCGCCAGTCGCGCATAAAGCGGGTTGCTGGCGATCAACTGCTGATGGGTGCCCACGGCCACCAACCGCCCCTGATCCATGACGGCAATCCGGTCGGCATTCTGCACCGTGGCCAGCCGGTGGGCGATGACCAGCGTGGTACGCCCCTGCATCAGGCTCGGCAGGGCCTGTTGAATCAAGTGCTCACTCTGCGCGTCCAGCGCACTGGTCGCCTCGTCCAGCAACAGAATCGGCGCATCGACCAGCAAGGCGCGGGCAATCGCCAGACGCTGCCGCTGTCCGCCGGACAAGCCCACCCCGCCCTCACCCAGATGCGTACGATAGCCGTCGGCCATGTCGAGAATGAACTCATGCGCATGGGCGATGCGCGCCGCCGCCTCTACCTGCTCAAGGCTCGCGGTGGCGTTACCGTAACGAATGTTGTCTTCGACACTGCCGAAAAACAGTGCGGGCGATTGTGAAACCAGTGCGAAGCAGCGGCGCAGATCATGGGGGTCGAGCTGCGCGATCGGCACGCCCTCGATCAGGATGCGCCCTTGAATCGGGTCGTAAAAACGCAGCAGCAGATCCAGAATGGTCGACTTGCCCGCGCCGGAGGGCCCGACCAGCGCCAGGGTTTCACCGGGCTCGATGCTCAGGGTCAGGTCATCCAGCGCATTGCGCTCGGGGCGCGACGGGTAGGCGAAGGTGACATTCTCCAGCGCCAGGCGCCCACTGATGCGCTGCGGCAGGCTCTGCAGGTCCGTGGTCGGCACGCTGATCTCGCTGCGCGCCTTAAGCAGCTCGCCGATCCTCTCCGCCGCACCGGCGGCGCGCTGCAGATCGCCAATCACTTCGCTCAACGTGCCGAACGCCATACCGACCATCAGCGCGTAGAACACGAACGCTGCCAGCTCACCGCTGGAGATGCGGCCGCTGATCACGTCCATGCCGCCCACCCACAGCATCACCGCCACCGCACCCAACACCAGAACGATTACCAGCGTGATCAGCCAGGAGCGCTGCAGGATACGTTTACGAGCGGTCTCGAACGCCTGCTCCACCGTATGCGAAAAGCGCTGCTTGTCTTGCTGCTGATGATTGTAGGCCTGCACCGTCTTGATCTGCCCCAAAGCCTCGGCCACGTAGCTGCCGACATTGGCGACCCGGTCCTGACTCTCGCGCGACAGGTTTCGTACCCGCCGCCCGAACATGAGAATGGGCGCGATGATCAGCGGCAACGCCACCACCACGATACTGGTGAGTTTGGGGTTGGTGATGAACAACAGCACGATGCCGCCGATGACCATCAGCGCATTGCGCAGGAACATCGACAGTGACGAGCCGATCACCGACTGCAACAACGTGGTATCGGCGGTCAGTCGCGACTGGATTTCCGAACTGCGATTGTTCTCGTAGAAACCCGGATGCAGTTCGATCAGGTGATCGAATACTTTCTTGCGCAAGTCGGCAACCACACGCTCGCCGATCCACGACACCAGATAGAAGCGGGCGAAGGTTCCGACGGCGAGGCCGACCGTCAGCAGCATGAAAAACCCGATCGAGCGTTCGAGCAACTGCGGTGAACGGGTCATGAACCCCTGATCGACCATCAGCTTGATGCCCTGCCCGATCGACAGGGTGATGCCCGCGGTAATGACCAATGCCAGCAATGCGCCGAGCGCCTGCCAGCGATACGGCGCGATGAAACTCGCAGCCAGACGCAAGGCCTGGCGATGACGTCGGGTAATCCGTGAAATCATGAACGATGAACCTGCCTGTCTGCCCGATCTGTCTGAATTGCAAAGCCTACACCTGTGTTGCCGGGCGCGCCGAACATCATTTCGAATGAACTTGCGGCCGGCTTGCAGAGTCAGGTTATGACTGCTTTACAGAGGCCGCTATAAGACATCGATCTAAGCGCCTGCTGGCAGATTTGCATCATATCTGTTGCACTTGGAGCGCGTTTGAGCGGCTGACAGTACCTGTCACGGACCGGTCATCAAGCGCGGTTAACTTAACGCCGTTACCTGATGAAAGGAGAAAACCATGAACCCGCAAGAGCGCAGCAACGAAGTTCAAGTCGTTCGAGCCACGCCCAATCTGCCGGTTGGCGGTGCCATTCTCGACCAGCACGGGCAAGAAGTCCTGATCACCGAAGAAATGGTTCAGGCTGCCTGCCAGGAATGCGACAAGCACTGGGTAACACCGGAAAAATAAAACCGAGCCGTACCAGACATTTGAAACCCGACCACCAGGTCGGGTTTTTTATTGCCCGATAGCCCGGTTGGCGATCAGACCAGCACCGCGCCCATTGCCCGCACCAGGCGCGCCAATGGTTCGGACTCGCCCTCCAGGCGTACCATCAGCCCTTCGATTTCCCGGCGTGGCGGGTACTGCTTGCGCAATGCATCGAAGGCCAGACGCTGGCTGGCGGTGTCACCGGTCAGGCTGCGGCGGAAATCCGCATCGTCACGACGCGGGTCATACACGCCACGGCACAGCATATTGAGCGCCCAGACCGGGTCGCAGGCCGCGTCAAGACTGACCTGCGCCAGCCAGGGTCTTGGCAGCAGATGGTCCAGCTTGATCGTCGCAGGCTGATCAAGAAAGCCACACAGCGCCTGATAGATCTGCGCCGTGCCGCGCTGCCTGCCATCCAGGCTGTAACCGGCGATATGCGGTGTACCCAGAACGCACAAGTCAGCCAGCGCGACGTTGACCTGCGGCTCGCCCTCCCACACATCCAGCACCGCTTGCAGGTCTTCTCGCTCAAGCAGGATGTCGTGCAGCGCTGCGTTATCCACCACGGCGCCACGGCTGGCATTGATCAGCCAGGCACCCTGCCGGAGCTGACGCAGACGCGCGTCGTCGAGCAGGTGCCAGGTCGGTGACGCCCCGACTTTGCTCAGCGGCGTGTGCAGGCTGATGACGTCACAGCGCTGCAGGATCTCGTCGAGGCTGACGAAGTCACCGCCTTCGGCAGCCTGGCGTGGCGGATCGCAAACAAGTACGTTCCAGCCCAGAGCCTTCAATACGCTGATCAGCCGACCACCCACCTGCCCCGCACCGACCACTCCGTAGGTGCGCTGCGCAAGGTCAACACCCTCGATTTCAGCCAGCGTCAACAGGCTGCCGAGCACGTAGTCCACCACGCCGCGCGCATTGCAGCCCGGAGCGCTGGCCCACTGGATACCGGCTTGCTGAAACCAGTCCAGATCGAGGTGATCAGTGCCAATGGTGCAGGTCCCGACAAAACGCACCGGGCTGCCTTCAAGCAGTTCGCGGGTCACTGCGGTGACCGAGCGAACCAGCAGGATGTCGGCATCCGCCACAGCGGCACGGTCCATGGCGCGGCCCGGCAAGCGATGAATCTCACCGAAATGAGCAAAAAAGGCGTCGAGCAGGGGAATATTTTCGTCAGCAACAATGCGCATGGAGGACTCTCTGGATCTGGCGAACAGGGACCTGCTCGAATCGGGAACAGGTGCGTCGTGAACAGGCGCGGGTTGCAGCGATGTGGCGATCAGTCGGACTTCTTGCGGATCCAGTAGAGGAACGTGCCCTCTTCGGCTCGCTCCGCAACCAGCTCGTGACCGAGGAATACACAAAATTTCGGGATATCGCGACGCGTGGACGGATCGGTTGCAATGACCTTGAGCAAACCGCCCGCAGGCAGATCACGCACCTTCTGGTGCAACATCATCACCGGTTCCGGACAGAAAAGCCCGACGGCGTCCAGCTCGGCGTCGACAGTGAGGTTTTCAATGGGCTCAGACATGGGGCACTCCAGAGACGGGGGACGATTGTCGCTCAATTCAGTCGATCAGGCCAAATGCTGATGGTGGTACTGAAGCCGCATCGCGGCGCCCGGCCAGCCAGCCAGCAGACAGAAAAATGCCAGGCACGGGGCCTGGCATTGATCAGAAGCCGGGCGACCGTCAGAACGGCAGCTTCATACCGGGCGGCAACTGCATGCCAGCGGTCATGGAAGCCGTCTTGTCCTGGCTGGCTTGCTCGATCTTGCGCACAGCGTCGTTGACGGCGGCGGCGATCAGGTCTTCCAGCACTTCCTTGTCTTCCTGCATCAGGCTGTCATCCAGATTGATGCGCTTGACGTCATGACGACCGGTCATCACCACGCTCACCAGGCCTGCGCCCGATTGACCGGTAACTTCCGCGTTGGCCAGTTCTTCCTGCATCTTGGCCATTTTTTCCTGCATTTGCTGCGCCTGCTTCATCAGGCCAGCCATGCCACCTTTCATCATGGGATATCTCCTCGAAAATGGATGGTTCGTTTGCGTGGCGCCAGCGGCGCCCTGTGTTCAGTTATTGAGCCTGCACCGCAGGCGCGTCCACCGGTTTGATCGTATCTTCCCGGATCACAGCGCCAAACTGTTGCAGCATCTGCTGGATGTACGGGTCGGCCTGGATCGAGGCTTCGGCCTGGCGCTGGCGCTCGGCACGCAATCGTGAAGCAGCCTGCGCAGGGGTTTCCTGCTCGGGCTTGATCAGTTCGATACTCAGATTGATCGTGCGCCCATGGTACTGGTTCAACGCATCGTTCAGGCGCCGCTGCTGCGTCGAGTTGAACAGCGCGCTGTGCGCCGGGTCCAGGTGCAGCAGCCAGTTGTCGCCATCGGCCGAGATCAGTGTGCAGTTGGCCGCGATGCTGCCGGTCATCCCGGAGATCGGCAGCTTGGGAAACACGTCCAGCCACTCGGCCGCAAGACCGGTGGCCGGTTTGGCGGCTGGAGCAGGCTCGGGCTCGACGGCTTCAAGCTCGACGACACTTTCGTGGGCCAGCTCGTCCAGATAGCTGTAGGACGCCGGGTCTATGTCGATATCCGACTCGACGTAATCGTCATCCGCTGGCGGCTCGTCGTCACGCCCCATCGGCCCGGAGTCGGAAGACATCGAATCGGTGTGCGTGGACAGATACGCAGAGTCCGGGATGGCTTCGAGCATTGCCGGCGTGACCGGCTGCTCGGCGGCCGGCTGCGCAGGCTCGGCTTCAGGTGCGGCCGGCACCGGGCTGGCGGGCGCAGGCGTCGGCATGGGCGTCAGGTCGGGCTGCTCGGAAACGGTCTCCAGAACCGGCTCGGCGACTGGCTCGGCAACAGATTCGGTAGGGGGCGCAGTTTCGGCGGCGGGTTCGGCAGCCGGGGATTTCGGTTCATTCCACGGCAGGTCGAGGTCTTCGACTGGCGCGGCTTGTGGCTCTGGCTTCGATTCTGGCTGTACCGCAGGCTCTGGCCGGGCAGCGGCGACCGGCATCGGGGCTGCTGCAGGCGGCAGCGCTTCGAAGGCCGGATCGGGCGCAGCCATCACCGGGGCGGTCGACACTGCGGGAGCTGCCGATGCAACAGGTGTCGCATCAGCCACTGCTTTTCGGGAATCAACCGTGGCCTGGCTGATCCCCACTGGCTTTAGCGGCTGCCTCGGCGCGTCATCGCTGTCAGCAGGACGGAACGCCAGCATGCGCAGCAGGACCATCTCGAAGCCGCCACGCGGATCAGGGGCCAATGGCAGGTCACGACGACCAATCAAGCCCATCTGGTAGTAAAACTGCACGTCTTCGGCAGGCAGGGCCTGCGCCAGGGCCAGCACCCGATCACGATCGCCATGACCGTTGTCGACGCCTTCCGGCAACGCCTGGGCAATCGCGACACGGTGCAGCACGTTGAGAATTTCCGAGAGCACGCCATTCCAGTCAGGGCCCTGCTCGGCCAAGTGGCGTACCGCCTCCAGTACCCCGCGGGCATCGCCTTCCAGCAGCGCAGTCAGTACATCGAACACCTGACCGTGGTCCAGCGTGCCGAGCATGGCACGTACATCGGCAGCCATGACCTTGCCTTCACCGAAGGCAATGGCCTGGTCGGTAAGGCTCATCGCATCACGCATCGAACCATCGGCGGCGCGCCCGAGCAGCCACAGCGCGTCGTCTTCGAAGGGCACGTTCTCGACGCCCAGCACGTGGGTCAGATGCTCGACCACGCGTTCAGGCGTCATGTTTTTCAGCGAGAACTGCAGGCAGCGCGAAAGGATGGTCGCCGGCAGCTTTTGCGGATCGGTGGTGGCGAGGATGAACTTGACGTAGGGCGGCGGCTCTTCAAGCGTCTTGAGCAAGGCGTTGAACGAGTGGCTGGAAAGCATGTGCACTTCGTCGATCAGGTAGACCTTGAAGCGGCCGCGGCTGGGCGCGTATTGCACGTTATCCAGCAGCTCGCGCGTGTCTTCGACCTTGGTGCGGCTGGCGGCGTCGATTTCGATCAGGTCGACGAAACGGCCCTCGTCGATCTCCTTGCACACCGAACAGGTGCCGCAAGGCGTCGAGGTGATGCCGGTCTCACAGTTCAGGCACTTGGCGATGATGCGCGCGATAGTCGTCTTGCCGACGCCGCGGGTGCCGGTAAACAGATACGCATGGTGCAGGCGCTGGCTGTCCAGCGCGTTGATCAGGGCCTTCAACACATGAGCCTGGCCGACCATTTCGCGGAACGAGCGCGGACGCCATTTACGTGCAAGAACCTGATAACTCATTTAAAACCGTCGCAACTGGTAAGCGGAAGACCGCCAATGCTAGCCGAGCAGGGGCAAAATTGCATCTGGTGTCCGTCTCTATTGTGGCTAAGCTGTGCAAATGACTCAATTGACGCGCTTTATTCGGGCCTTCACCACCCCGCGGCTGCCTCGTGCAGCGGCGCTCTGTCTGCTATTGCTGTTGCCGCAAACCGGTCGCGCGGCGCAGGGAACCTTGAGCTTTGCAGTCAACGAAGGCTGGACCATGCCGATGATGCACATTACCGACTTTCGTCCCGAATCCGGCATTCTGTTCGACATCATGCAAAGCCTTGCGCACCATGTGGGCCTCGAAGCCCGTTATCACGTGATGCCGCGCCTGCGTATCCAGTCGGCGCTGGAGCGTGGCGAAGTCGACATGCACTGCTACAGCGCCCAGGCGTGGTACCCCGACCTGTCCGGGGACTACCTGTGGAGCCTGCCGATTCTCTATCAGCGCGACTGGCTGGTCGCTTCGGCGGCAACGGCTGCCGGCCCCTACCCCGATCAGTTCGACAACGAAACCGTCGGCACCGTGCTGGGCTACACCTACCCGGCCCTGCAGCATCTTTTCGAGGCGCATAAACTGGTCCGTGAAGATGCACGCACGCAGAACCAGACGCTCGGCAAACTGATGGCCGGGCGCTACAACTATGCGGTGACCAATCAGTTGATCCTCGAATGGACCAACCGGAACCTGCCTGTCGGCAAGAAGCTCATGCCGATATCAATGGTCGCCGAACAGCCGGCCGCCTGCATGATCCGCAATAACCCCGAACTGCCGGTGGGCAGAATTTTGCGCACGTTGGTGCAGATGCGCCTGTCTGGCGAGATCCAGCAGATCATCGATCACTACACCACGCCCACCACCCCCTGATCCTTGATCTGCGCTGTCGCAATAGCGTCATATTCCATGGTTACGCTCGCGTGAAATCTTTGGTAACACATTAACCAGCGCGAGTATTTGGCGATGAGCGACAGACCAGACGACGAAGATACCAACGAAAACCCCAGCCGCCGTCGTTTTCTGGGCGGGATGGCTGCCTTGGGTGCAGGTGTCACCCTTAGCAGTTACGTTTCCGCCCACGAGAAACCGCCTGGCGACAACGAGCGGCATCATCACCTTGCCGGACCTGCGCTGGATCGCGCCTTGCGCGAAAATGTGAAAACCATTGTGGTGATCTACGCCGAGAACCGCAGCTTCAATAACCTGTTCGGCGATTTCCCCGGTGTCGAAAAGCCGCTCTCCTCGCTCAGGCCTTCGGATTACGAGCAGCGCGACCGCGACGGTACGCGCTTGTCCAAACTGCCACCGGCCTGGGGCGGCGTGCTGCAGGTCGGACCGCAAACCGTCGATGGCGTGACCTATCCGGTGGGCGAGCAGTTTCAGCAAGACCTGCCCAACGCGCCGTTCCCGCTCAAGGGGCCAAACGGTGAAGACCTGCCGCTGAGCCTGGTGACCCGTGACCTGTGGCACGTCTTTTACCAGAACCAGATGCAGATCAACGACGGCAAGAACGACCGCTTCGTGGCCTGGGCGGATGCGGGCGGCCTGACCATGGGCAACTACGCACAGACTCAGTACTCGCTGCGCCTGTGGGACGTGGCCAAGGAGTTCGTGCTGTGTGACAACTTCTTCCAGGGTGCTTTCGGCGGCTCGTTCCTCAACCACCAGTACCTGATTTCAGCCACCGCGCCTGTTTACCCGAACGCCGCCGAATCTCCGGCCAAGTCGCAAATCGCCACCCTGCAGAGCTTCAACCCGCTGGACCCGCGCCTCAAACCGCTCGACAAGTCGCCGGCCAGCGCCATGGACGGGCCGCCACAATTCGGCCCCAGCGCCATTACGCCGGACAACTACGCGGTCAACACCATGGCCCCGCCGTACTGGCCAACCTGGCTGCGCGACCCGCAGAACCCTGATTACTCGAAACCGGATCTGCCCAACGTGCTGGTTCCACAAAGCCACGAGCACATCGGTGACAAGCTGTCGAAAAGGAATGTTGACTGGGCCTGGTATGCCGGCGCCTGGCAAGTGACGCTGGATGAGTTCAAGGACTCCACCGGGATCCCGAAAATCCCCAACTTTCAATACCATCACCAGCCGTTCAACTACTTCAAGCAGCAGGGTCCGCAGCACCCTGAAGAGCGCAAGAAGCGCCTGCGTGATGGTGGGCTGGGTGACGAGTCGAGCACCAATCGCTTCCTCGCCGATGCCGAAGCGGGCAAATTGCCTGCGGTAACCTTCTACAAGCCCCAGGGCAACCTGAACATGCACGCCGGTTACGCCGATGTGGCTGCGGGTGACCGGCACATCGACCGGGTGGTCAAGGTGCTGCGCAAGAGCCCGCAGTGGGACAACATGGTGATCGTCATCACCGTCGACGAGAACGGCGGCTGGTGGGACCACGTCGCACCGCCAAAAGGCGACCGCTTCGGTCCCGGCACCCGCGTTCCGGCGCTGGTCATCTCCCCTTTCGCCCGCAAGGGCAAGGTCGACCACACGGTTTACGACACCGCCTCGATCCTGCGCCTGATCACCCGCGTGCATGGCCTGGAAAAGCTCGACGGTCTGAAACGCCGCGACGAGGCCATGATCGCGCGTGGCCAGGCGCCGATGGGCGACCTGACCAACGCGCTGCAGTTTCCGGCCTGATCCCGTCAGGTCGTCGCGTCGGCAGCCTCCAGCGCAGTCGGACGAGCGGTTTTAACCGGTGGCAGGGACGCCACGTACACCGTGCGGGACGGGAACGCGAAACGCACATCCAGTTCGGCAAAGGCTTCCATGATGTCCAGATTGATCGCCTGCTGCACATCCATATAGACGTTGTAGCTGGGGTCGAGCACGATGAAAACGGTCTCGAACTCCAGTGATGTCTCGCCAAAACCCCGAAAATGCGAACGGTCGAAACGTGCCAGTTTCTGCGCGTTGATGATCGCTTCGACTTTCTTCGGCACTTCCCTGATCTGATCGACCGAGCAGTCATAGGTCAGCCTGAATTCGAAGACGATGCGTCGTTCCTGCAAGCGTTTGTAGTTCTGGATGGTGTTGTTGATCATGTCGGCGTTGGCCATCACGATCTGCTCGCCACCCAGGCTGCGGATCCGTGTGGTCTTGAGGCCCACGTGCTCGACCGTGCCGGACAGCGCACCGACGACGATGAAGTCGCCGACCTCGAAAGGCTTGTCCACGGCGATGGACAGCGAGGCAAACACGTCACCCAGAATGTTCTGCACCGCCAGCGCGACCGCAATACCACCGACCCCGAGGCTGGCGACGAACGCGGTGATATTGACCCCGACGTTCGACAGCATCGCCATGACCACCGTGGCCCACAGCAACACCTTCGCGCCCCACAGACTCAACGTAGCCAGCGCGCTGCCCTGAAAGGTGCCGCCGGCGTTGTGACGCACGAAGTAGCGCTGCAACGCCAGCGCGATCGCCCGGTTCGCCCACAACCCGACCTGCAATGCGGCGACCACGAACCATAGGCTGCTGACCCGCCCGAGCCAGCGTTCCGGCAGATCGAGCATGCCGATGCCGATCAGGATCGAAGCCAGCAGCAACAAGGTATTACTGGTGCCCGACAGCACCTGCACCACGATGTATCGCATATGCGTGCTGGGCGCATCCGCACGCGAACGCATCTTTCTGAGCACAAAACCGATCACGCCCCTGACCAGAATAAAACTCAGGGTCGAGGCGAAGATAGCCAGTATCCAGTTAGCGAGCGATATGCCCAGAAATTGCGAGTCTGTGAAAAATCTGATGATGTCCTGTTCCATCCGGCCCCCGGCTCCACTGCTGCGAGACGCCTGACCGAAAAGCCCGTGACACCCGCAGCGACTTGAATTGCCCCTTGCCGTAAAACGGTTTCAAGCGACGCGTAAGGGGTTAGGGGATGTGTAAGAGTGAGGGTTCAGTTTGATTTGGCTGCTGGTAGAGCAATGGAAATCACACCACGCCCTCTCCTGATTGCCGAGCTGGCCGGCATGGAACCATTCTTCGACTCATCGCCACTCAAACCCCTGCCGTGGAGGAGGGAGACCAAATGGCCACAAGGCTAGCCATGGTTAAAGATCACATCAACGCAGAGGAAAACACCCATGACCTTTAGCATCCGTGGCGGAGCTGGCCCATCGACGTATTACACCCAGCCACAGCCCCAGCCCTTTGATGAATTGAAGCTGGAACCCGAGAAAATTCAGCAAAAGACTGCAAAGCTAGAAAAGGAAGGATATTTCAGCGTTCGCATGTCGGAGCACACGAAAAGCTATTTGCTTGAGCAAAGCCGTCTCAGTAACCCTGCATGGCGAAACGAAACCGTCGGTAAAGTCGTTGACCTGCGGACGACCGAGCATGAGCGCTCGGTAACGGCAGTAGCAAAAGACATCGCCGCCTCGCTCACGGGAAGAAAACAACAATTACGCCCCCACGAATTTCAACTGCGGCGCGCGGACAATCCGCGCTCAGAGCAATGGCATCAAGACAGAGCACCGCTAAAAGTCATTTGCATCTCAGCGATAGAAGGCCGCGGCACAGAGTTCGTCACGTCGCCGGATTCAAAAGCCGTGTTTACGAACGGGGAATATGCAGAAATGAACCCTGTGAGCGCCGAGGTGGTCGCACAAAAGACCAAAGAAGCCAAGCAAGACCGCTTCTATTTCTTTGCTGGCAAAGGCATTACCGAGGAAAGCATTCCTAAACTGGTACATCGCTCACCGAGTGAGACCGGCAGGTCCATATTCATGGCGCGATGGAAGTAAGGCAGGCCACGCAGGATTAACCGCCGGGACAGAGACATCCGGCGGTTATCTCCGTGCCGGGCAGACTGCTTTTACAGACGCACGAAGCTCTCGCCAGCGCAGGGCGCAGTCGAAACAGGAACAGGCTGTTATTTTTACGAGCAGGCGCCTTTCAGAAAGGGCCTTGAGATAGGTGGTGCCCCCACCAGCCACACCCCGGCACACAATGTTCCCGCTGTGGCTGCTGCCTTCCGGCTCTGACCAGGTTCACGGGTAATCGTTGCGGGGGGACCGATGGGGTCACCATAACGACACTCACCAGTTGGCGAGCCGCGCCATTGTACCGGTCTTGCGCGAGTTTACAACCGTTGCTGCGGATAAAAATTTCGAGGGGGCTCAAGCACTTGTGTGCCGGGGCTGAAAGGCCAATGCGTATTGCTCATCGGCATGACAAATCCTCGAAACGGCCCCGTTCGATCCTGTACCCTGCCCGCCTCAACATAATCAACCAGCAGGTTGCTCATGCAGACTCGATTGGTCGACTACCACGACCTTACCGCCTCTCAACGCCAACAGCTCGGATACCTCGAGGTGACGCAGGAACAGATCCAGTTCTCCGGCGACATCTACACCGCGCTCAATACGCTTCTGGTCAGACCCAGCCCGAATATTTGCGGCCTCGCGCTGCTCAGTGACGAGAAGCCCGTCGGTTTCTTGCTGCTCAAGCGCGATGACTGTCTGCCGCATTGGGCTCAGGAGGATCTGACGGCGACACTGCATGCGTTGCAGATCGATCACCGCGAACAGGGCAAGGGGCTGGGCAAGGCGTGCCTGCAGGCGCTGTCTGCGGCGTTGCGCCTGAAATGGCCTGACATCACTCAGTTGATGCTGTCGGTGGACGCGGACAACTCGGCTGCCATCGGGCTTTATACAGGCCAGGGCTGGGTGGATACCGGTGAGGCGTATCGCGGGCGAATCGGTTTCGAGCGCAGGCTGACCCTGACGCTTTGAACCTGCTTTGAACCTGCTTTGAACACATGCCTGACACGCCGCCGAAGCGTGTCAGGCACGACCCGTGTTTACTGGGCCTGCAGAACCTCATCGGCCTTGCCACCGGCATCCTGAATCACCAGATGGATGAAGTGCAGCTTGGCGATAACCGCTGGCGGCAGCACGAACGGATAGAAATCCGGCTGCCCCATGCTGCGCGACAGCTCGTTGAGCATGCTCGCCAGCTCGATCCAGGCATTGACGAACGACAGGAACGCCGGGCCACCCGGATGCTGAGGGTCGTAGAGCACTTCCAGCGGAAACGGCTGGTAATCGAGCTCCATGTCGCGAGCACTCATGCCAAACCCCAGCGCGGTGTCGACCGCATCCATCATGTGCAGGTAATGCGCCCAGGTTTCGGCCCAGTCTTCCCATGAGTGCATGGTCGCGTAGGCACTGACGAAGCTTTCCTGCCAGTTGTCCGGCGCGCCGTTCTTGTAGTGGTGATCGAGGGCGTCGGCATAGCTGGCGCGCTCGTCGCCGAACAGGTTGCGATAGCTGTCCTGCCAGTGGGTATTGGCGATGAGCCGATCCCAGTAGTAATGACCGACTTCATGACGGAAATGGCCGAGCAAGGTGCGATAGGGTTCGTGCATCTGTACGCGCATCGCTTCGCGGTGTGCGTCGTCGGCCTCTTCGATGTTCAGGGTAATCAGGCCGTTGGCATGGCCTGTGGTTGGCAGGTTGCCTTCCAGATCGACACCGACAAAATCGAAGGCTAGGCCAGCTTCTTCGTCAATCGTCTTGGGAATGACCTGCAGCCCCAGGGAAATCAATTGCGCGACCAGACGCCGTTTGGCGGTCTCGACCTTGCGCCAGCGCTCGCCGTTTTCAATCACGGACAGGTCTGGAATGGTGTGATTGAGGCTGCAGGCGACACAGAATTCGCCGGCATTGTGCTCTGGAAAAAGCCAGTTACAGGCTGCCGGGGTGCCAAGGTTGGCGCAACGCCGATACAGCCCGGCACCTGGCTCATCGCTCAAGCGCCAGGTAGTGGGCTCAGGCCCTGCTTCGAGCGTAGCGACACGCCCCTGCTCAGGCAGGTAGCCCAGTGCTGCAGAACAGGCCAGGCATTGGGTATTGGGGAAAAACACCGACTGGCCACAGGTGCACTGCCAGACCTTGCTGTTACGTTTGGATTCGCCGACAAATGGGGCGGTGATGCGTGAACTCAATTGCTCGAAGAAGCGGTACATGGCGATCTCCCGTTGGCCTTGCATGGACTAGATCATGCCGACGCTTCAGGGGTTCAAAAATATTATCGAGCGGCATGGATGATAAGGCTGACAGCGTGTTCATGGGCCAAAACGGTGCGTCGCACGGTAGTGGGGATTATCATTCCTCACGCTCCAGCGTGGGATTGCAGTGCGTGACGCTCCGCGTCACAGATCTACGCCGCACCCTCACACTCAAGATCGGACGCAGAGCGTCAAGAACTGCATGCGACGCGGAGCGTCGCACGATCATCAGGGCATACGGAGCGTCGGCCTTCCTCAATCAACCGCCACGCCCAGCTCGGTCAGGCGTTTGAGCAGTGCGTCTTCGTCCAGCACGCTAAGACCCAGTTCGTTGGCCTTGGTCAGTTTCGAGCCGGCACCAGGCCCGGCGACCACGGTGTGGGTCTTGGCCGAGACCGAGCCGGACACCTTGGCACCGAGGCTTTCGAGCTTTTCCTTGGCGACATCGCGGCTCATGCGTTCCAGCGAGCCGGTCAGCACCCAGGTCTGGCCAGCCAGCGGCAAGCCTTCGACGGTTTTTTTCTCGCTGCGCCAGTGCATGCCGAAGTCCTTGAGCTGGGCTTCGATGGCGCGGGCGCGCTCGGCGTTTGCGCTGTCGTCGAAGAAGTCACGAACCGACTTGGCCTGTTTCTCCGGCAGTGCCTGACGCATGTCCAGCCAGTCGGCACTGATGATGGCCTCCAGCGTACCGAACCGGTCCGCCAGTTTCTGCGCAGCACCCGGCCCTACCGACGGAATGTGCAGTTTGTCGATCAGCCCTTCCAGTGTGGTGCTGGCCGCGAACTCGGCGCCCAGCTCGCCCTGGTCCTGCAATTGCAGACCGCATTCACCGAGCAGCGCATCGATAACGCTACGGTTGTGCTCGTCCTCGAAGAAGCTGTGAATCTCGTAAGCCACTTCCAGACCGACATCCGGCAGGTAGGTCAGGACTTCCGGCAAGGCCTGTTTGACACGCTCCAGCGACGCCAGCGAACGCGCCAGGACCTTGGCCGTCTCTTCACCCACATCGGGAATGCCCAAGGCATAGATGAAGCGCGCCAGGGTCGGCTGTCGGCTGTCGGCGATGGCCTTGAGCAGCTTGTTGCTGGAGATTTCCGCGAAACCTTCCAGATCGATGATCTGTTCGTATTTCAGCTTGTACAGATCGGCAGGCGAGCCGATGAGTTTCTCATCGACCAGTTGCTCGATGGTCTTGTCACCCAGCCCTTCGATGTCCATGGCGCGACGCGACACGTAATGGATGATCGCCTGCTTGAGTTGCGCACCGCAGGCCAGACGCCCGACACAGCGATACACTGCGCCCTCGGTGACGGTTTCCTTGCCTTTACTGCGTTTGATCAGTTGCGTGCGCTCGACGTGCGAGCCGCACACCGGGCAGGTCTGCGGAACCTGCACTGCCCTGGCATTCTCAGGGCGGCGCTCGGCAACGACCTGCACCACCTGCGGAATCACGTCACCGGCACGCCGGATGATCACCGTGTCGCCGATCATCAGGCCGAGCCGCGCCACTTCGTCCATGTTGTGCAGCGTGGCGTTGGCGACCATGACGCCTGCCACCTTGACCGGCTTGAGCCGCGCGACCGGCGTCACTGCGCCGGTACGGCCCACCTGGAATTCGACATCCAGCAATTCGGTGAGCTCTTCCATGGCGGGGAATTTATGGGCAATCGCCCAGCGTGGCTCACGGGCGCGGAAGCCCAGTTCGCGCTGCGCTGCCAGGTTATTGACCTTGAACACCACGCCGTCGATCTCGTAAGTCAGCGCCAGGCGTCGCTCACCTATATCGCGGTAATAGGCCAGGCACTCCTCGACGCCATTCGCCAGTTTCAGCTCGCGACTGACCGGCATGCCCCATTTTTTCAGCGCTTCAAGCACGCCGATATGCGTGTCGGCGATTTCTGCCGACGTCTGGCCCAGGCCATAGCAACAGAACTCCAGCGGCCGGTTGGCCGTGATCTTGGAATCCAGCTGACGCAGACTGCCCGCTGCTGCGTTGCGCGGGTTGGCGAAGGTCTTGCCGCCGACTTCCAGCTGACTGGCGTTGAGGCGCTCGAAACCGGCCTTGGACATGAACACTTCACCGCGCACTTCCAGCACATCCGGCCAGCCCTTGCCTTGCAGCTTGAGCGGGATATTACGCACTGTGCGCACGTTGACACTGATGTCTTCGCCGGTGGTTCCGTCGCCGCGTGTCGCGCCCCGCACCAGAGCGCCGTCGCGATACAGCAGGCTGACTGCCAGGCCGTCCAGCTTGGGTTCGCAGCTGTACTGCACCTTGCTGCCTTCGCCAAACAGGTCGCCGGCCGGCAAGTCCAGCCCCTCGGTCACCCGCCGATCGAATTCGAGCATGTCGTTTTCTTCGAACGCGTTGCCCAGGCTGAGCATCGGCATTTCGTGACGCACCTGGGTGAACGCCGACAAGGCAGCGCTTCCGACCCGTTGCGTCGGCGAATCAGGAGTAACCAGATGGGGGTTTTCCGCCTCCAGGGCCTTGAGTTCGTGAAACAGGCGGTCGTACTCGACATCCGGAATGCTCGGTTCATCCAGAACGTGATAGCGGTAGTTGTGCTCATCCAGCTGTGCACGGAGTTCCAGAATTCGGGTTTCGACGGCCTTCATACGGTGTTCTCTCAAAAAGCAAAAAAGCAGCCGAGGCTGCTTAATCTGTTGGCTCTGTTCTGTTCAGGTCAGGCCCCGACAGGGCGTACCGCAGCACGCTCATGATCGGGGACCTGCCCAAGGGCTTGCTTAACCGCGACGCTGGGTCAACGCGCGACGCTCGAACTCGACGATGCGCTGGCGGTAATGCTCGATGGTCTGCGCGGTCATGACGCTGCGCTGGTCATCCTTCAGTTCGCCATCCAGCTCGTGGGCCAGTTTGCGAGCGGCGGCAACCATCACGTCGAATGCCTGCTTGGGATGACGAGGGCCTGGCAAGCCGAGGAAGAAGCTGACCGCACGGGTGCTGAAATGGTCGATATCGTCCAGGTCGAACACGCCGGGCTTGACCGCATTGGCCATCGAGAACAGCACTTCGCCGTTGCCAGCCATGCTCTCGTGACGGTGGAAAATATCCATCTCGCCAAAACGCAGGCCGCTTTCCAGAATGTTCTGCAGCAGTGCCGGGCCCTTGAAACCGCCTTCGCTGCGCGAGATCACGCTGATGACCAGCACTTCCTCAACCGGAGGCAGGTCCTTGTCTTCGGTGATGCGCTGGGCCGGCTTGTCGTCCGGGAAATCGTCGTCGCGGCCGGTGAACAGGCTCGGGCCGTCGAGATCCAGGTTCAGGTCGCCCTGCTGTGGCTCGTCCTTGCGCTTCTTGTCGCTGCGTTTGTCGCTGTTGCCACGCTTGCCTTCACGCGGACTGGCGCTCATGGACGGCAGATCGTGCTCGTCGAGCTGCGGCTCCTTGTGCGTGTCCAGCACACGGGGCGGCCCCAGCACTTCGGCAGACGTGGTTTCTTCTTCATCCGGAAGGTTGGAGAAGCTCCGATCCAGTCTGAATTTCAATTTACCCTTGCTGCCGCGCATACGGCGCCAGCCATCAAAGAGAATACCGGCGATGACTATTATGCCGATGACGATCAGCCACTCGCGCAGACCGATTTCCATGTAATCCAGTGCCTCTAATGAAGAAATCTGAAAATAAGGGCCTAAACCCCTTTAATACGTGGTGCCAAGTCTATGTTCTGACTGGCAATTCGCCCACGCGAAAATAAAAAGTGGTCACTAAACTAGCACGACCAAAGGTAACTTTACACCGTCTGTTACGTCTCTTCGCCGCCCAAATTGCCATCTCATGTACCAGCGTCTCATTTTCAGGCCTCCGGGCGGCCATTTGTCCGCAGAACGAGGCGTCGAATCAGGCATCCACCAGCGCCATCGCCTGCTCCACATCCACCGCTACCAGCCGCGAACAGCCGGGCTCGTGCATCGTCACCCCCATCAGTTGGTCGGCCATTTCCATGGCGATCTTGTTGTGGGTGATGTAGATGAACTGCACCGTTTGTGACATTTCTTTCACCAAGCGTGCATAGCGACCCACGTTGGCGTCATCCAGCGGCGCATCCACCTCGTCAAGCATGCAAAACGGCGCAGGATTGAGTTTGAAAATGGCAAACACCAGCGCCAGCGCCGTCAGGGCTTTTTCACCGCCCGACAGCAAATGAATGGTGCTGTTCTTCTTGCCAGGGGGACGCGCCATGATTGTCACCCCAGTATCGAGTAAATCTTCGCCTGTCAGTTCCAAATAAGCGGAGCCACCACCGAAAACTTTTGGGAAAAGTGCCTGAATTCCGCTATTTATCTGATCGAAGGTATCCTTGAAGCGGTTTCGGGTCTCCTTGTCGATCTTGCGGATGACGCTTTCCAGAGTGTCCAGCGCTTCGACCAGATCGGCATCCTGCGCATCCAGATAGCGCTTGCGCTCGGACTGCTGCTGATACTCGTCGATGGCCGCAAGGTTGATCGCGCCCAGGCGCTGAATACGCCCGGCGATGCTTTCCAGTTGCTGCTCGGCGGCCTGCTCACTGGCTTCCGGCGTCAGCGTGGCGAGTACGCCGTGCAGGTCGTAGCCGTCTTCATGCAGCTGGTCCTGCAAAGCTGTGCGACGCACCGTCAGCGCCTGCCACTCCAGACGCTGTTGCTCCAGCTGGCCACGCAGCAGTTGCGATTGCTGCTCGGCCTGGGTGCGGCGTTTTTCTGCCTCACGCAATTCGCGGTCAGCGTCTTCGAGTGCGTTCTTGGCGATGCGCATTTCGTCATCGACCACCATGCGCCGTTCCAGTAACTCTTCAAGCTTGAGGCGCAGCTCTTCGAGCGGTGCCTCGCCCTCCTCCAGATTCAGGCTCAATTGCTCGCGCTTCTCGGTAAGCCTTTCGGACTGCATGCGCAGGCGCTCCAGCGCCTGACGGGTTGAATCGTATTGCGCCTTGATCGAGCCGAGACGCACCGCCAGCTGATGACTGTGATCCTTGTGTTGCCGCGCATCCTGACGTATCCGGTCCAGACGCTCACGCAGCGCATCACGCTGCGCCTGCAGCACCTCGCGCTGTTCGGTATCCTGCGCCATGCTGTCCAGCGCATCCTGCAATTGCAGGCGCGATTCGCCAAGGTGCTCGTGCTCGACAGTGCGCTGCTCGCCCAGCTCGGCCAGTTCCTCATCAAGGCGGGTGCGCCGCAGGGTCAATTGCTCGACTTTTACCCGGACCGCCGACAGCTGCGCTTTCAGTTCGCTTTGCTGACGGGTTTCGTCCTGCACGCGACGGCGCAACTGCTCACGCGCGTCTTCCTCCTGCGACTGTTGCTCGCGCAACACCAGCAGTTGCTCTTCCAAAGTGGCCAGCGTCGTTTCGCGCTCATCGCGTTCCAGACCCAGCCGCTGTAATTCCTGACCGCGCGCCAGCACACCGCTCTGCGCTTCACTGGCGCGGCGTACACGCAAAAAGTGCCGCCCCACCCAGTAGCCGTCACGACTGATCAGGCTTTGCCCGGCGCTGAGTTGTGCGCGTCGCGCCAGCGCCTCGTCCAGGTTCTCGACCGGAATCACCTGGCTCAGCCAGGCGGACAGATCAACCGTACTGTCGACCTTTTCCAGCAAGCTGCCCGGCGCGCGAACCGTGTCAGCACCCGCGCTGAGCAAGCGCAGGTCGCCCTGCTGAAAACCGGCCAGATCGAGGCCGTCGAAGTCATCCACCAGCACCGCCTGCAAATCCGCGCCAAGCACGGTTTCCACGGCCAGTTCCCAGCCTGCCTCGACGCTCAGCCCCTCGGCCAGACGCGGTCGCTCGGCCAGTTGCTGATCACGCAGCCACTCGGCGGTGCCGGTGTCCGGGTCAAGTGCAGCCTGTTGCAGCGCCTCCAGGGACGCCAGCCGGCCATTGAGACGTTGCAGCTCGCCCTGCGCCTGCTGTTGCGCCTGACTGGCGTGCTGCAACGCCTCGCGCAATTGCTCAAGCCGCTCGACCGCCTGCTCTTCACCCATGTGCAGCTCTTCAAGGGTCATGTCGCGGGTGGCGAGGTCTTCGCTCAATTGCAGAATGGCCGCGTCTTCCGGGTCGGCGGCCAGCAGTTGGCGCTCTTCGGCCAGACGTCGCTGACGCTCGGCCAGGCGTTCGATGCTCTGTTCCAGTTGCTGAATACGTGACTGCTGGACCTGGGCCTGACGCTGCGGCTCGGCGGATTGCTGATTGAAGACGTCCCACTTCTCCTGCCAGCCCTGCATGGCCGCTTCGGCGTCTTCCAGAGCGATCGCCGACTCCTCGGCGGCGGCGCTGGTCATTTCCTGCTCGGGCTCGAGCATCTCCAGCTCTTCGCCGAGGGTGGCGAGCAAGGTGGTGTCGTGCCCAAGGTGCGATTCGGTTTCCTGGCGGGCACGCTCGGCTTCGCGCAGGTCATCCTGCAATTGGCGCAGCCGCTGCTGACCGTGCTGAATGCTCTGCTCGACGCGGGCAATGTCGCCGCCGACCGAATAGAAGCGGCCCTGCACCAGGTTGAAGCGTTCAGACAGGTCATGGTGGCCGTCGCGCAGCCTTTCGATACTGGCATCGGCACTGCGCTGATCGGCCACCAACGCCTCGAAGCCCACTTCCTGATTGCCGATCACCGCCTCGCGCTGACCCACCAGATCATTCAGCGCCTGCCAGCGCAGGGCCGACAATTGCGCTTTCAGCTGGCGCTCTTCAGCCTTGTATTCCTGATACTTCTCGGCAGCCTGAGCCTGTCGGTGCAGACGCTCCAGTTGACGCTCGAGCTCTTCACGCAGGTCGGTCAGACGCGCGAGGTTCTCGTGGGTGCGACGAATGCGGTTTTCGGTTTCCCGGCGCCGCTCCTTGTACTTGGAGATCCCTGCGGCTTCTTCGATGAAGTTGCGCAGGTCTTCGGGCTTGGCTTCGATCAGCTTGGAGATCATGCCCTGTTCGATGATCGAATAGCTGCGCGGCCCCAGGCCGGTGCCGAGGAAGATGTCGGTAATGTCGCGACGGCGGCATTTGGTGCCGTTGAGGTAGTAGCTGTTCTGGCTGTCGCGGGTCACTTTGCGGCGAATGGAGATTTCCGCATACGCCGCGTACTCGCCCACCAGCGTGCCGTCGGAGTTGTCGAAGACCAGCTCGATGCTGGCCTGGCTGACCGGTTTGCGGCTGGTGGAGCCGTTGAAGATGACGTCGGTCATCGACTCGCCGCGCAGGTTCTTGGCCGAGCTTTCGCCCATGACCCAGCGCACGGCGTCGATGATGTTGGATTTGCCACAGCCATTGGGGCCGACGACAGCCGCCATGTTGCTGGGGAAGTTCACCGTGGTGGGGTCGACGAAAGATTTGAACCCCGCCAGCTTGATGCACTTCAGGCGCACGGCGTCAGCCCTTTGCCAGGGCGGCCAGCACCAGCTGGCAGCTGCGCTGACAGTAGCTGACCAGCACGACACGAATCTTCGGTATATCCCGCGCCACCACTGCGCCAAGCAGTTCGTCGAACAACGCCAGGTAGTCGCCCATATCGGCCTTGCGTTGCTCGAGCGCGAGGAAATAGCTGCGGCTCATGGAAGGCTGCAGGTTCTCGACGGTTTCCTCGAGGTACGGGTTGTTGGCGAACGGATAGGCCGCGCGCATCACATTGAAGCTTTCTTCGACGAATGCGTTGACGTCCTGCTGCTCGAAACTGCCCTGCAGACGCTGTTGTATCTGCACAAACGGCGCAAGATCCTCCTCGGTCTTCCAGCGCTCGACCACCGCGTTGGCCAGCAGAATGTACAGCTCGCTCATCAGGCAGCACAGGCTGGTGACATTGTGTGCGTTGAGCACCGTAACCTGTGCGCCACGACGCGGCAGGATCACCACCAGGTGGCGGCGTTCCAGAATCAGCAGTGCTTCGCGCACGGAGCCACGGCTGACGTTCAACGCCTGCGTGACTTTCTGTTCCTGGATACGCTCTCCAGGCTTGAGCTCACCGCGAATGATCCGCTCGGCAAGATGATGAGCAATTTGCTCAGCGAGGCTGTCCGGGGCCTTGAACGTCATGATTATCCTTCAGAAAAAACCAGTTCCGCATGCAAGTCGCGGAGTGTATCGCAACCGGCGCGAGTGGCGCAGGGCCATAAACACGGAAACTGGCACGAAATACGCAAAACCTTGAATACAGCCGGCAGGCGATTCAAGAACCAGAGGTTGTTTGATCGGCAGATGACCGAAAAACTCAATTTCCTGACTCTGAGGTCAGAAACAAATTGACCCAATAAACAGAGCTGATAGATTCATCGACATGTCTGATGACAATAAACGTGAGGGCTTTGCGCCGTGATTCAGTTCCTTTTGAACCAAGAGCTAAAAACCGAGCGCAGCCTGAATCCGAACATGACCGTGCTGACCTACCTGCGTGAGCAGGCACACAAGCCCGGTACCAAGGAAGGTTGTGCCAGTGGTGACTGCGGTGCCTGCACCGTCGTGGTGGGCGAGTTGCACAGTGACGCCGACGGCGGGCAAACGCTGCGTTATCGCAGCCTCAATTCGTGCCTGACATTCATGGCGTCGCTACACGGCAAACAATTGATCAGCGTCGAAGACCTCAAGCATCAGGGCCAGTTGCACAGCGTGCAGAAGGCGATGGTCGAGTGTCATGGCTCGCAATGCGGCTTTTGTACCCCGGGCTTTGTGATGTCGCTGTTTGCCCTGCAAAAGAACAGCAGCGAAGCCGATGCCCATCAGGCCCACGAAGCCCTGGCCGGCAACCTGTGCCGCTGCACCGGCTATCGCCCTATTCTGGCCGCCGCCGAGCAGTCGTGCGCGCAGCGCCTGCCAGACCAGTTCGATCAGCGCCAGGCGCAAACCGTCGAACGCCTGCGCGCCATCGCCCCGGCCGGCACCGATGAACTGAATGACGGCGAAAAACGCTGCTTCATTCCGCTGACCGTGGCGGATCTGGCGGACCTCTACGACCGCCATCCACAGGCGCGCCTGCTGGCCGGCGGCACCGATCTGGCCCTGGAAGTCACGCAGTTTCACAAACAGTTGCCGGTGATGATTTACGTCGGACACATCAACGAGATGAAGGGCGTGAAGCGTTTCGACGACCGCCTGGAGATCGGTGCAGCAACCCCGCTGACCGATTGCTATGCAGCGCTGAAAGCCGAATACCCGGACTTTGGCGAGTTACTGCAGCGCTTCGCCTCGTTGCAGATCCGTAATCAAGGCACGCTGGGTGGCAACATCGGCAACGCCTCCCCCATCGGCGATTCCCCGCCGCTGCTGATCGCCCTTGGCGCGCAGGTCGTGCTGCGCAAAGGCGACAGTCAGCGCACCCTGGCGCTCGAGGACTATTTCATCGACTACAAGGTCACGGCCCGCCAGGAAAGCGAGTTCATCGAAAAGATCATCGTACCCACGGCCTCTTCGCGGCAGATTTTCCGCGCCTATAAAGTCTCCAAACGGCTGGATGACGATATCTCGGCGGTCTGCGCGGCTTTTCGCCTGACCCTGGAAGACGGCGTCATCCACGAGGCTCGCGTAGCGTTCGGTGGTATGGCGGCGATTCCCAAGCGTGCAGCGGCCTGCGAACAGGCGCTGATCGGGCAACCATGGAGCCATGCAACCGTCGAGCGCGCCTGCGCGGCACTGAGCGAGGATTTCACCCCGCTGTCGGATTTCCGGGCGAGCAAGGAATACCGCCTGTTGAGCGCGCAAAACCTGCTGCGCAAGTACTTCATCGAATTGCAGACCCCAGCCGTTCCAACGCGGGTGACTGACTATGTCTGAGCATTCCCCAAACACCACCCAAGCCGAGATGCTGGCGGTATTTCAGCAGGGTCTGAACACCGGCGTGGGCCGCAGCGTCAAGCACGACAGTGCCGACAAGCACGTGTCCGGCGAGGCGGTGTACATCGATGACCGCCTGGAATTCCCCAACCAGTTGCACGTCTACGCACGCCTTTCCGACCGTGCCCATGCGCGTATCGTCAGCATCGATACCTCGCCCTGCTACGCCTTCGAAGGTGTACGCATCGCGATTACCCATCAGGATATTCCGGGGCTCAAGGACATCGGGCCGTTGCTGCCCGGCGACCCGCTGCTGGCCATCGACAAGGTGGAGTTCGTCGGGCAACCGGTGCTCGCCGTGGCGGCTCGCGACCTGGACATTGCACGCCAGGCGGCCATGGCGGCGATCATCGAATACGAAGACCTGGAACCGGTGCTAGATGTGGTCCAGGCCCTGCGCCAGAAGCATTTCGTGCTCGACAGCCATACCCACAAGCGTGGCGACTCTGCCGCTGCGCTGGCGCGCGCAACCCACCGCCTGCAGGGCAACCTGCACATTGGCGGCCAGGAACATTTTTACCTGGAAACCCAGATCTCTTCGGTGATGCCGACCGAAGACGGCGGCATGATCGTCTATTGCTCGACCCAGAACCCCACGGAAATCCAGAAGCTGGTGGCCGAGGTGCTGGGCGTGCCGATGAACCGCATAGTGGTGGACATGCGCCGCATGGGCGGTGGTTTTGGCGGCAAGGAAACCCAGGCGGCCAGCCCGGCCTGCCTGTGCGCAGTGGTTGCCCGCTTGACCGGCCAGCCCACCAAGATGCGCCTGCAACGCTTCGAAGACATGCAGATGACCGGCAAGCGCCACCCGTTCTACATCGAGTACGACGTGGGTTTCGACGATGACGGTCGCTTGCAGGGCATACAACTGGATCTGGCCGGCAACTGTGGCTACTCGCCGGACCTCTCGGCGTCCATTGTCGACCGCGCCATGTTTCATGCCGACAACGCGTATTACCTGGGCGAAGCCACCGTCAACGGTCACCGCTGCAAGACGCACACAGCGTCCAACACCGCCTACCGGGGCTTTGGCGGCCCGCAGGGCATGGTCGCCATCGAAGAGGTCATGGACTGCATTGCACGCTTCCTCGGCAAAGACCCGCTGCACGTGCGCAAGGCCAACTATTACGGGAAGACCGAGCGCAACGTCACCCACTATTACCAGACGGTCGAACACAACCTGCTGGAAGAGATGACCGCCGACCTTGAGCAAAGCAGCCAGTACGCCGAGCGCCGCGAAGCGATTCGTGCGTTCAATGCCGGCAGCCCGGTGCTGAAAAAAGGCCTGGCGCTGACACCGGTCAAGTTCGGTATCTCGTTTACCGCCAGCTTTCTCAATCAGGCCGGTGCGCTGATTCATATCTACACCGACGGCAGCATCCACCTGAACCATGGCGGCACTGAAATGGGCCAGGGCTTGAACACCAAGGTCGCGCAGGTCGTGGCCGAGGTGTTCCAGGTGGACATCGAGCGCATCCAGATCACCGCGACCAACACCGATAAGGTGCCCAACACCTCGCCGACTGCGGCTTCGAGCGGCACGGATCTGAACGGCAAAGCCGCACAGAATGCCGCTGAAATCCTCAAGCAAAGGCTGGTGGAGTTTGCCGCCAGGCACTATCAGGTGAGCGAAGCGGATGTCGAGTTCCGCAATGGCCATGTGCGGATAGGCGAGCTGTACCTGCCGTTCGCCGAGCTGGCGCAATTGGCATGGATGGGCCAGGTGTCGCTGTCGAGCACCGGCTATTACAAGACGCCGAAGATTTTTTACGACCGCAGCCAGGCGCGTGGCCGGCCGTTCTATTACTACGCCTTTGGCGCTGCCTGCGTGGAAGTCATCGTCGATACGCTGACCGGCGAATACAAGATGTTGCGCACCGACATCCTGCACGACGTCGGCGCGTCGCTGAACCCGGCCATCGATATCGGTCAGGTCGAAGGCGGCTATATTCAGGGCGCCGGCTGGCTGACCACCGAGGAACTGGTGTGGAACGACAAGGGCAAGCTGATGACCAGCGGCCCGGCGTCCTACAAGATCCCGGCAGTGGCGGACATGCCGCACGATCTGCGCATCAAGCTGGTAGAGAACCGCAAGAACCCGGAAGACACGGTGTTTCATTCCAAGGCCGTCGGCGAGCCGCCGTTCATGCTCGGCATCGCCGCCTGGTGTGCCATCAAGGACGCCGTGGCGAGCTTGGGTGACTACCGTCATCAACCGAACATCGACGCCCCGGCGACACCGGAAAAAGTGCTGTGGGGCTGTGAACAGATGCGCCAGAACAGCGCTGCGCGTCGTGCCCCCAGCGAAAGGGCCGAGCCGACTGTTTCTGCCTCTTCGCGAGCAAGTGAAGCTTCGCCAGGCTCGTCTTCACCTATTCAGGATGCCCCCGTGGGAGCGAGCTTGCTCGCGAAGGCGCCTGGCCTGGATCACTCTGTCCTGGAGCAGAAATGAACAACTGGATCAGCGCCCTGGCCGAGCTGCAGGCCCGTGGAGAACCCGGCATTCTGGTGACGATCATCGAAGAACTGGGCTCCACGCCGCGTAATACCGGATCGAAAATGGTGGTCTGCGCCGAGCACATCCACGACACCATCGGTGGCGGCCACCTGGAATACAAGGCCATGGAGATCGCCCGCGAGATGCTTGCCAGCGGCACCCGGCAGACGCGCCTGGAACGTTTCAACCTGGGTGCAAGCCTGGGCCAGTGCTGCGGCGGCGTGAACGTGCTGTTGTTCGAACCGATGGGCAAGCCCGTCGCGCAGATCGCGGTATTCGGTGCCGGTCACGTCGGCCGCGCGCTGGTGCCGCTGCTGGCCAGCCTGCCCTGCCGGGTGCGCTGGATCGACAGCCGTGAGCAGGAATTCCCCGAGCCGATGCCCGAGGGCGTGACGAAGATCATCAACGACGAGCCGGTCGACGAGGTCGCGCAACTGCCGGTCGGCACCTATTGCATCGTGATGACCCACAACCATCAGCTGGATCTGGAACTGACGGCCGCCATCCTCAGGCGTGGCGACTTCGGTTACTTCGGGCTTATCGGCTCGAAAACCAAACGGGTCAAGTTCGAACATCGCTTGCGGGAACGCGGTTTCGACGCCAGTCTGCTGCAACGCATGCGTTGCCCGATGGGCCTGGCCGAGGTCAAAGGCAAGCTGCCCATCGAGATCGCGGTGTCGATCGCCGCGGAAATAATCGCCACTTACAATGTCAACTTTGGCCAACACACCGCCAACGCCGAACCTATCGCCAGACTGCTGCCTGCATCGCGCCGCAGTCAGTCGCAATGAGTCACAACGAGAGTGCCATGAGTTCAGTTTCCTGCCGTAAAGCCTACCGAGCCGCCATCGTTCACAGCCTCGCCGACCCGGCCGAAGTGGCGCTGGAGGCATCCTATGAATACTTTGCCGACGGCTTGCTACTGGTCGAGGACGGCAAGATCGTTTCGGTGGGTCACGCTGCCGATTTGCTGGAGCGCCTCGACGACGATGTCGAGCTGATCGAATACCCGGACGCCCTGATCACACCGGGGTTCATCGACACCCATATTCACTTGCCGCAAACCGGCATGATCGGCTCCTACGGCGAGCAATTGCTGGATTGGCTCAACACCTACACCTTCCCCTGCGAAAGCCAGTTCGCCGATCCCGCGCATTCGGCGCAGGTGGCCGACATCTTCATCAAGGAATTGCTGCGCAACGGTACGACCACGGCGCTGGTGTTCGGCAGTGTGCACAAGGAATCGGTCGAGGCGTTTTTCAGTGCGGCCCAGGCACTTGATCTGCGCATGATCGCCGGCAAGGTGATGATGGACCGCAATGCGCCGGATTATCTGGTCGATACGCCAGAATCCGGATACGCCGACAGCAAGGCACTGATCGAACGCTGGCATGGCAAAGGACGTTTGAGTTACGCAGTGACCCCACGATTCGCGCCGACCAGTAGCCCGGAGCAGTTGAGTCTGGCTGGCCAGTTGCTCACCGAGCATCCCGGCCTGTACCTGCAGACCCACATCAGCGAGAACCTTCAGGAGATCGAGTGGGTCAAGGCGCTGTTCCCGGAGCGCAAGCATTACCTGGACGTCTACGATCACTTCAACCTGCTCGGCGAGCGCTCGGTGTTCGCCCACGGCGTGCACCTGTGCGACGAACAATGCGCCCGACTGGCGCAGACCGGTTCGGCGATTGCCTTCTGCCCGACCTCCAACCTGTTTCTGGGCAGCGGCCTGTTCAACCTGCCAATGACCGAGAAGCACAAGGTGAATGTCGGCTTGGGCACCGACGTGGGCGGCGGCACCAGCTTTTCGATTCTGCAGACCCTCAACGAGGCCTACAAAGTCATGCAGATGCAGGGCGCGCGGCTCAATCCGTTCAAGTCACTGTACCTGGCAACGCTGGGCGGCGCGCGGGCGCTGCGTCTGGAAGACAAGGTCGGCAGCCTGAAGCCCGGCAACGAGGCGGACTTCCTGGTGCTCGACTACAACGCCACCCCGCTGCTGTCGTATCGCTTGAAGCAGGCGAAGACCATCGAAGAGATTCTGTTCGTGCTGATGACCATCGGTGATGACCGGACGGTGAAGCAGACCTGGTCGGGTGGCCGATTGGTGCATGACAGAGGCTAGCACCTCGTTCCTCACGCTCCAGAGTGCCAAGAGGACGCAGAGCGTCCAGAACGGCATGACGACGCGGAGCGTCGCACGATAATCGGATTGTCTGTTCAGACCGACGCAAAGCATCAGCACGAAGTCGAGATTATCGTTCCTCACGCTCCAGCGTGGGAATGCAGTTCGCGACGCTCTGCGTCGCCAAGAGTACGCGGAGCGTCCAGAACGGCATGACGACGCGGAGCGTCGCACGATAGTTGAGGCGTTCAGGAGATTGAATTAACCGTGCTGCCTCAACGCCCCGTCTTTTTCCGGCCCATGACATGCGAGAACACCGCATGCAAATCATCCGAAGCGCTGTCTTCGTCAAGGTTGAGTTTGCTGTCGATGTGGTCCATGTGATGCATCATCAATTCGGCGGCCAGCGCCGCGTTGCGGGCTTCGATGGCGTCGATCAACTGGCTGTGCTCATCGTAGGAACAGTGCGTGCGATTGCCGGTTTCGTACTGGGCAATGATCAGTGAGGTCTGCGACACCAGGCTGCGCTGGAAGCTGATCAGCGGCGCGTTTCTAGCGGCCACGGCCAACTGCAGGTGAAACTCGCCGGACAGACGAATACCGGCGCCCCGATCACCGCGAGCAAAGCTGTCGCGCTCGTCGCTGACCATCTGACGCAGCTCGGCCAGTTGCTCTGCAGTGGCGTGTTCGACCGCCAGTTCCGTGATTGCCTTCTCGACCATGCGCCGCGCGAAAAATACCTGACGCGCCTCTTCGACGCTGGGGCTGGCGACCACCGCGCCACGATTGGGGCGCAACAGCACGACGCCCTCATGGCCCAACCGCGACAGGGCGCGACGAATGATGGTACGGCTCACACCGAAAATCTCGCCCAGCGCCTCTTCACTCAATTTGGTACCCGGCGCCAGCCGCTGTTCCAGAATGGCATCGAAGACATGTTCGTAAACGACATCGTCCTGCGTGACGTTACGGCTTAGGCCAAGGCTGCGCGGCTGTTTCTTGAGAGGCAGGGACTGGTCGTTCATGGGCACTCGTGCACAGGTGGATGACGGCGTCAGGACTGGCGCATTGTACACAGGGCAAAAGCGCAGACACGCGCAAAAAAAAAGCCCGCAGTGTGGGGCGGGCAAGAGGTATTCAGCTGCCCCTGTACGTCGAGTAGCTGTACGGCGAGATTAACAACGGGACATGAAAGTGTTCCTGACCTGCGTCAATGCCGAAGCGCAGCACCACCTCATCGAGAAAGGCCGGCTCATTCAGAACCACGCCCCGCGCGCGGTAATAATCGCCAGCCTTGAAGTGCAATTGATAGACGCCGGATTGATAGGCCTCGCCCTGCAACAGCGGCGCATCGCAGCGCCCATCGCTGTTGGTAAGCGCACTGACAATATGCAGCAGCTGCTGGTCTTCGACCCGGTACAACTCGATGCGGATGGCGCTGCCTGGGCAGCCGTGGGCGGCGTCCAGTACATGTGTGGTCAATTTTCCCAAAACTTCACTCCTCACATCCGGCCATGGTCAAGCAGTGCACCAATGAAGTGCTCTACATCGTGCGATTGCGACCGATTAAGACACTTTCGGGAAAAGCTGTACACAATAAATTCCTGATCGTCCAACAGCTCGTAGCCAAGACGCTGACTGGGCGCGCGATTGGTCAGACATTGAGGAAGCAGAGGAAAAATATCAGGTTTTTTACGATTAGCTGACCAGTCAGGCAGGTTTCTTGCTTGTTTTACTCTTGCTGAGACGCTTCGGTGCAGAAACGTACAGGGTTACAAGCTGAAAATAAAATTGTATACAATCTTGATTCGGCAGTGCCTTGACCGTTCCTGGCATTGCACCTGACTTAACGCATCCAACGCACCCCATGGACAAGAAGGAAGCTTGCAGTGAGCGCTGACTACCCACGCGACCTGATCGGTTACGGCAACAACCCGCCTCACCCACGCTGGCCGGGTAATGCGCGCATTGCCTTGTCTTTCGTGCTGAATTACGAGGAAGGTGGCGAGCGCAATATTCTGCACGGCGACAAGGAATCAGAAGCCTTTCTGTCCGAGATGGTTGCCGCGCAGCCGCTCCAGGGCCAGCGCAACATGAGCATGGAGTCGCTGTACGAGTACGGCAGCCGCGCCGGTGTGTGGCGTATTCTCAAGCTGTTCAGGCAGTTCGATATCCCCCTGACCATTTTTGCCGTGGCCATGGCCGCGCAGCGTCATCCGGAGGTGATCCGCGCCATGGTCGCCGAAGGTCATGAGATCTGCAGCCACGGCTATCGCTGGATCGACTACCAGAACATGGACGAAGCCCAGGAGCGCGAACACATGCGCCAGGCGATCCAGATCCTCACCGAGATCAGCGGCGAACGGCCGCTGGGCTGGTACACCGGGCGCACCGGCCCCAACACCCGGCGTCTGGTCATGGAGGAAGGCGGTTTTCTCTATGATTGCGACACCTATGACGATGACCTGCCGTACTGGGAGCCGAACAACCCGACCGGCAAGCCTCATCTGGTGATTCCGTACACCCTGGACACCAACGACATGCGCTTCACCCAGGTGCAGGGCTTCAACAATGGCGAGCAGTTCTTTCAGTACCTTAAGGATGCGTTCGACGTGCTGTATGCCGAAGGCGAAGACGCGCCGAAGATGCTTTCCATCGGCCTGCATTGCCGCCTGATCGGCCGCCCCGCCCGCCTCGCCGCACTCAAGCGTTTCATCGAGTACGCCAAAGGCCATGAGCAAGTGTGGTTTACCCGTCGTGTCGATATCGCCCGGCACTGGCACACTGAACATCCGTTTACCGGCAAGGCCGAGCAATGAGCACGTTCAAGACACTGACACCTTCAAGCCTGGGCCGGGATGCGTTCATCGCGGCCTTTGCCGATATCTACGAACACTCACCGTGGGTCGCGCAGCAAGCGTTCGACCAAAGCACAGGCGCGCAACTCGATCAGGTGGAGGCCCTGCACGCTCGCATGAGCGAGATCCTGCTGGGTGCCACACACGAGCAACAACTGGCACTGATCAATGCCCACCCGGACCTGGCAGGCAAGGCTGCCGTTCAGGGCGAGCTGACTCAGGCCAGTACCGATGAACAGGCCGGCGCCGGTATCCACCATTGCACGCCTGAGGAGTTCCAGCGCTTTACCGAGCTGAACGAGGCTTACAAGGCCCGCTTTGGCTTTCCGTTCATCATGGCGGTCAAGGGCAGCGACAGGCACAAAATTCTGGCAGCGTTCGAACAACGCATCCACCACTCGCCCGAGGCCGAGTTCGCTTGCGCCCTGGCCGAGATCAACAAGATCGCACTGTTTCGTCTACAGGCGCTTTGAGCGTCGCAGTCATAACCGTATTCAGAAGGCAGACAAAGAGCATGAAAGTTTACGCCGCACCGTTCGAGAAGTTCGTGAACCTGGCCGACGCACGTCTGGGCACCAAAATCCTTTCGGTTACCGATGACTGGTTCGCCGACGCCAACCGGCTGTTCCAGCCGACCCCGGCCGTGTGGAAAGAAGGCGTGTTCGACGACAACGGCAAGTGGATGGACGGCTGGGAGTCGCGCCGCAAGCGTTTCGAAGGGTACGACAGCGCGGTGATTCGCCTCGGTGTGGCGGGAACCATCAGGGGTGTGGACATCGACACCTCGTTTTTCACCGGCAACTTCCCGCCTTCCGCATCACTGGAAGCGTGCTTCCTGGCGTCCGGCGAGCCCGATGAAAACACCGCCTGGACCGAAGTGCTGCCGTCTGTGGAGCTGCAAGGCAACAGCCATCATTACCACGAGATCAGCAACGATCAGGCGTTCAGCCACCTGCGCTTCAACATCTACCCGGACGGCGGCGTCGCGCGTCTGCGCGTGTACGGTGTGCCGCATCGCGACTGGTCGAAAGTCAGCGAGGACGAGCAGATCGATCTGGTTGCGGCGCTCAATGGCGGCCGATCGATTGCCTGCTCCGATGAACACTACGGCAGCATGAGCAACATCCTCAACCCTGGGCGCGGTGTGAACATGGGCGACGGCTGGGAAACCGCGCGCCGCCGCACACCCGGCAACGACTGGGTGATCGTGGCGCTCGGGCATAAGGGCGAAGTCGAGAAAGTCATCGTCGACACCCTGCACTTCAAAGGCAACTACCCGGACAGCTGCTCGATTCAGGGCGCCCTGGTCAAGGGTGGCACCGACAGCCAGATCGAAACCCAGAGCCTGTTCTGGCGCGAGTTGCTGCCCAGCCAGAAGCTGACCATGCACGCCGAACACGAGTTCGCCGAGCAGATCAAGGCGATCGGCCCGATCACCCACATCCGCCTGAACGTGTTCCCGGACGGTGGCGTCAGCCGCCTGCGAGTGCTGGGCAAGTTGGCCAGGTAACAACGCGTCGGAAGTCAGCAGAAGGCAACAGGCTATCGTTCCCACGCTCCGCGTGGGAATGCAGTTCCGGACGCTCTGCGTCCAGTCTTGAGTATGTGTGGCGCGGCGTAGAGTTGTGACGCAGAGCGTCACGAAATGCATGCCAACGCAGAGCATTGGCACGATAGTCATCAATACGAATGTGCAAACGATCCACCCTCAAAACCATTGAAGAAGAACCCGCATGCGCAAACTGATAATCGAGCCACTGACCAAGGAAGCCTTTGCGCCATTCGGTGATGTGATCGAAACCGACGGCAGCGATCACTTCATGATCAACAACGGCTCGACCATGCGCTTTCATCGTCTGGCTGACGTGCAGACCGCGCAGCCGGAAGACAAGGCGATCATCAGCATCTTCCGCGCCGAAGCGCTGCCGATGCCGTTGACCATCGGCATGCTGGAGCGTCATCCGCTGGGCAGTCAGGCGTTCGTGCCGCTGCTCGGCAACCCCTTTCTGATCGTGGTCGCGCCGGTCGGCGATGTGCCTGAATCAGAGGCGACCCGCGCCTTCGTGTCGAACGGCAGGCAAGGTGTCAATTACCATCGCGGCGTCTGGCACCATCCGGTGCTGACGATCAAAAAGCGGGATGACTTCCTGGTGGTTGATCGCAGTGGCGAAGGCAACAACTGCGACGAGCATTACTTTGCCGAGAGCCAGTTGCTGGTTCTCGATCCCCACCCACTGGAAGGGTAAACACCGTGCTGGCACATATGATGGAATGGCTGAATCTGGGCGTGCGCTGGATTCACATGATTGTCGGCGTCGCCTGGATCGGCGCATCGTTCTACTTCGTCTGGCTGGAGAACAACCTCAACCGCAGCAACCCGCGTGAAGGCCTGTCGGGTGACCTGTGGGCGATCCACGGCGGCGGCATCTACCACCTGGAGAAGTACAAGCTCGCACCGCCGACCATGCCGGAGAATCTGCACTGGTTCAAATGGGAAGCCTATTCGACCTGGCTGTCAGGGGTGGCGCTGTTGTGCGTGGTGTTCTACGCCAACCCGACACTGTACCTGCTGGCCCCGGGCAGCAGCCTGAGTGGCGCCGAGGGCGTGCACATCGGCCTGGGTTCGTTGTTCGTCGGCTGGTTCATCTACAGCTTTCTGTGTGACTCGCCACTGGGCAAGCGCCCCGCCCTGTTGGGCGTGGTCCTGTTCGTGCTGCTGGTGGCGGCGGCATATGGTTTCAGCAAAGTGTTCAGCGGTCGCGGTGCCTATCTGCATGTGGGCGCGATCATGGGCACCATCATGGTCGGCAACGTGTTCCGCATCATCATGCCGGCCCAGCGCGCGCTGGTGGCCGCGATTGCCGAGAACCGCACGCCGGACCCAAGCCTGCCGGCAAAAGGCCTGTTGCGTTCACGACACAACAACTACTTCACCCTGCCCGTGCTGTTCATCATGATCAGCAATCACTTTCCAAGCACCTACGGCAGTGAGTACAACTGGCTGATTCTCGCAGGCATCGCGCTGCTGGCCGTGCTGGTGCGCCATTACTTCAATACGCGGCACAACAGCCATCGATTCGCCTGGACCCTGCCGGTCGCGGCGCTGGGCATGCTGTGCCTGGCGTATGTCACCGGCCCTGCGCAAGCGCCGGCAAAAATCGTCTATCAGCCACTGCCCGGTACGGCGGTCGGCGGGCATCGGGCTGATGAGCAGCCTGCGCAACCCGCCGCAGCGCCTGCCCAGCCCGAGCCAGCCAAGGTGGCAGGTGCAGACTTCAACAAGGTGCACGATGTTATCCGGCAACGTTGCTCGGTCTGTCACTCGGCCACGCCTACCAGTCAGCTGTTCAGCGTCGCTCCGGCCGGTGTGATGTTCGATACGCCCGAACAGATCCAGCAACAGGCGCCGCGTATCAAGGCGCAGGCGATCACCGCACCAATCATGCCGCTGGGCAATATCACCCAGATGACCCAGCAGGAACGTGATCTGGTAGGCGCCTGGATCGATCAGGGCGCGCACATCAACTGAAGCATCGGGCACTGCCCTGTTTTCGCTCCGGACGCCCTGCTCTGGAGCACTTGAGCACGGCGACGCGAGTCAGTATCCTCCGCCGCCGCTGCCAACCCGCCTCTCTCTTTCCCGATAGCTGAACCTGACCGGGCGGCCACTGGCTGAACGGCGCCCAGAACGCTGCCCATTGAAAAAAAGGACCTGAAATCGGCACTTCGATATCGGTTTGAAGGGTTACTTAAACTTTTTTTCACTGATTGGCGCAGCTCTTGCTAACAACACAAAGCTGACCAGACAGACAAATTATTGCAACCACCGACAAGGCGTCATGCATAGAACGCCAGTCCGAAAAAATCACGATCTACATCAAGGGGCTCACCGCATGAACCGTACGATTTCCAGTGCATTACTGGCCAGCAGTCTGCTGGCTGCTGCACCCGCCATGGCAGGGGATATCTTCCAGTGGCAGAGTAATAGCCTGACCTATCTCAATGGACGAGACTTCGCTGTCAACCCGGAAAATCAGCAGACCTTCACCTTTGAGCACGCGGACAGCTGGAAGTACGGCGACAACTTCTTCTTCGTCGACAAGATCTTTTACAACGGCAAGAAAGACGCAACCGCTGGCGATAACACCTATTACGGCGAGTTCTCGCCACGGCTTTCGCTGGGCAAGATCTTCGGCCAGAAGTTCGAGTTCGGGCCGATCAGCGATGTGCTGATTGCCGCAACTTACGAGTTCGGTGAAGGCGATAACGAGTCGTACCTGATCGGTCCGGCGTTCGACTTGAAGATCCCGGGTTTCGACTACTTCCAGCTTAACTTCTACCAGCGCCAGACCGAAGGCAATCGCCCGGGCGACGGCGTGTGGCAGATCACTCCGGTGTGGTCCTACACCATTCCGGTGGGCAAATCGGATGTGCTGATCGACGGTTTCATGGACTGGGTAGTCGACAACGACAAGACCTCGCGTGGCACTTACCACTCCAACCTGCACTTCAACCCGCAGATCAAGTACGACCTGGGCAAGGCACTGAATTACCCGGAGCGGCAGCTGTACGTGGGTATCGAATATGACTACTGGACCAACAAATACGGCATCAAGGACACAAGTTCCTTCGACACCGATCAGAACACCGCGAGCTTGCTGGTCAAGGTGTTCTTCTAAGCACGTTGTTTGACGGTGATGACGCTCACTCCCAAGCTTTACGTTACATAGGTCTCTGTGGGAGCGAGCTTGCTCGCGAAGGCGGTGTTTCAGCCAGCCTTCGGTTGGCTGTACCAGCCCCTTCGCGAGCAAGCGAAGCGTCGCCCGGCTCGCCTTCACGGCCTTAGATCAGAAGTGTGGATGACCGCCTCAATCACTCCTTCGCAGCTTTCCAGACCTTGCCAATCAGCGTCACGACCAACACCAGCACGGCACCGGCAATGATCCCGGCAACAGCATCGATCAGGGTCGGGACCACCATCGACAGACCGCCTACCGCACCCGCTGCCGCTTCGGTCACGCCTTCGACCCAATGATGAGCGAACGGCAGGCCGTGGACCAGAATCCCGCCGCCGACCATGAACATCGCAGCCGTACCGACGATCGACAGCACTTTCATCAACACCGGTGCCAGCCACAGCAGGCCGGCACCGATCTTTTGTGCAGCCGAAGCTGCGCTTTTCTTCAGGTACAGGCCCAGGTCATCGAGTTTGACGATACCAGCCACCAGCCCGTAGACCCCCACGGTGATCAGCACTGCGACGATGACCAGCACACCGACCTGATCCATGAAGGGTCTGGCCGAGACCACACCCAGTGCGAGCACGATGATTTCCGCCGAAAGAATGAAGTCCGTGCGAATCGCGCCTTTGACGCGTTCTTTTTCGAACGCCACCATGTCCACGGACGCATCCGCCGACGCCTGCTTACGCTGCTCATGCTCTTCGCCGGTTTCGGGATGCAGCCATTTATGGGCGATTTTCTCGAAGCCCTCGAAGCACAGAAACGCACCGCCGATCATCAGCAACGGCAGAATCGCCCAGGGTGCGAAGGCACTGATCAGCAACGCTGCCGGAACCAGAATGGCCTTGTTGAGCAGCGACCCCTTGGCCACGGCCCAGACAACCGGCAATTCGCGATCCGCTGAAACACCGGTGACCTGCTGGGCATTGAGCGCCAGATCATCACCCAGCACACCCGCCGTCTTCTTCGTGGCCAGTGCCACGTCATCGAGCAGCGTCGCAATATCGTCAAGCAGGGTAAGCAAGCTTCCAGCAGCCAAAATGAAAATCCTTGAGCAAGTAAAAAAAGGAAACGGCACTGATTGAATCATGCGCCAGAGTCAATCGTGTGGCAGTCAGCAACTCTGACCTTGGTCAGACGTGAACGTTTGACGCTGCATGCAGCAAACAGGCCACGCCAAACCCCGTCAGAGGGGTAACTGTGTGGTGGAAACGACCTGACGCAGACCCATGAACGAACGGATCTGTCTGACACCGGGCAAGTACAGTAACTGTTCGGCGTGCAAACGGTTGAAGCTCTGACTGTCCCTGGTGCGCAACAACATGAAGTAGTCGAACTCGCCAGTGACGACATGAAACTCCATACAGCCGGAAACCTTCTGCGCAGCAGCTTCGAATTGGGCGAATGAATCCGGTGTCGAGCGGTCCAGCACGACACCGATCAGCACCACCATGCCGGCGTCCAGAACATCGCCATTGAGCAACGCCACCACGCCCTTGATCACGCCCGCCTCTTTCAGCCGCTCGACGCGACGCAGGCACGCAGGCGGACTCAGTTTGACCTTCTCGGCAAGTGCCACATTGGAAATGGACGCGTCACGTTGCAGGGTCTTGAGGATGGCGCGGTCAATCCTGTCCAGCAGCGGCGTCATGTCAGCACCGGACTTTTTAGCGCGTTCATTTATTGCTTTCATAATGAAATTCACACAATAAAAGTCTGTTTAGTTGCTTTCAGGCTAACGCTTATTTTGTAGATAGACAATTCTTTGCAACCACGATTATTCGCAGTTTTCCTATGATGGGAGCCATGCCGGGCCGCTCGATAAACACATCGAGGCCCACCTTCAATGCCCGGATCAACTTATCAACGGAGACCCGATATGAACCTGAGCAAGTTCAAGCGCTACCCTCTGACCTTCGGCCCCTCGCCCATTACCCCACTGAAACGCTTGAGTGAGCATCTGGGCGGCAAGGTCGAGTTGTATGCCAAGCGCGAAGATTGCAACAGCGGTCTGGCCTTCGGCGGCAACAAGACCCGCAAACTGGAATACCTGGTGCCGGAAGCCATCGACGGTGGCTACGACACACTGGTATCGATCGGTGGAATCCAGTCCAACCAGACCCGTCAGGTGGCAGCCGTAGCGGCGCATCTGGGCATGAAGTGCGTGCTGGTTCAGGAGAATTGGGTCAACTATTCGGACGCGTTGTACGACCGGGTCGGCAATATCGAGATGTCGCGCATCATGGGCGCCGATGTGCGCCTGGATTCGGCAGGCTTCGATATCGGCATTCGCCCGAGTTGGGAAAAGGCCATGGCCGACGTCGAGGAAGGCGGCGGCAAACCGTTCCCGATTCCAGCGGGCTGTTCGGAACACCCTTATGGCGGCCTGGGGTTCGTGCGTTTTGCCGATGAAGTGCGCCAGCAGGAAGAAGAGCTGGGCTTCAAGTTCGACTACATCGTGGTCTGCTCGGTAACCGGCAGCACTCACGCAGGCATGCTGGTGGGCTTCGCAGCCGATGGCCGGGCACAGCGTGTGATCGGTATCGACGCGTCGGCCAAGCCGGAAAAGACCCGCGCGCAGGTCCTGCGTATCGCTCAGAACACCGCAAAACTGGTGGAGCTGGGCCGCGAAATCACCGCCGAAGACGTGGTGCTCGACACCCGCTACGCCTACCCGGAATACGGCCTGCCGAACGATGGCACCCTCGAAGCCATCCGCCTCTGCGCCCGCCTGGAGGGCGTGCTGACCGACCCGGTCTACGAAGGCAAATCCATGCACGGCATGATCGACATGGTGCGCAACGGCGAATTCCCCGAAGGCTCGAAAGTGCTCTACGCCCACCTCGGCGGCGTGCCGGCATTAAATGCCTACAGCTTTCTGTTCAAGGACGGTTGAGCCACCCCGAAAGCTGCATGAATGGCCCGCGAATTCGCGGGCCATTTTGCACTAGCTCGAAAAGCCGACAAACCTGAAATGGAAACGGCATCCACACACGTATTCACATGTATTACACTGCACCCTCATGTAATACAAATAACTACGTGTGAGGTGCATATGTCCACAATGTCTCTACGTCTGCCGGACGAAATGGCAGATACCCTTGCACACCTTGCAAAGGCCACCGGGCGCAGCAAGTCATTTTTGGCCCTCGACGCGCTCCGCGAATACCTGACACGCGAGGCTTGGCAGATTGCCGAAATTCAGCGTGCCATCGAAGAAGCCGACGCCGGCGAGTTCGCAAGCCCAGACGATGTAAAAGCTGTCATGGACAAATGGTCAGGCAATGCAGGTTGAGTGGCTCAAAACAGCACTAAAGAATCTGGATGAGGAGGCAGCGTATATCGCACTGGACAATCCAGCTGCTGCCGCTGCTTTCGTGAAAGCCATTCAATCAAGCGTAACGCAGCTCGCGAGCTTTCCCGCCATGGGCCGGGAAGGACGGATTACCGGAACCAGAGAATGGCCTCTGCCAGACCTGCCTTACCTGATTCCATATCGCATCCGTAGCGGCCGACTACAGGTTCTACGGATTTTCCACACCAGAAGACAATCGCCACCCGTGTGGTAAACCGCAAAGACGTTTACTGCACACAGCTTCGCTATCAAACCCGAAAATACTTCTGCAGCGCCTGTGCCAGCAGGCTCACCGCCTCGTCGTTCTGTGACGACGGCGAGCGCAGGAAGACGATTTCGTGCTCGGCTATTTCAGGCAGTTCATCGAGAATCTGCATGGCGTCCGTGACCCCGCTCCGATCAATGAGGCTGATCGCCAGGCCCGCTTCCACACAGGCTTTGATCGCCTGATTGGACGGGCTTTCGAGAACTACGCGGACTTTGCGGCCGTTGTCTTTGAGTGACGCCAGCATGGCTTCACGGTAGGGACATTGGGCTGCGTGAACGGCTAGCGGCAAAGGGTCCGCAGATGCGAGTGCGACGCGGGCCGGCCCGACCCAGACCGGCTTGGTCGATACCAGAAACTGCGTATCAGCACTCAGCTGCCCTTTGGGTTGCGCGATCACTGCTGTCTGCAACTTGCCGCGCGCAACCTGCTCGCGCAGGGCGTAGCTGGGTGCGGATTTCAATTCCAGCACGACATTGGGCCACGCGGCCGCGAACACCGGCAGAATGTCGCGAATGACATGCACGGCGTATTCATCCGGAACACCCAGTGTGATGCGTCCGGCCAGGTGAGTGCCTTGCAGATCCGCCAGCACCCGGTCATGCGTGGACAGCAGCTCTGTCGTCGACAACAGCAGTCGCTTGCCCAGCGCCGTCAGCGACACCGCCTGGTTGTCCCGGTTGAGCAAGCGCCCGCCCGCCACGGCCTCGAGGCGCTGGATATGCACACTCACCGCTGCCGGGCTTTTATGAAGTTGCTCGGCGGCGGCTGAAAACTTCCCTATCCGCGCCACCGCATGGAAGGTGCGCACCAGTTCGATGTCGAGAATGGCCGTCATGATTCAGTATTCCTGAACAACTCATGCATTTAATTTTGATTTATTAGACTACGCCGGTTTCGTAACCTGTGTCCATGAACCCATACCTGTCGATTGCTCCGAACGTCTCGCGGCCTGCCTGGCACCAGGCCATTCCCCTTCCTCTGCTTGAAGCCGCGTTGATTCTGACCTGGAGCTCAGGCTTCATCGGCGCACGCTTTTCGCTGGAACATGCGCCGCCGCTGCTGGTTGTGTTCTGGCGCTGTGTGGTGGTCACCCTGATACTGCTGCCTTTTGTCGCCAGGCAACTGAGGTCGATCCCGGCTGCCACGCTGCTGAAAAACGCAGGTGTCGGCCTGCTGGCCATGGCCGGCTACGTCGCCGGTGTCACGCAGGGCATTGCGCTGGGCGTGCCAGCCGGCCTCGCTGCGCTGTTTGCCGATTTGTTGCCGATGGGCATGGCACTCCTGGCGGCAGTAGTGCTCGGACAACGGCTGGCCTGGCAAATCTGGGCGGGACTGTTGGTCGGGCTGATCGGCGTAGTGCTGGTGACCTACAGCGCGCTGGCGGTAGGTGACGCACCGTTGTGGGCCTACGGCCTGCCGCTGCTGGGCATGTTGTCACTGGCCATCGCGACGCTGTGGCAGAAACAGTCCGGCACCGCAGAGCCTATGGCATTGCTCCCCAATCTGTGGCTGCAATGCGCTGTGTCCAGCGTCGCCTTCGCGATCATTCAGGGCACACAGGGCAGCCTGGCGCCTGTAGCCAGTACCGGCTTTGCGCTGAGCGTGCTATGGACGGTGGGGCTGGCAACCCTGGGCGGTTACGGACTGTATTGGGTGTGTCTGCGCCGCGCGACAGCCACCCGCGTCGCCAGCGTGCTGTACCTCAGCCCACCGGTGACGATGCTCTGGGCCTGGGCGATGTTCGAAGAGCCGCTGTCCTGGCAGATGGCCTCAGGCATGGCGGTGTCAGGTATCGGCGTGTGGATGGTGGTGCGGGCGGAACAACGGCAGTCGGCCGACTGATGGGCTCAGGAGGCCGACTTTTCGTACAGAGCCTAGCGCAGGTTAAATCTTGAAACGCGCGACCATGCTCTGCAAATCGCTGCCCAGGCGGGCCAGCTCGACGGTCGATGCTGCGCTTTGCTCGGTGGCCGAAGCGGACTGGTCGGCGATGTCGCGCACGCTGAGTACACTGCGGTTGATTTCTTCGGTCACGGCGCTCTGTTGCTCGGCCGCGGCGGAAATCTGCTGACTCATCTGTTCGATGGTGCCAATGGACTGGTTGATTTCCACCAGCGCCTGTTCGGCCTGACGAGCCAGCACCACGGTGCCTTCAGTGCGCTGCAGGCTGGCGTCCATCAGGCCCGAGGCGGCGCCTGTACCTTTTTGCAACGCCTGGATCAGCGCTTCGATTTCGGTTGTGGAGTTCTGCGTACGCTGAGCCAGCGAGCGGACTTCGTCAGCCACCACCGCAAAACCACGACCCTGCTCGCCTGCCCGTGCGGCCTCGATGGCTGCGTTGAGCGCCAGCAGGTTGGTCTGCTCGGCGACCGCCTTGATCACGTCAATCACGCTGCCGATCTTGCCGCTGTCTTCGGTCAGGCGCTGCATGGCTTCACCCAGTTGCTGCACTTCACCGGCCAATTGACCGATTTCGCGGGTGGCATGCTGCACCACACTGCTACCGTGCGCGGCGCGCTCGCTGGCCTGCTTGGCGGCTTGCGAAGCGTCTTCGGTGTTGCGCGCCACTTCCTGTACGGTGGAGGCCATTTCGTTCATGGCGGTGGCGACCTGATCGACTTCGTTTTTCTGCAGAGTGACACCTGCGCTGGTCTGCTCGCTGACGGCAGACAACTGTTCGGCCGCCGTGGCGATCTGCGTAACACCGTTGCCGATGCCGCCGATCAGGCCGCGCAGCGAAACGGTCATGTGTTGCATGGTGTTCTGCAGCAGGCCCAGTTCGTCCTGGCGAGTGGTGCTGCTGTCATGGGTCAGATCACCGTCGGCAATCCGGCGCGCCGCAATCACAGTGCTGTTCAACGGCACGGTAATCTGACGCGTGATCAGGAACGCAGCAAAGATGCCGACCAGCAGCACGACCAGCGCTACGCTGAGCAATTGCACCACAGCGGTTCCCTGTTCCTTCTTGGCGCTGATGACCTGCAGCGCCGCCAGATCATCGGCACGGGCTGCGGTCGCTACGGATTGCTGTTGCAGGTCATTGCGGATCTGCTCGGTCTGCTGAAGCATGTCCGAAATCGACGTCATCAGCACCTTGTACTGTTTCAACGCCACCAGCGCGGCATCCACTGCGGCATTTGCCTCGACAGGCAACTGGCTGCGGGCGGCGTCCACTTGCGCGATCAGGGCGTCGGCGGCCTTATAGGTGGCCTGACGGTTGTCGGCATTCGGAACGCTCAGGTAGCGGCGAAACACCAGGCGGAAGTTGGTCATGCCGTTACGCAGGTCGCCAGCGATCTTGACCTGCCTGATGCCGGTTTCATTCGGCGAGCGCAAGGTGTCGTCAATGGTCTTGTTCAGCAGATTCTCGAAGGTCGCGCTGACGTCATCGGACACCTTGATGATCGGTTTCAACGCCTCGTCGACTTTCTGATTGATGCCGACCAACTGGTCGAACGTCTGCTTCAGACCGCCCACCTGCTCCTTGATCTCGCGCAGCTTGGCCAGGTTGCTCGAGATCACGAACACCTGCAGGCCTTGATCGACACTGCGGCTCAAGGTATCCAGGGCGCTGGCGTAATTCTGCACACCTGCGGCAGTAGGACCGGTCGCATAGGCTTGCGCAGCGATCCGGGCATTCAGAACGTCAGCCTTGATCTCGGCGACCTTGCTGCTTTTGCCCATGCGCTCGATCAGCAGGTTGGTGCTGGAGTAACCGATCACGGTAACGGTCAGTACCCCGAGCAAAATAGCGGCAAAGCCCAGCCCGAGCTTCTTGCTGACGTTCAAATTGTCCAACCATTTTGCGCTCATTACGTGTGTGCCTTTAATTTTTGCGGAATACCCGTGAGTCGGCGCTGAAAGGTTTAACTTGATAGTTAACATGATTGGAATAACGGACCGGTCGAGAGGGAGGACCTTGCACCCCATGAATTACGGGCTCCGTAATCGATGATTAAGATTTATTTAAGTTGCCTGAGCAGAATTTTCCGATGATTGGTGCTATAGAAAACAGCAAAAAAGTGCCACTAAAAAGCCACATCAGCCGCCTGTGCAGAGCCATCGGACATCTGCAGCAGCGTCAGGCGTTGTGGTTATTGAAATGCACATCCAGCCGGATATTTTCCGGCTCGTCGATCGCCGCCAGGTACTCGTCCACGGTGATTTCTCCGACGCAGGCCCGAGCGCCCGGCAGTGGACGATAGCCACCGGCCATTTTGCTGCTCAGCGCGACGGCGGCACTGCCGGGAATCTCCGGCCCCTTGTCGTTCAGTGCAGTCAGTTGCGCACGCATGTGCAACGGCTGACCGGTGAGGTCGACGCCATCGACATCAATGTACATCGCGCTCTTTCGATCACCCCACTGTTCAAAGCGCGCGCCCCAACGGTACAGGCGCTCGGCCCACGACGCAGGATCGCGCAGCAGCCCGCAGCGAATCGCCAGCGCCAGCAGCCAGGTCGCGATGCCGCCGGCCTTGAGCGCGGAACCGGCCTTGAAGCTCAGATTCTGCGCGGCGTAGCGTGTCGCGAATACATCCAGGTCCGGGACGTCGACATTGGCCACCAGCCGTGTGCCCATGCCGGGCATCCGGCGCAGGGTCAGGTCCATCCAGCCGTGGACTTCGTGGACCTTGCCGTTGCGCAGTTGCCTGATCGGTCGCCCGGCATTGGCCAGCACGCCACGCACGGTCGAAAGACCGGGCATCTTCGCTGCCGAGGAGATGCCGTGTTCTATCGAATCGATACGCAAAAAACGCTGGCGATGCTGATCGATGATGGCCGCCGAAAGCGTCGGCACCGAGCTGCACCCGCTCAGCACGCTGACACCTGCCTCACGCGCCTGGGCATCGAGGCTGGCGATACCGGCGACAAACGCCCGGCAATCCGCCAGGTCGCAATAATTCACGCCCGCCTCGATACAATGCCTGGCCACGGTGTACGACTGCCCCTGAAAAGGCCCCGCAGTGTGGATAAGCAGATCGATACCCAATTCACCCAGCTCACTGCCCGCGTCGTCCTGCATGATGTCCACACACCAGCTCTCGCAGAACCTGCCCCCCAGCGTTTGCAGTGCGGCGACCTTTTCCGCCAGCTTACGCGGGTCACGACCGGAAATGACCAGGTCGATGTGCGGCATCATCACCAGATGATTACAGATAAGGCTGCCGAAGTTACCGTAGCCACCGATGACCAATACGCGAAATGCCATTGACTCGTCCCTGACCTGCCGAAGGATGTGACCCTGCCTTATTGCGCCACGATTGCCGTGAGCAATGGCGATGAAATGCGCGTGCATTATTGATCATTGGCCGCAGGCCGGGTACAAAACCCTGTGCCTTTTTTGATTGTCCCGGGAGCAACGGATGCTGGAACTACACACCGAACGACTTTATCTGCGAACCCTGCTCGCCAGCGACTGGCCACTGTTTTTCAGGCTGCATTCCGAGCCCGAGACCATGCGCTACGTATTCGGAGAAATCGAAGAGGCGCAGATCCGTAAAGGCTTCGATCATCGCCTGCCCGAGTGGACGCCGGCGTCCGATCACTGGCTGTGCCTGGTGGTCACAGACACACAAAACGATGCAGAGCTGGGGGTCAGCGGTTTTCGCATCCTGTCGCCGGGGCATGCCGAAGTGGGTTGTCTGTTACTGCCGGAACATCAAGGCAAGGGCTTCGGCACCGAGTCACGCCGGGCAATCATCGACTACGCCGCCGCCATCGGCCTGGATTCACTGGAATCGACCGTGACGGACGGCAACATCGCCTCCTGCAAGGTCCTGGAGAAATGCGGTTTCACCTTCGAGCGCCGCGTCCCGCAGGCCTATCAGATCGGCGATCAGTGGTTCGACGACCTGATATACCACCTGCCACTGCGCTGATGAAGCAGCTGAACGGTGTTCGCCGGTCAATCCGCAAGCGCCTTCAGGCCTGAGGCCGCCCTCCGAGAATCGTCACCCGCTCGCCATAGCGCGAGTGCGGGAAGTAATCCCACACCGCGTGGTGCTGGGTACAACGGTTATCCCAGAACACCAGCGTGTTCGGTTCCCAGCGCACGCGACAACTGAGGCAGGGTTCGCGGGCGATCAGATCGAACAGCATATTCAGCACGGTGCGGCTCTCGCCGGGCGAGAGTTGCACGATATGCGAGGTGAACCCGGAATTGACGAACAGGCTGCGACGTCCGGTTTCAGGGTGGCGAACCACCAGCGGGTGCTCGCTTTTCGGAAGATTGGCGGGCGGCTGATAGCCTTTCCACGGAATCTCGCCATCGTGAATGGCTGTCAGCCCGCCGAGAAACTGCTGCATCGCCGGCGAGAGCATTTCAATGGCCAGGTGCATGTTGGCAAACAGCGTGTCGCCGCCGGTGCCGATGGCGGGTGTCTCCTTGACGTACAGCATCGAGCCCATCGACGGCTCCAGATCAGCGGTGCCGTCGGTGTGCCATAGCTCGCCCGCAGCGAAACGCGATTGGGCATTGGCGCGCACCACGACCAGTTCCGGGTCATCGCCATCGATGCTGTCCACCGGCAAGGCGCGCAACGGACCGAACAGTCGGCCGAACGCCTTGTGCTGTTCGATCGTGAGGTGCTGATCGCGAAACACCAGCACGTGATTTTCCAGAAAGGCCCGGCGGATTTCCGTCAGCTGCTCGGCGCTGAGTGGTTGCGACAGATCGACACCGCCGACCTCGGCGCCGATGATCGGTGTCAGGCGGTTGACCGTGATGCTCTGATACGGCGCACGCACGGCGCCTGCGATGCCTTCTATGGCCTTGAGTGCCATTTGATCCATGATCCCTCACCTTCAGTTGTTGGCATGGCCGGTCACCATGCCCGTGGTTCGTCTGCGGGTACTTCAGCCCCGCCTGAAAATCCTGTCGTTAACGTTCAGCCCTTTATCGAAGACAGGTCGGCATTGATCATCTCGGCCATCACCTGCGCCCAGGGCGCTGCGACAATGCCGTAGTGATCGATGTCCAGTGCTTGGCAGCTCAGCATGTGCGGTAACAGCTCTTGCCAGGCCCGCTGTAGATCGGCGATCCGCCAGGCGCTGCCCATGCCATAAGGATTGGGCTGCGTGGCGATGAACAGCCGCACTGGAGTGCGCAACAGCGCTTCGGGCTGATAGCCGGCCATGCTCGCCATATTGTTCTGGCAGCAGATAATCAGGCTTTGCAGGTAACGCGATGCGTCTTCGCTGGCCGTGCTGGTGGCCGTGTCGAGGCTGCGCCGTGCAGAAAACTCGCGCTGAAAGACCTGCTGAATCTGCGCTTCGCCGATCTGCGCCAGCTCGTGACCCGCATCCGGCGCGGGGGGATCGATCAGGTACAGCAATGGCTGCTCGCAATCTTCCTTCAGCAGGCTGCACATTGCCTGTGTCACCCAAGCGCCGAACGACCAACCGGCCAGACGCCATGCCGTGCCGTCGGGGTGATGGGCCTGCAACGCCTCGAGATACAGTTGCGCGCGCTCATCCACGCTGATGTTCGGCAGTTCGGGCAGGCGCAAGGCCGGATCGGCGATCACCCATACGCCCAGATCAGGGTGCAGCGCCGAGGCCAGCTCGCGGTACGCCTGCACGTCGCCACCCACAGGGTGAATCAGATACAGGCGCTCGCGGCCCGCGCCGGCATGCCACTGATCGATCCTCACCGCATCGGCCCACTGGTTTTCGTCCGCAACCGTTACGGCCCCTGACGTCTGCACCAGCGCCAACACCTCGGCCAGGCTGACTTTGTGGCTGAACTGCGACAACTGGAAGACCACGCCGGTCGCGGCCTGCAGTTCGTCGATCAGGTCCAGCAGGGTCAGGGAATCGGCGCCCAGCTCATAGAGCGAGGCATCCGGCTGCAGCGCACTCACACCGAGCCATTTGCACAGGCAGTCATGCAGATGCTCGGGCAGACGGTCCGGCGCTTCAGTGTCTGCCGTCAGCACTGGCGCAGTATCGGCCAGCGTTGAGCCTGCGCTGTGGCGAACCGGGTAAAACTGTCGCGCCGTCGCTGGATCGGTGGTCGAGATCAGCAACTGCGGCAGTTGAGCCGTCATGGCTGCATCGAATACCCGGCAACCTTCCTGCGCCGACATGCCGACCGCCAGATGCCGCTGGTGCGCGTCATCCCCGACGCCACTGGCAGCGGCCATGCCGACATCGCGCCAGATGTCCCAGTTAATGCCCAGACGCACACAGCCATTTTCGGCATGCGGGCGGTAGTGGGTGAAACCGTCAAGCACGGCACTGGCGGCGGCGTAGTCCAGGTGCCCGGCGCCACCGAACAGTGCCGACATCGAAGAGCAATACAGCACGAACCCCGGCGTCATCTTTTCGATCAACGCTTCGACCGCCAGCATGCCGCGGGTCTTGCTGGCCATCGCCTCAGACAACACCTGAGCATCGCGCTGACGGATCAGGCTGCCCGCTCCGGTGCCGGCCGCGTGAATCACGCCGTCAAAGTGCCCATAACGCTCACGCAAGTGTTCAAGCACCGTGGGCCAGCGCGCCAGGTCGGCGATATCCGCAGCGATGCTGTCGATGCGCGAAGCATAGGCGTGCAGTTCTTTCGGACACTCACCACTTCGCGACAGCAGCACGACCCGCCGCTGGCTGGATTGCAGCAGGTGTTCACACAAGGTACGCCCGATGCCGCCTGTACCGCCGAGCACCAGCAGCGTGCCGTTCGCCGGCAGCAGATTCGAAGCCGCCAGCGGACTGGCCAGCAGCTGTGGCTGCCACAGATAACCATCACGAATGGCCATGCGCCGCGGCAGCGACGCCGGTTCGGCAAGCAGCCCCGCCAAGTGCCGAGCCTGGGTGCTCAACTGCGCCGTGGGCAGGTCCAGCCAGTGACAGCGTATCGGGTACTCCTGCGGGGCCACTTCGGTGATACCGGTCAGCGCCGCCAGTTCAGGGCGCATGACCTGGCCGTTCACCGGGCACGCTTGCCAGGACAACAGCCAGAGCCGCAGGGTGCTCTTCTGTGCGTTCTGCCCCCAGGCCTGCAACAACGCGCTGAGCGTATCCAGACAGGCCCATTGCGCGGCCGCCAGGCTTTGCTCGTCAACCGCTCCGCCCACCGACAGCGGCAAGGCATGCAGCCAGTCCAGTTCGCTTGCCGTCTGCCCATTTTGATCGAGCGTAGCGATCAATCGGCCAAACGCCACTGGGTCCAGCGGGTCGAGTTCATAACGATTCGGGCCAAGTTGCTGGTAGCCATTGCCGGCCTGCACCTCGATGACATGCCGATAGACACCCTGCAGACTGCCAAGCGTGGTGGCATCCAGACGTTCATGGCTGCACACCACCAGCACTTCACGACCCTCGCCAGTGGGTTGTGTACCCACACGACGCAGCCGCTGCCACTGACGCTGATAAAACCAGTCCGCCAGCGGCTGGCGCTCGACGGCTGACGACTTCTGCAGTTCGGCGCGAGCGGCCGGTTTGAAACGGAAGGTCTGCAGATCGAATGCCGACGGAGGCAAGTCCCAGGGGGACGGCGTCGAACCGGTCGCCCCTTCGATGCTGGCCCCCGCATACCAGGCGTCCAGCAGGGCCTGGGGCGAATGCTCGCTGGCGTTCACTCGCACGTCCGAAAGCGTCACCTGCTTGATCGACGCGGCTTGCAGGCGCGGTGTCTGACCGGGCTGGCAGATCATTGCGAAGCGCCAGGGCAACGCGCGTCGACCGTGTTGCAGGTAACGCAGCAGCGCAGCCTGCTGCTCGGGAAAGGCGTTGAGCCAGGCTTCAATCGCCAGCATGTCCCGCTCCAGGGCAGTACGGCTGTGCGCCGACAGCAGCAGGCACGCCGGGCTATCCTCGACGCGCGCTGTCTGCTGCGGCGCGGCGCCGACAATCACATGCGCGTTGGTGCCACCGATACCGAAACTGCTGACCCCGGCCAGACGCCGACGCCCTTCGGGCCAGGCCCGTGAGGTGCCGGGTATGTAGAATGGCGAGTGCTGCAGGTCGATTTGCGGATTGATCCGGGTAAACCCCAGGTTGGGCGGGATCACCCCGTGAAACACGGCAAGCGTCGCGCGAATCAGCCCGACCACGCCGGCAGCCGCGCCCAGATGACCCACCTGACTTTTCACTGAGGCCAGCGCGCAACCGGCGGCTGGTGCCGCGCCGAACGCTTTGGTCAATGCAGCCACTTCAATAGGGTCGCCCAACAGCGTGCCGGTGCCGTGAGCCTCGATGTAGCCCATGTCGGCGCCATTGACCCCGGCCTTGCGCAGCGCCTCGCTGATCACTGCGCTCTGCCCCGCCACAGACGGCGCGGTGTAACTCATCTTGGCGCGGCCATCGTTGTTCAGCGCAGAGGCTTCGACCAGCGCGTAGATCCGGTCGCCGTCGGCCTGAGCACGGTCCAGCGGTTTGAGTACCACCACCCCGTAACCGCTGGCACCGATGGTGCCGCTGGCGTCGTCACTGAACGGACGGCACAAACCGTCGCGGGAAAAAATGTGCTGCGGGCGATAACGATAGCCATCGGTCAGGGTCGGGTCGATCAGCACCCCGGCGGCCAGCATCACGTCACTGTCGCCCTGACGCAGCATCGCCGCCGCCAGGTGCACGGCAATCAGCGAACTGCCGCACGCCGCCTGAACGCTGAGTGCCGGCCCGCCGAGGTCGAGGTGGTAAGCCGCCTTGGTGGCCAGAAAGTCCTTGTCGTGGTGCAGCGCCATCTGAAAACCGTCGGGCAGATCGCCCTCGGCGGTTTCGCGCAGCATTTGCTGGAAATACGTGGTTTCGCCGCAACTGGCGATCAGGCCGATGCGCGGCCCGTCGGCTTTGGGTGTCAGCCCGGCATGTTGCAGCGCCTGCACGCAGCCCATCAGCAGGTGCCGCTGTTGCGGGTCCATCAGCCGCGCTTCCTGCAGACTGATGCCGAAATAGTCGGGATCGAAATCCAGCAGGCCGGTCAGTTGACTGCGCGCACCGACCAGCCCCTCGGCAGCGTCGAACCGCTCGATGCCCAAGCCATTTCCTTGAACCATCGCCCAGAACTCGGCGAGGTTGTTCGCCCCGGCCACATTCACCGACATGCCGATGATCGCCATGGGTTGTTCGCCAGCCTTGGCGACTCGCTCATTGCCCTTCCCAGCACCGGGCAGTTGCCCTGCCGGTACGGAGAGATGCTGCGCCAGGCGGCGCACGCTGACATGCTCGAACAACGCGGCCATTGCCACTGGCTGCGGCAGCACCTCGTTGCAACGGGCATGCAGGCGCATCAGGCCGAGGCTGGTGGCGCCGGCTTCGAAGAAAGTCTGATCAGGCTCGATGTCGCGACCGATGACCGCCACGAACAACTCGCTCAGTTGTTGTTCAAGTGCGCTCAACCGTGCCGCAGGCAGCCCGGTGCGTTGCCGTTGCAACACCTCGCCGAGCCCCCCCAGTGCCCTGCGATCGATCTTGCCGCTCGGTGTACGCGGCCAGGCGTCGACCCGCCGGTACTCGTCGATACGCACATGCGCCGGCAGGTGCAGGCTGATCTGTCGGTCAAGCTGCTGTGCATCGGGCAGCGTGCCCTCGCAGTGCAACCAAGCCACCAACCGGGGCGGCTCAGCCTGCAGGGCCACCACCGCGTTGCTCACCTGAGCGACCTGCATCAGCGCGGCCTCGATCTGCCCCAGTTCAAGACGATGGCCACTGATCTTGATCTGCTGATCGTCCCGGCCCAGGTAGTGCAGGCAGGCGTTTGCATCACCCCGCGCAAGGTCGCCGGTGCGATAGAACAGGGTCATGCCCTCTGGCTGCGGCAACTCGACAAAGCGCGCGGCATTCAGCGCCGGGTCAGCGAGGTAGCAGCGCGAAATCATCGGCCCTGCCACCAGCAGATAGCCCTGGCTGCCACGCGGCACCGGCCGGTCGTATTCGTCCACCAGCAGCAGGCGTGCATTGCTCACTGCCCGCCCGATCGGCGCGCGCAGCGGCCAGTCCTGAACCGCCGCAGGCAAACGCCAGGCGCTGACCACGTGGGTTTCGGTCGGGCCGTAATGATTGAACAGCCGTGCCTGCGGCATGCCGCCGAACCAGTTGCGCAATGCCTCGGTGCACAGCAGTTGCTCGCCCGCCGTGATCACCTCGCGCAACGCCTGCGGATACACACCCTGGCTCACAGCGGTCTGCGCCAGATGCTGCAAGGCCACGCACGGCAGGAACAGCCGTTCGATGCGCGTCTGTGCCAGGTAGCTCAACAATGCCTGAGCATCCTGCCGCCAGCGCGGGTTGATCAGGTGGTAACAGCCTCCGCCGCAGAGGGTGCTGAAAATCTCCTGAAACGACACATCGAATGACAGCATGGAGAATTGCAGGGTCACTGACTTCGCGGGCAACTGCCCCTCGTTGCGCTGCCAGTGCAACAGATTGCAAAGGGTCCGGTCCGGCACCTGAACCCCTTTCGGTGTCCCCGTCGAACCGGACGTGAACAGCGTGTACAACGGTCGTTGACCCGCATGACGGCGACGCTCGAACGGTCGTGCAGCGGCGCTCAGGTCGACCCGATGACAGATCTGCCGGTCGGCGTTCAACAGGTCCAGTGCCGCCCCGGTTGCCGCGCTGTACAGCACACAGCCGGGTTGTGCCTGCTGCATGACCTGGCGCTGCACCGCCAGCGGATAGCCAGGGTCGAGGGGCACCGCAGTCAAATTGAGCCTGGCCAGCGCCAGCAAGGCCACGATGTGCTCGACCGACGCTTCGAGGTACAGGACCACTTGCAGCGGCGCATCATTGTCCTCCCGCAGCGGGCACAGCTCGATCAGGGTGGCCGCCAGCGTATCGGCCAGTGCATCCAGTTCGGCGTAGCTGATGCACTGCTGATCGGCGACCAGTGCCGGAGCATCCGGTGTGCAACTCACCTGATAGGCGAACCAGTCGGCCACGGTGTTGAACGGCGGTTCAGCGCTGTCGCCCTGACTGGCGGACGGCAGGCTGAAGCGGTAAGGCGTGAGCAGCGCATCGAGGGTGGCCGACGGCTTCTCCAGCAGCAGATCAAGCCCCTGCTGCAACAGCCGATTGACGGCGACCATTTGTGCCGCATCGAAATAACTGCACTGGTACTCCCACCAGCATTCCAGCTGCGACCCGGCATCGACCACCAGCAAAGTCAGCGGGCACTTGGCCTGCACCGTCTCGTTGAATTCCAGCGTGGCCCGCAGGCCGGTATGGGCCAGCCTGGCGTAATCGGTGTTTTCCAGCACGAACATGAAATCGAACAGCGCACTGCTCGACGACAGCCGCAGGTCTTCGACCAGATCCGCCAGCGCGACGTCCTGCAAGGCCAGCACCTCACGCACCGTGGCGGTCTGCTGATGCAGTTGCTGGCCGAGCGCCTTGTCGCCGTCGAACGCCGTGGGGATCAGCACGGTGTTGGCGAACATCCCGATTGCGTCTTCGAATTCGCTCAGCGGACGGTTGGATACCGGGCTGGCGATGCGTGGCCGTTCACAGCCGGTCAGGGCGTAAATGCTCCAGGCATAAACGCTGAACAGCACCTCATAACGCGTGACGCGCTGTCGGCTGCAAAACCGATCCAGTGCAGCACTGCGCGTGGCTCCCAGCGGCTGACGATAAAGCCGTGCCTGCGGTGCAGGCTCGTGAACCGGCAGCAGCGCGGGCGAAGGCGCCGGGTGCTGACGGTGCAACCCGGCCAGGGCGCGACGCTGATCGCGGTAACGCGGGTCGACACGCCATTGCCGTTGCCAGAGGGCAAACTCGAGCGTGCCCAGACCCGGCGAAGGCTCGGCACTCGGCCGCCCCTGTAGCGCATCGTCGTACAACTGCACCAGGTCATCGAACAACAGGTTCATCGACCAGCCATCGATGGCCACGTGGTGCAGGTTCAGCAGCAAACGACAACTGCCATCGGCAAACGGCAACAGCCAGGCCTTGCACATGGCAGATGTCGCCAGATCGAAAGGTGTGTCAAAGACCAGGGCTGCAAAGCTGCGCCAGGTCTGTTCACTGAACGCCCCGGTGGCAAAGGTCTGGCACACCGCGTCCCGTTGGTGAACCTCCTGATGCAGCCCGTCGGCAGCGGACACGAACGCCGTGCGCAGCCCGCTGTGCCGGGTCAGCAGGCGCTGCACGGACTCGGCCAATGCGCTCAGCTCGACGCCCGCTGCCAGGTGCAGGATGATTGGCACGTTGTAGGCCGTCGCCAGCGGCGTGCGCTGCTGCATCAACCACAGGCGACTTTGCTCGGCAGTCGCCGGCGCACGCCCTGAACGGTTGAGAGGCGGCGCGGGTGGATAGGCAGACGCCGCACCCTGCTCATCACCGAGTCGCTCGGCCAGTGCCGAAAACGATTCGCTCAGCACCGCACCCAGGGTGATTTCCCGCTGCCAGTGGGTGCGGATTGCAGAACGCAGACGCATGGCTTTGAGCGAGTCGCCGCCGCTGCCCAGCCAGTCATCCTCGCCGCTCAGCTCAGGTTGCGCCAACAACCTGCGGGCCTGAGTCAGCAGCCAGTCAAGCGTGGGCGAGTGTTGCTCGTCTGCACGCGAACCCGCCTGCGGTCGCCACGGTTTCAAGGGCTGCTCCAGCAGCGCACGCTGATCGATCTTGCCATTGGCGGTCAACGGCAGGCGCTGCAGCACAAACAGCTGATGCGGGCGCATCCATACCGCCAGATTGTCACGCAGGTGCTGGTCGAAATCGCGATAGTCCAGCGCCTCGCGCGGCACGATGAAGGCCAGCAACTGGTGGTCTTCAGCCGCCTGCCGGCGCGTACAGATATGCACCTGCACCACCTGCGGATGCTCCAGAATACGCTGCTCGACCTCGCCCGGCTCGATGCGAAAACCGCGAACCTTCACCTGGCGATCAATCCGCCCCAGGTACTCGATCAGCCCGTCGGCATTGACCCGCACCTGATCGCCGGTTCGGTAATGCAGCACGTCCCCGGCATCGATTGTCGGCAGGCGCAGGAAACGCTGTTCAGTCTCTGCCGCACGGTTGCGGTAACCGCGTGCAACCCCGCTGCCGCTCAGGTAAAGCTCACCCGCCTCGCCGTGAGCAACCGGACGCTGTTGCGCGTCAAGCACCTGCACTCCGGTGTCAGGCAATGGCTGGCCGATTGGCACCGCGTCGCCGGCAAAGTCGCGGGGGATCGGGTAGCACACGGCGAAGGTGGTGCATTCGGTAGGTCCGTAGGCGTTGAAAATCCGGCAACGGCTGTCGGGATTGGCCTGATACCAGGCCCGCACCGCTGCGGCACTGACCTGCTCACCGCCGATCAGCACCTGGCGCAGGCTGGCGAAACAGGCGGGGTTATCTGCGCTCAAGGTGTTGAACAGCGAAACGGTCATGAACAGGCTATCGACCTGCTGCGTTTCCAGCACTCTGGCCAGTTGCTGTGCGTCCTGCAGGTCTGCGTCGGCAATGATGACGCAGCACCCGCCGTTGAGCAGCGGCGCCCACAGTTCGAAATTACAGGCGTCGAACGCCGGGTTGGACAGGCAGGCCACACGCTCGCCTGCGCGAATGTCGAGGCAGCTGTCGGTCCGGGCCAGACGCAACAGGCCGCGCTCCCCTACGTCCACGGCCTTCGCGGTGCCGGTGGTGCCCGAGGTGTAGAACAGGAAGCTCGACGCGGCGAAGTCCTCGGGCAGCGGCAGTGCTGGTTGATCAGAGTATTCCAGCAAGGCTTCGACGCTGACGTACCAGCCATGTTGTGGCGCCACCAGGCTGTCCGCGTCTTCACCGAGGGTCACCAGCCCGACGCAGCCTCCGTCGTCGAGCATCAGTTGTCGACGCCGGGCCGGGCTGGCCCGATCCAGCGGCACCACCACAGCCCCGACTTTCAGCACGGCCAGTATCGTGGCGATCCATTGCCAGCAGCGCGGCATGCACAGGGCGATCGGATCCGCAGGGCCGGTGCCTTGTGCCAGCAGCCCTTTGGCGATGCGTTCACTGGCGCTGGCCAGTTGCGCGTAAGTCAGCCGTACCTGTCGGTCGATCACGGCCAGCGCCTGGGGCTCACGGCGTACCTGCTCGGCAAAACGCGACAGCAGGGTCTGGGGGTTGCGGGCGATATTCTCCTCGTGCCGGTTCATCATTGCGCCTCCTGCGTGTCGAAACGTTGCAGCTCTTGCCTGAGCGTCTGCGAGACCCGATGCACCTCGGCGCTTTCCAGCATGTCCCAGTGCCCGCCGTGAACCAGCCGGGCTCTGTAACCGTTGCCCGCGCGACGACGCCAGAAGCTGCGCAGCTCATGCAACTGCGTGCGGGTAAAGCCTTCGCGAGCCTGAATCAGCACGATGCGCCCGGCTTGCGGCGCGCACTCGTATGCGGCCATGGCCAGGCGGTTGTGGTTGTAGAGGTGGAAATACCGCTCGACCTGCGCGTCTTCGATGCCGGGGTACATGCCGTTGAAGCGCACCAGCTTGTCGCGAAACTCCGCCATGTCCACGGTCCCGATCTGTTGCCGGAACCCCGGGTCATCCGAGCCCTGGGTATCGAGCAGCACCACCGTCACCTGACGATGGCCGGCAGCCGTCAGGCGGCGGGCCATTTCGTAAGCCACCAGGCCACCGAACGACAGCCCGGTGAGCACCAGCGGTTGTGAGGTCAACGCTGCGATCCGCCGCAAATAGGCGTCGGCCATCGCTTCGACGCTCGGCTCGGTGCTTTCTCCGGGGTTCAACCCTGGCGATTGCACACCGTACACACCGATGCTGTCCGGCAGTTCCTTGGCCAGTGACAGGTAGCAGAACGCCGTGCCCCCCGCCGGGTGAATGCACACCACGTTGCGCTGCCCGGCACCGCGCCGGAATTCGATCAGGTTGTCCTGTGCCGCGGCCAGGCTGGCGCCAGTACGCAGCCAGCCGCCCAACGCCTCGATGGTCGGGTGGCCGAGGATCACGCGCACAGGCACTTCGACGCTGAACGCCCGGCCAATTTCGTAGGCCATCTTGATCGCCGCGATCGATGTCCCGCCGACGTTGAAAAAGTTGTCGCGAATGCCGATCTGCGGCACCAGCAGCAGGTCTTTCCAGATCTGATACAGGGTCAGCTCGATATGGTCACGGGGGCTGCCGAGATTGACCTGCCGGTCGGCCAGATCCTGATCGGCCAGTGCCGCAAGGGCGGCACGGTCGACTTTGCCATTGACCGTCAACGGTAAGGCGTCCAGCCACAGAAACGCGCTGGGCATGACGGCGCTGGACAGGGTCGTTGCCAGATGCGCACGCAGTGCGGATTCGTCCACGGTGCTGTCGGTAACGCAGCACGCCACAAGGCGCTGGTTCTGCGCCGTATCACCGACGATCAACGCCACACTGGTGCGAATACCGGGGAACAGATCCAGCCGCGCTTCGATTTCACTCAGTTCCAGGCGAATACCGCGCAGCTTGACCTGAAAGTCGTTGCGACCGATAAACTCCAACTGACCGTCCGGGCGATAACGCGCCAGATCGCCGCTGCGGTACAGCCGGTCACCGGCAACGAAGGGGTTGTCGATAAACCGTTCGGCAGTCAGCTCGTCCAGCCCCAGATAACCCCGTGCAACGCCGACACCACCAATGTGCAACTGACCGGTGACCCCGGCCGGCACCGGCGCATCACGCTCGTCGAGCACGTAAAAACGGGTGTTGGCAAGGGGTCGGCCGATGGGCAATTGGCGTGGCGGAACGTCAGCACCAGGCTCCAGCGTCCAGACACTGCTGATCACTGTGGTTTCGGTCGGACCATAAACGTTGTGCAGGCGGGCATGCGGCAGACGCTCCTGAAACAGCCTGGCGACTGCGGGCGACAGCTCCCCGCCGCCACTGAACACATCCTTCAGGGAGAGACAGGCGCTGACCTCTTCGACCTCCAGAAACAGTTGCAACATGGCCGGCACGAACACCATCGCGGTGACGCTTTGTTCGCGCACCACCTGCGCCAGGTAGCCGGGTTCGAAATGCCCGCCGGGACGGGCGATGACCAGCCTGCCCCCGGTGAGCAACGGCCAGAAAATCTCCCAGGCCGAGGCGTCGAAACCGAATGGGATCTTGTGCAGCATGCTCCCGTGTTCGCCGCAGAATTGCTGACACCACAGCAGCAGGTTGCTCAGCCCGCGATGCGTGACCATCGCCCCCTTGGGCAGCCCGGTAGTGCCGGAGGTGTAAAGCACATACGCCAGGTGGTCGGCGTTCACACCGACACGCTGCGGCTGCGGATTGTCCGACGGGCACTCGGCCCAGAGCACGGCATCGGCCTGCACGTCGAGGATCGGCACTTCACAGTCCGCGCCTTGCAGGGCCTCGCGCAGGATCTTGCGCGTCGGCCCTTGGGCCAGCAGCACCACTGGGGACGTGTCATCGAGAATATGCCGCAGGCGACCCGATGGATAATCCGGGTCCAGTGGCACATAGGCGCCCCCGGCCTTGAGCACCGCCAGCACGGCCACCGGCAGTTCCAGCGAACGTTCGATACACACCGCCACGCGCACATCCGGGCCGACGCCGAGGGTGAGCAAGTGATGCGCCAGGCGGTTAGCCTGACTGTTGAGCTGGCTGTAGCTCAGCGATCGACCTTCGAAGATGACCGCACACTCGGCCTGCCGACGCGTGACCTGAGCTTCGATCAGGCGATGCACGCAATCGACGGGCTGGGCCAGCGGTGCCGGGCTGTTCCACGCATGCAGTATCTGTTCGCGTTCGGCATCGCTGATCAGCGTCAGTGCGCCAACAGGCTGCTTGGGGTTCAGCGCCACCTGTTCCAGCAGCTGACGATAATGCGCGCTCAGGCGCTCGATGCTGGTCTGGTCGAACAGGTCGGTGTTGTATTCCACCAGCAGGCTCAGCACACCGTCGCGCTCGACCCATTCGAACGCCAGGTCGAACTTGGCCGTGGCGCTCCCGGTGCTGTACGGCGTCATGCTCAGGCCCGGCATCTGTGCGGCGTTGCCTGGGGTGTTCTGCAACACCATCATCACCTGAAACAACGGCGAATACGCAGTATCGCGCTGCGGGTTGACGGCCTCCACCACGCGGTCGAAAGGCACATCCTGATGCGCGTGGACATCCAGCAGAGTGGCGCGTACTTCGCGCAACAGCTCGGCAAAGGTCTGCTGCGGATCGAGACACTGGCGAATCACCTGAGTGTTGACGAAATGACCGATCAACGGCTCGATTTCGGGACGGCTGCGGTTGGCGAACGGGGTACCGATGCACAGGTCTCGCTGTCCGCTGTGGCGCCAGAGCAGGACCGACAGCGCGCCGATCAGCACGTTGAACAGCGTGCCTTGGGTCTGTCTGGCCAGCGCATTGAGCGCACGCAAGGTGGTGCCGTCGACCGTCGAGCTGAAGGTCGCCCCGACGTAGCGCTGCACGTTCGGACGTGGCCGGTCGGCAGGCATGTCGAGCAGCGGCGGCGCGTCGGCCAGGGTGCGCTTCCAGAAGTCCAGTTGCCCGGCCAGCGCCTCGTCGCTCAGCCGCTGTTGCTGCCAGCAGGCGTAATCGGCGTACTGCACTGCCAGCGGCGCCAGACTGGACGCCTGACCGCGCAGGAAATCGCCATACACGGTGGTCACTTCCTGAAGGATCACGCCCATCGACCAGCCATCGGCGATGATGTGGTGCACGCTGTACAGCCAGAGGTACTCCTCATCGGCAAGGCGCAGCAGCGAGGCCCGCAGCAACGGGCCGCTGGCCAGGTCAAACGGCGCTTTGGCCTCCTGCTCAACCGCCATGCTGACGTGCGCATCGCGCGCCGTCGGCGACAGGTCACGCAGGTCGACACTTGGCATCACCAGCGGCATCGCCGGGTGCACGAGCTGCCGTGGCTCGCCGTCCACGCTGGCAAACGTGGTGCGCAATATTTCATGGCGCATGATCAATTCGTTCAGCGCCCGCTCCAGCACCGGCACATCCAGCGCGCCTTTCAGCAGCACCGCAGTGGGCACGTTATAGAACGCATTGCCCGGTTCCATCTGATCGAGAAACCACAGCTGGCGCTGTGAAAACGACAGCGGAACAGCTGCTTGCCCGGCGGCACGCCGAGGGATCGCGGCGGGGTCGGTGCCGCTCAGCAAGGCAATCAGTTCTGCCTTGTGCTGCTTGAGCGCCTGCAACATCTCGTCATTCAGAAACCCGCGCGGTGCCTTGCAGCGCAGTTTGTCGCCGTCCACTTCAAGCACCACGGCGTGGCGACCGAACAACTCCAGCAATTGATAGGCATTCATATCTCTATCTCCTCCATGTCGCTGGCGTCGTCCGTTTGATTGGCGGCAGAAGCGAACGCCTCGACCTGCGCGCGGCGTTGTTCGTCGGCAGTGCGCAGACCGCCCACCATCGAGTAAATCAACTGATGATTCGGTCCCAGGTCGAACAGGGCCGACAATTGCTGCTCTTCGAGCGAGCCCATGCCACACAGGCCAAGGCCCTGCTCCACCGCCGTCATGGTCAGCAATTGCGCCATGCCTCCGGCTTCGATATGACAGAAGTCGCGACTGCGCTCGCCATACAGCGGCCGGATCGCGGCCATGTCGGCGATGAAGAACAGCGAGAACGCGGCGTTTTCATACACCGGGCGGTTAACGAAATAATCGTAGGTGTCCGGATCGAGCGGCTCGCTGTCGAGCATCAGCAGGCGGTGTTGAACCGGGTCGTAGTAATAGGCGCCGGCAGCAACGCCGGTGACCCGCTGCGGTTTGACATACAGGTAGCACTGGATCGGGTACAGACCGCCTGCGGACGGGAACTGGTATTTGACCTCGCCGTGCAGTTGCCCCTGCGCCAGGCTGGCCAGTAACCCGGCAAACGCCTCGGTCGGAATGGGTCGGTCAGCGAATTGGCGTACCGAGCGATAGTCGCTGAAGCGCCGCGCGAACGCCGGGTTATCCGGACGCGCCAGGTCCAGCACCGCAACCTGCGGGGCGAAGGTCCGCCGACCGCGCTGCTCGGCCTTGAAGCGCGCCCGCTGCTGCGGATCCTCGATCACTTGCTCAGGCGAACCCGCGCGCTGACGAGCGCTGTCGACCACACTGCCGTTGGCCAGATTCCGGCGGTACATGCCGAGCAGATTGAGCAGGGTCGGCTGCGCCAGCAGTTGCGCAACGTTGGGACGGAATTGCAGTTCGCCGGACAGCGCATTACTGATCCTGACAATGTCGATCGAGGTGGCGCCCAGGTTGAGCAAATTGGCGTCGGCAGCGATCGACGGGCGCTTGAGCACGCCCTGCACGATCATCACCAGTTGTTGCTCCTGTGGCCCCTCCACTTCCAGCGCCGGGCCGGCGTCCTGAACCTGCGACGGCTCCGGCAGGCGTTTCTTGTCGACCTTGCCGTTGGCCGACAGCGGCCATTCCTGCACGAAGGTAAACGACGTCGGCACCATGTAGGCCGGCAGTTTGTCTGCCAGGTACTGGGCAAAATCACTGGCCTGCAACGAGGGATCGGCCTTGAGTACGTAGCCCGCAAGCCGCTTCTCGCCCAGCGCTTCGCCGAGCACCCGCACCACGGCGCTCTGTACGCCGGGATGGCGATTGAGTGCCGCTTCGATCTCGCCCAACTCGATGCGGTGCCCTTGGACCTTGACCTGGGTGTCTTCACGCCCGAGAAACTCGATATTGCCGTCGGGCAGCCAGCGCCCCAGGTCGCCGGTCCGGTACAGACGTTCGCCGGTCAGCGGGTGGGCGAAGAAACTGCCGGCACTCAGGGCTTCATCACGCCAATAGCCCTTGGCCAGGCCGACACCGCCGATATACAACTGGCCAGCCACCCAGGTCGGGCGAACCTGCAAGGCGTCATCCAGCACATAGAAGCGCTGGTGATCCAGCGCCTTGCCATAGGGAATACTGCGCCACGCGGGGTCGACCTGCTGCAGCGGATACTGGATCGACCAGATGGACGCTTCGGTCGCCCCGCCAAGGCTGATCAGTTGCAACGCCGGCTGCAGCGCCCAGGCACGCTCGGGCAGCGTCAGGGGAATCCAGTCGCCTGACAGCATCGCCACGCGCAGGCACGACGGCAAAGCGCTGCGCTCGCCTTGCACATACTCCAGCAACATGCCGAACAAGGCGGGCACCGAATTCCACAGGCTGACCTGATGCCGCTCGATCAGCGTCAGCCAGTGCGCCGGGTCGAGAGCCTGCTGCGGTTCGAGCAGCACCACCGCCGCGCCAGCGGCCAGCGAGCCGAAGAAGTCATAGACCGACAGGTCGAAACTCAGCGACGAAACCGCCAGCACCCGATCCGCAGCGCCGACGGCAAAGCGCCGGTTGATGTCGAGCAGCGTATTCACCGCACCGCGATGATCGATGACCACGCCCTTGGGCAGGCCGGTCGAGCCGGAGGTGTAGATCACATAGGCCAGATCGTCCGGGGTGAGATGCACGGCGTGCAATTCGGACTGATCGGAAAGGCCATCGTCGGCAACGATCGGATCGCTCACGCTGATGACCTGGACCTGCACGGGCCACTCGACACGTTGCCGCAGTACCGGCTGAGTCAGCGCCAGGCTGGCTTCGGCGCGTTGCAGGATGTGCTCCAGACGCTCGGTCGGCAGCGCCGGGTCGAGCGGCAGGTAGGCCCCGCCGGCGTACTGGATCGCCAGCGTCGCGACGACCTGTTCCCAGCCACGTTCCATGACCACCGCGACCAGTTGATTAGGCACCACGCCGCGACGCTGAAGCAGCGCCGCCAGTTGACGCGCTTCGGTTCGCAGCTGGCGATAACTCAGCTGCCGATGGGTGTCGATGACTGCCAGCGCATCCGGGGCAGCGAGTGCCTGGCGATCAAACAGTTCGTGCATCAGCGCCGAGTCAACGGGGCTGGCCTCGGGCGCCGGCAAGCGTGCCAGCGGTATCAGCTCCACCGTGCCAGCGTTCCAGGCATCGGCGTCGAGCAGGCGATCCAGCAGCGCGTTGTAGGCGACGAACATCTGCTCGATCAGGCCTTGCGGAAACAACTCGTCGATGCTGTCCCAGTTGAACAGCAGGCGCCCTTCCAGCTCCAGCAGCGTGTGGTCAAGCCAGACCTGCGGGGTCTGGGTGATGCTGTGCATGTGCTCGGCATTCAACGCGTCGGCAAGGTTGAATTCGGCCAGTTCCGGCGCAGCTTCCGACAAGGTGCTGTTGAACACGATCGGCATGGCGGTCTGCTGCACGCCTCGGGCCTGGGACAGTTCACGCAGCACTCGCACGCCGCTGACCACCGAATGGTCGATGTCTTGCCACAGCCGTGCCTGCACGGCACGCGCCTTGTCGATGAAGCTCGCGGCCCCGTCGAGACTGACTTCAAGCAAGACCAGCGAGGTGAAGTCGCCGATGATCTCATCGACATCCGGGTGCAGCGGCATGCGGTTGAACAGCGGTAGACTCAACGTGAAGCGCGGCTGCAGACTCCACAGCGCCAGCACCTCGCTGAACGCGGTCAGCAGCATCACCGACGGGGTCACGGCAAATTGCCTGGCGAGTTCCTTGAGCCGTGACCACTGCAGCGCTGAAAGCTCGCGGTCGCGGCGGGTAAAGTGCGGGTGGCTGATGCTTTCCGGCTGGCACACCAGCGGCAGGTCCGGCGCAGGTGCCAGCGCGGCAACCTTCTCGCGCCAGTAGTCCAGCGCCTGTGCGTAGCGGCTGTCATTGCGCAAGCGCTGCTCGGCCAGCACGTAATCGCGAAAGGTCAGCCCCGGTTCGGGCAGTTGCAACTGCGGGTCGGCATAAAACGCCATCAGCTCGCGCGCCAGAATCTGCGTACTCGCGGCGTCGACGATCAGGGCGTCAAGGCTGATGTGCAAATGGCTGATGTCCTCGTCGAGCAACGACAGACTGAACTCGAACAACGGCCAGCGACTGGCGTCCAGGACCTGATGGGATTGACGTTCGCGGGTGACTTGCAGGGCCTGCTGCGCGGCGTCGGCAGACAGGCCGCGCAGATCGTTGCGTGGCATGTGATAGGTCGGCACGCTGTCGAGGACCTGCTGCGTGCCATCGCCGAGGAACACCACGCGCAGCATGTCGTGCCGCAGGATCATGCGGTTCAGCGCCTGCTCGAAACGTGGCACGTCGAGGCCGGGGATGCGCAGTTCTTCATAGCCATGGGCACTGACCCCGCCGAGGCTGACCGACGCTTCGCGGCCAAACCAGTACGCCTGCTGGATATCGGTCAACGGAAACGGTGCATAGCGTGCGCTGCGATCAGCTTCAATCGGGGCAAAGGGTGTGTCGAGCGAAGGCCCGTCACCCCGCCCGAGCCGCACCTGCTCGGCCAGGTCCATCAGCACCGGCGTCTTGAACAGGCTGCTCAGGGACAGTTGCGCGCCCATGCGCTGGTTGATCATGTAGATCATCCGTGTGGCCAGCAGCGAATGCCCGCCCAGCTCGAAAAAGTTGTCGTGAATGCCGACCTGCTGGCACTTGAGCACCTCGGCCCAGATACACACCATCTGCCGCTCGGTCTCGTCGCGCGGTGCCACATAGGCACTGGCGGCCTGTCGCTCTGGCACTGGCAGCGCCTGACGGTCGAGCTTGCCGTTACGGGTCAGCGGCAACTGCGCCAGCGCCACCCAGGCCGTCGGCACCATGTGTTCCGGCAGGTGGCGGTGCAGCTCGGCACGCAGCGTTTCGGCCGTTGCAGGCCCCACCACGTAGGCCACCAGACGCTTGTCGCCCGGCGCATCTTCGCGCAACACCACCACCGCTTCCCGCACACCGGGTTGCTGGTGCAGAAGGCTGTCGATCTCGCCCAGTTCGACGCGAAAGCCGCGCAACTTGACCTGCTGGTCGATGCGTCCCAGGTAGTGCACGTTGCCGTCGGCCGCAAATCGCGCCAGGTCTCCGCTGCGGTACATGCGCGCACCGGGCTGCGGGTTGAACGGGTCCGGCAGGAAGCGTTCGGCGCTCAAGTCTGGACGATTCAGATAACCACGGGCCAGGCAGGCTCCGGCGATATACAACTCGCCCGCCACACCGACCGGTACCGGGTTCAGGTCGCCGTCCAGCACATACAGACGCGCATTGGCGATGGGCCGGCCAATCGGCGGTGCGTCCGGCCACTGCCCGGCGGCGTCACAGTTCAGGCTGAACTGGCTGACCACGTGGGTTTCGGTCGGGCCGTACTGGTTGTGCAGTTGCGCACCGCCAAGGCCGCAGACAAAGGCACGCAGTTCGTCATTGACGAGCAACGCCTCGCCAGCAGTGATGATTTCGCAGCCGCCCTTTGGCAAAGGCATCGGCACCGACGCCTCGGCTTCAGTGAGGCTGGCCAGTTGCTGAAGCACGGCAAAAGGCAGAAACGCCCGTTGTACATCTTCGGCCACCAGCGTCGGGCGCAGCGCGGCGAGATCTTTGCGGCCGGCTTCGCTCATCAGCATCAGACTGCCACCCTGGCACAGCGTGCTGCAGATTTCCTGAAACGACACGTCGAAATTCAACGATGCGAATTGCAGCACGCGTTGTGAAACAGGCGTCTGTTCCAGTTGCCAGGCGATCAGGTTATCCAGCGCCGCACGACTGTGCGCCACGCCCTTGGGGCGTCCGGTCGAACCGGAGGTGTAGAGCACGTAAGCCAGGTTACCGGGGCTGACGGGGACTTGCGGGTTGGCCTCGGAATACCCAGACCAGCGCTGCGCTTCCACGTCGAGGCAGCAGATCGGCAGCGTGTCGGGCAACGGCGGCAGACCGGCACGCAGTGCAGTCTGGGTCAGCAGCAGGCTCGGTGCGGCATCCGCGAACATGAACGCCAGACGCTCGACCGGGTATGCAGGATCGAACGGCACGTAAGCGGCGCCGGTCTTGAGAATGGCCAACAGGCCGATGACCATCTGCGGCGAGCGCTCCAGACACAGTCCCACGCGCTGCTCGGGCCTCACGCCCTGCTCGATCAGGTAACTCGCCAGGCGGTTGGCAGACTGATTGAGCTCGGCGTAAGTCAGCGCTCGCTCATCGGCCAGCAACGCCACGGCATCGGGTGTGCGCTGCGCCACGGCCTCGAATCGCTTGACGCAATCGGGCTGCGCCGAGGTATCGCGTTCGGTGCGGTTCCAGTCGTGGACGATCCGTCGATGCTGCTCGGCGTTGAGCAGGTCGAGCGTCGCCAACGGCTGTTCGCTGTCCTCGACCATCTGCATGAGGATGCGGCGCAGGTATTCGCCCATCTGCACCACGGTCTCCGGCTCGAACAGCCCCGACGCGTATTCCAGGCCGCCGACGATTTGCCCGTCGCGTTCGCTGAGTGCCAGTTGCAGGTCGAATTTGGCCACTGGCTGGACGCTTTGCAGCACGCTGACCTCGAGCCCGGACAACTCCAGATCCGAATCCTGATGCTGCTCCCAGGCGAACAGCACCTGAAACACCGGGCTGTAAGCCAGACTGCGCGGCGGGTTGAGCAACTCCACCACTTGATCGAACGGCAAGTCCTGATGTTCCTGAGCGGCAAGCGCAACGCTGCGCGCCTGTTGCAGCCAACTGGCCACCGTCGGGCTGCCGGCGCGGGTCATGCGCAGGGCCAGGGTATTGACGAAGAACCCGATCAGCCCTTCCAGCTCCTGCTGGCTGCGGTTCGCCGAGGGCACACCAATGACCACGTCATCCTGCCCCGACAGGCGCATCAGCAACAGCGACCAGGCCGCCAGCAGGTTCATGAACAATGTGGTGCCCTGCTGCGTAGCCAACATTCGGAGCCGTGCCGTCAGCGCGCGTTCAAAGACCAGTGGCACGAAGCCGCCGCGGTAATCCTGGGCGGCCGGACGTTTGTGATCGGTGGGCAACTCCAGCAATAGCGGTGCACCGCTCAGGGTTTCACGCCAGTAGCGTCGCTGCGCATCCAGTACCTCGCCGGACAGCCACTGGCGTTGCCAGGCCGCGTAATCCACATACTGAACAGCCAGCGGCGGCAGTGGCAGGGACTGCCCGTGCGCGGCCGGTTGCTGAATAGCCGCCTCATAGAGCAGCCCCAGTTCACGGGTCAGCACGCCCATCGACCAGCCATCCGAGACGATATGGTGCTGGGTCAGCAACAATACGTGATCGTCGTCGGCCAGCTTGACCAGGCTGACGCGCATCAACGGCCCTACCGCCAGGTCGAACGGCTTGCTGCCCTCTGCGTCGATCAACGCCAGCAGACGCGCCTGGGCATCGTGCTCGCCGCGCAGATCGATGACTGGTAACGGAATGATCGTCTCCGCAGCGCAAACGCGCTGCCGCCCCTCGCCCTCGACCGCGAAGAAGGTGGTGCGTAGCGCCTCGTGGCGGGCCACCAGCTGATTGAAACTGCGCTCCAGCGCGGCCACCTGCAACGGCCCGCGCAGGCGCAGATTCAAGGGCATGTGGTAGGCCGCATTGCCGCCTTCCATCTGCGCCAGAAACCACAGGCGCTGCTGGGCAGATGACAATGTGTGTGCCCCGCTACGCTCTACAGCCGTGATCGGCGGGCGAGCGTTGCCCTGCTGAGCGGTGCTCAGTCGTTCGGCGAACTGCTGCAGCACGGGGGCGGTAAACAGGGATGAGGGTGACACCTCAAGATGCAGTGCCTGCCGAACCTTGGCCAGCACACGCATCACCAGCAGCGAGTGGCCACCGAGTGCAAAAAAGTGATCCTGGCGACCGACTCGCTCGACGCCCAGCACCTCCGCCCAGATGGCCGCGAGGGCCGTTTCCAGCGCGCCTTGCGCGGCTTCGAAGACATGCCGATCGAACGCGTCATCCCCCGGCTCGGGCAGTGCGATGCGGTCCAGCTTGCCATTGGCGGTCAGCGGCAGCGCGTCCATGCGCACGAACGCAGCAGGAATCATGTAGTCCGGCAGGCTGCGCTGCAGATGCTCGCGCAGGCCTTTGGGCGTCAGCGCTGCGCCGCTCTGTTCGCGAAAGTAGGCAATCAGCCTGGGCACGCCGGCGTTGTCCTCGCGCAGCACCACCACGTTGTCACGCACACCGGCAACCTCGGCCAGACGCGCCTCGATTTCTCCCAGTTCCAGGCGCAGGCCGCGCAGCTTGGCCTGCGAGTCGTTGCGCCCGAGGAATTCCAGATGGCCGTCAGCCCGATAGCGGGCCAGATCGCCAGTACGGTACAACCGCTCACCGGCCACGAACGGGCTGTCGATGAAGCGCTCGCGGGTCAGTTCCGGCAAATTCAGGTAGCCACGCGCTACCCCCGCGCCGCCGATGTACAGTTCGCCGGTCACGCCCTGGGGAACACGCTCGCCAGCGGCATCGAGCAGGTAAATCCGCGTGTTGGCCAACGCCCGTCCGATGGGCAGCACCGCATCGACGTGGCTGTCGGGTTCGAACTCGAAACAGGTGCTGTCGATGCTCGCTTCGGTAACACCGTAGGCCTGGACGATCTGCACCTGCTCGCCACACAACCCACGCAGTTGGCGCGCGCTGTGCGCCGTCCAGATGTCCGAGCCGCAAACCACCGTGCTCATGAACGACAGATAGCGCCCCGCCTCCTGCACCCAGGCCAGCAACGGGTTAAGCACCGCCGGCACGAAGTCCGCGAAATCGATGCGCGCCTCGCTCAACAGGCGATACAGCGCAGGCGGGTCCATCAGCGTGTCACGTGGGCAGAGCACAAGCGTGCCGCCAAAACCCAGTGCGCGGATCAGGTCGGCGCTGAACACATCGAAGGAAAACCCGGCCATTTGCAGGTGATTGAGTGGCTTGTGCAGCGCGTACAAACGCTCCCAGGCAGCGCTCACCGCGATCAGCCCACGGTGCTCGACCATGACCCCCTTGGGCGTCCCGGTGGAGCCCGAGGTATAGATCACGTACGCCAGATGGCAGGACGTCAGACCAACCGCGTGCGGGTCAGGGTTGTGCGCCGGCTGCGCTGCCCATAGTCGGGTATCGGCCAGATCAAGCACCTGCGTTGCGACCTCAACCTCCTCCAGCGCCGCCAACAACGCCGCGCGCGCCGGAGCGTGGCTCAGCAGCACGCGTGGCGCGCTGTCTGCCAGCATGTGTGCCAGCCGGGCTTTAGGGTACGCGGGGTCCAGCGGCACGTAGGCACCGCCCGCCTTGAGTACCGCGAGCACGCCAACCAGCATGTCCAGCGAGCGCTCCAGACAAATCCCGACCCGCACATCCGGCCCGACACCAAGGCTGCGCAGGTAATGGGCCAGGCGGTTGGCCTGGGTATTGAGCGTCGCATAGTCAAGCGTGTCCAGCCCGAAGCGTGCCGCGATAGCACCAGGATTGCGCTCTGCCTGGGCTTCGAAAAGGCCATGCACACACTGGTTTTGGTCAAAGGGTTGCTCTGTATCAGGATGAGCGAAGCCCGTCCCGCGCGAGGAAGATTTGTCGACCATCAGGAATCACCGTCCGTGAGCAGATTATTTTTTTATGAGCAGACGGGAGCGCAGAGCAGCAAGCCCGTCAGGCACGGCATGAGCAATGCCGGATGAACATCGAGATTCAGGGAGAGGGTGCGGCGCGGGCTCTCGGGCTCATGTCATGACCTGACATGCAAGCACTCGGGGGGATCGCAGAGGGATGACAGACGAACGCGGCACGGCGCGACTCGCCTACAGAAAGGGGGGTGGCTGGCTCGTTGACGAGACTGATCGCTCTGCCCTTGGAACTGACGTTTGCATACCGCGTGACCAATTGAAACCTCATCTTCCGTTTGAGGGTCAACGACGGGGAACGGCCTGCGCCGGGGTGTCAGCGCCAGGGTGGACCCGATCGGCTGTGACTGCGGAGTCTGTGGACCCGTGACAGCCATTGGCGCCGGGTTTTTGGCCCTGGGCGCCGGGGATAATAACCACGATTTTCGGCGATGAGGCAAACAAAAAGTTACAAACCGCAAAAGTGTCCGTCAAACGGCATGGCTGTCCAGCCGCCAGATATGCTTCCAATTTCAGCGGCGGGCGGCGATTTTTCCAGGCGCGCGCAGCGTTGGCGCAACCCCCTAACAGGCGCTTCAACAATCGAGCGCGTCAGCCGCTTCGGTCAGGGAGTCGACGATCACGTCCCAGTCCTGTTCGGCGCTCAGGTCAGATGTCTGGCCTGGCCCGTGCTCGGCGGGACGTCGGACGAAAACGGTCTTGAAGCCATTCGCACGTGCGGCAGTCAGGTCGGCGTTATGCGCAGCCACCATGGCGACGCAATGCGGCGCCAGGCCCACGGCTTTTGCAGACTTCAGGTAGGTCTGGGGCATCGGTTTGTAGGTGCCGGCGATCTCTGCGCCGACGATGACGTCCCAGGGCAGTCCGCCGAATTTCGCCAGGTTGAGCATTCCGGCGATGTGTCCGTTCGATAGCGTACCGATCGAGAATCTGCGCTTTAATCGGGTCAGGCCTGCGACCGAGTCTGGCCAGGGATCAAGCCGCTCCCAGGCCTTGTTCAGCTCGACGAGTTCGGCGTCGGGAATGCTGCCGAAATCCACCTCGTGGCGCGCCAGCACGGTTTCGAGACTCTCCCGGTTGAGCACGTCGAGTGTCACGTACGGGCGCTCACCCGCACGCACGCGCTGCATGGAAGGTTGATAAAGACCGCGCCACTGATCGGCAAAATCAAGGGGGTCGACGTGCATGCCATGCCGCTGCAGAAATGGCGCAGCGGCCCGCGCCACGCCGTTTCGCCAGTCGACAACGGTGCCGAATACATCGAAACCGAGAAACCCTATCTGTTCCAGTCTGGCCATATTGCTCTCCCGAATCGTGCACAGTCGCTTATAGTTCTACAGAACTAGAACTATAGAACCAATCGCGCCAAAGCGAGTTGTTCCGGGCAGACATTGCCCCAACTGTAAATGTTATGGACGGCACCGAAACGGCTCGGCGGCTGATCAATCAACGATAGACGGAGGATTCATGGACTACGTAAAGCTTGGCAACACAGGGCTGGATATTTCCAGACTGTGCCTTGGATGCATGACATTCGGCGAGCCCGATGCCGGAACGCATCCCTGGACACTGGGCGAAGAAGCAAGCAGGCCGATCATCAAACACGCCGTCGAGCAAGGCATCAATTTTTTTGACACGGCCAACAGCTACTCGGCAGGCACTTCGGAAACCATCGTCGGCAAATTGCTCAAAGAGTTCACCCGTCGCGACGAGACCGTCATCGCCACGAAGGTGTTCTTTCCGGCAAACATGTGGGAAGGCTCGACCCGTCCTAACGAGAAGGGGCTTTCGCGCAAGGCCATCATGTCCAGTATCGACGCGAGCCTGACGCGACTCGGCACTGACTACGTCGACCTGTACCAGATCCATCGCTGGGACTATGACACGCCCATCGAAGAAACCATGGAAGCCCTGCACGATGTGGTCAAGGCCGGCAAGGCCAGGTACATCGGTGCGTCCTCCATGTACGCATGGCAGTTCGCCAAGGCCCAGCAGGTCGCGACCGCGCATGGCTGGAGCAGGTTCGTCTCGATGCAGAACTACCTGAACCTGGTGTATCGCGAAGAAGAGCGCGAGATGATCCCGCTGTGTATCGATCAGGGTGTCGGCCTGATGCCGTGGAGCCCGATGGCACGCGGCAGGCTGACCAGGCCCCATGGTCAGCAGACCGAGCGGACCAGAACCGACGTTTCCGGCCAGTCGTTTTACGAGGCGACCGAAAAGGAAGACGGTCGGGTGATCGATACCGTGGAACAGCTGGCCGCAGAGCGCGGGGTGCCGATGGCGCAAATCGCACTGGCCTGGGTATTGGCCAAGCGCGGTGTATCCGCGCCCATCGTCGGCGCCTCCAAGGCCATGCAGCTGGACGATGCCATCGCAGCGCTGCAACTGGTGCTCAGTGATGAGGACATCAAACGTCTCGAAGCTCCATACGTGCCCCATGCAGTGACCGGTTTCGTCTGACCGACGCAGCAAAACACCCGTAACCGGCGAACGACATGAGCGTCGCCGGTTACCCGCAGCACAGAGCGACGACGAGGACCCTAAAGATCGCACCCCACGCTTTCGTAACTGTCATACAGTTCTGAAATAACACCTGTCTATGTCACCGTGCGCAAATATCTATTGGGCAGCGAGTCGACTGGACGGTATTGTCAGGCCATTCTGAATAAAGGCTCTTTGCCATTATTTAATTCGACTTCTTCTGTTGCCTCGCTCGGGTTCATTTCATGAAAAATCAGGTTTCTCTGGCTACGCGCATCGGCTTGGGATTCGCCGCTGTCGTCTCGCTGCTCATCTTGATCACCGCCGTTGGCATTCAGCGGGTCGGGTTCATTGACAGCACCCTGGAAGACGTAGGCGAAAATGCCGCCAAGGTGCAACGCTATGCGATCAACTTCCGGGGCAGCGTGCATAACCGTGCGATCGCCCTGCGCGATGCCGTGCTGGTCAACAACGACCAGGACCTAGCGCTGCATCTGGCAGAGATGACCCGCCTTGAAAAGGACTATGTCGACTCGGCCGTACCGATGGAGCAGTTGTTCACCAAGCCCAATGTCAGTGCCGAAGAACGCCAATTGCTGCGCGGCATCAAGGAAATCGAGCAGCAAACGCTCGGCTCTACCAAGAGCGTGATTGCCTTGCGCCGTGCCGGAGACATCGCCGGTGCGCAGGCCTTGTTGCTCAGCCAGACCTCCGGTAACTACAGTGAATGGCTGAAGCGTATCAACGCGCTCATCGACCATGAGGAAGCCTCGATCAGGGTCCAGCTGGATAATGTGCAGGCGACCGCCAGCCAGTTCCGTGGCCTGATGCTGCTGGCCACGGCGTTCGCTGTGCTGCTGAGCATTGTGCTGTCGGCGTTCATCATCCGCTTCGTGAAAAAGACCCTTGGCGCAGAACCGGTTGACGTTGCCGAAGCCATTCGCCGACTGGCAGCGGGCGATCTGCAGCAAACCATCACCACGGCCTATCCTGACAGCGTCATGGGTGTGCTGAGAACGGCGCTAAACCGTCTTTCAGAAACCATCACCGACGTACGCATGGCCGCTCAGGAGGTCAGCCAGTCCTCTACCGTGCTGTCGACTGCCTCCTCTGCCAACAATGCGCAGATCATGGTGCAGACCCGTGAAGCCGAACAGGTGGCCACCGCCATCAGCGAGATGGCCGCGACGGTCAGTGAAGTGTCGGGCTATGCAGCGCAGGCCGCAGACGCTGCACGTCTGGCTGACAGTGAGGTGGCGAACGGCAACACGCTCGTCGAAGGCACGACCACTGCCATCGAACAACTGGCGGCCACGCTGACTGAAACGACCAGCACCGTGGAGCGGGTCTCACGGCACGGCGAGGAGATCGAAAAGGTGATCGAGGTGATCAACTCGATTGCCTCACAAACCAACCTGCTGGCACTCAACGCGGCCATTGAAGCCGCCCGCGCGGGCGAGCATGGCAGAGGTTTTGCGGTGGTGGCCGATGAGGTTCGTTCGCTGGCCAATCGCACCCAGCTGTCGACCCAGGAGATTCAGAACATGATCAGCACGCTGCAGGGCGGTACTGAAACTGCGGCACAGAACATGCGCGACAGCTGTGAACTGGTCAATCGTGCCGTGGAACAGACACGCAATGCCCAAAGCGCCCTGTCGAGAATCAATCAGGAAGTGAGTGCGATCAATCACATGAACGCGCAGATCGCCAGCGCGTCGGTTCAACAGAGTGCGGTGGCAGAAGACGTTGCGATAAATATCACCAGCATCCACGACTCGACGCTCAAATCTGCCAATGGATCGCAGCAGGTGGCAACCGCCAGTGAGGAGCTCGCACAGCTTGCGGATCGCCTGACCCGCAAAGTCGCATTTTTCAAGGCAGGCTGAAGGTGTGATGAGGTATCGCGACGATGGATTGAGCATCGCCGCAGTATCCCATTATCGGCAGATCAGTCTATGCAACTGACCGGCCTTGAGTTGCGCATCGCCAGTATCACGGTGAGCATGGACAGCGCGGCACATACCGCGCCGATCACGATGGCAGCGGTAAAGCCGGCCCGACCGGACACCACACCACCCATGAACGCCCCGCCGCCTATCGACAGATTCACCACACAGACCAGCAACGCCTGAACGCCTTCGACACGATCATTGGAGGCCTCGAAACACCAGATCTGCGTGGTGATGGGGATCATCCCGAAAGCGAACCCCCAGACCAGAATCACCGGCCAGAGCAGCCACGGGTTACCGACGAACATCAGCAGCGCCGTCAGCGAACCCAGCATCAGCAGGGTCATGATCAGCACCGAGGACGGCGCGCTTCTGGCCGCCAGGGCTCCACCGGCCAGATTGCCTGCAACTGCCGCCAGGCCGAACGCGAAGAGCAATGCGCCCAGGGCCTGACCCTGAATATGCGCGAATTCCTGCACGAAGGGCGCGAGGTACGTGTAAGCCGCGAAGTGCCCGACATAGATCAACAGTGCGGCGGCGAACATGCGACGAATGCGTTGCTCGCCAGCCAGCGACAGCATCTGGCTGATGCCGGCAGAACGCTCGCCCGGCAACGCAGGCAGGAAGAATGCGATCAACAAACCCACTGCCACCGTGACCACTGCCGCTGTTTCAAAAGCGGCCCGCCAGCCGAAGGCTTCACCGATCAACGTACCGGCCGGAATCCCGGCGACAGTGCCAATCGAGACGCCCGCCAGCACATAAGCCGTGGCCTTGACGCCCTCCTTGCCGGGCCTCAAGCGCGGCCCGAGGGACCCGGCAATCGTCCAGAATCCCCCCAGCGCGAAGCCGAGCAGGACCCTGCCTGCGAGGGTCAGCCAGAAGTGCGTGGACAACGCGACGATCAGGTTGGATGCCAGCAATATCGACAGCAGCCCGAGCAACAGGCGCTTGCGGTCGACATGACTGAACAGGGCAATACAGGACGGTGCCGAGATGGCCGCGAGGATGCCGGGAACGGCCATCATCAAGCCTGTCTGGCTGATGCTGGTTCCCAGGTCGCGAGCGATATCGGGCAGCAGCCCGACCGGCAGAAATTCAGTGGTGACGGTGGCGAACGACCCAAGCGATACACTGCCAACGGCCCACCATGAAGCGGGTTTTGTTTCTACGTTTCCAGCGGTTTCAAAGCGACTCACAGCGGTTCCAGAATTCGGGAATGTCAGCGACCGGCCGCTCGGGCCAGCGCGTGTAAGCGGCCAACCCTAACGTGTAAGCCCGTATCGAAGCCACCTTGCGAAAGAATTTTGTGTGGATGACGCGAGGCAAGTCCCGCGAAGACGGGCCATCAGGCCGATGCTCCGCGGCGAGGTTGCATGGGTGACGCAGAGCATCACAAACGGCATTCCCACGGAGCATGGGAACGATCAATCACCGACTATCGTGCCGACGCTCCGCGTCAAGAACGGCGTTCCCAAGCAGCGCTTGGGAACGATCACTCAACAACGATCTCAGGTCATGTGACCTACTTGTTGCGGGTCACTCTCCAGACGGTGTTTGCCAGGTCGTCAGCGATGATCAGTGCGCCTTTCGGATCAACCGTCACGCCCACTGGCCGGCCGCGAGTCTTGCCGTCAGCTCCGCGGAAACCGGTTGCGAAATCCACAGGCTCGCCCGCAGGACGGCCATTGCTGAACGGCACGAAGATCACCTTGTAACCCACCGGGTTATCGCGGTTCCAGCTACCGTGCTCACCAACGAACACGCCGTCGGCAAACTTGTCGCCCATGGCCGGGATCGAGAACGACACGCCCAGTGCGGCGACGTGCGAACCAAGGCTGTAATCAGGCTTGATCGCCGCAGCGACTTTGGCCGGATTCTGCGGCTGGGCACGCGTGTCGACATTCTGGCCCCAATAGCTGTAAGGCCAGCCGTAGAACGCGCCCTCCTTCACCGAGGTCAGGTAATCCGGTACCAGATCAGGCCCCAGCTCGTCACGCTCGTTGACCACCGTCCACAGCTGCCCGGTGCCCGGCTGAATCGCCAGTGCCGTCGGGTTGCGCAGCCCGGTCGCATAAGGCTTGTGGGCACCAGTGGCGGCGTCGATCTGCCAGACCATCGCCCGATCGATCTCGACCTCCATACCGCGCTCGGTCACGTTACTGTTCGAGCCGATACCGACATACAGGTAACGGCCATCAGGGCTTGCCGTCAGCGCCTTGGTCCAGTGGTGGTTGATCGCCGATGGCAAGTCGGTAACCTTGGTCGGCTCACCGCTGGCCTTGGTCTGACCTTCCTGATAATCGAAGCTGACCAGCGCATCCTGGTTGGCCACGTACAGCTTGCCGTTCGCGAAGGCCAGGCCATAAGGCGCATTGAGGTTCTCGGCAAAGACCGTCTTCAGCTCGTACTTGCCGTCGCCGTCCGCGTCCCGCAACAGTGTCAGACGATTACCGCTTTTGACCTTGGTGTTGCCCTGGGCCTTGATGACGCTGGCAATCACGTCCTTGGGTTTGAGCTTGGCAGCGCTGCCGCCGCGTCCTTCGGCAACGATGATGTCGCCGTTGGGCAAGACGATGGACTGGCGCGGAATATTCAGATCACTGGCAATCGCCGTGATGCTGAACCCCTCAGGCACGGCAGGCTTCTGATCGCCCCATGCGGTCGGTTCGGCAATCTTCATACTCGGCAACAGGCCGCGTTGCGGGTCCGGCAGTTTCGGATCCGGTCCGCGCGCCTGAGTGCTGTCGGCTTCACCGCCGCAGGCGCTCAGCAGCAGCGCCATGCTCAATGCAGTCAATGCGTGGATATTTCTCATTCTGCACCTCCGGAACGCAGGCTGGTGAGCCCGGTCCACGTCGCAACGCAGGCCAGAACAGTGACGATGACCGACAGGATCAAGCCAGACGGCATGACCGCCCAGGCGTCTTTCGCATGCTCGAAGGCATTGACCAGACCCAGCACCCAAGTAACCAGCAACAACAGGAAGTACACCACGGGACGACCGGCCTTGTGATCGGCGCGAACCAGATTGACCAACGCGAACAGCAACGCCAGCCCGCAGAACAACAGGCCTCCGGCAATCAGCCAGGCGGCAAAGTTGCTCCACTGCACCTGAAACGTCTGGTAATAGGCAATATCACTCAGCAAGCCACCGAGAAACAAAGGCACGGTTCCGGCAAGCAAGGTCGCATGTAGCGGGCCTGGCGTGTAGCGGTAGACGGGATGGGTGGTTACGGTCATGACGGCTCCTTTTCGTTCGGCGACCCTGGATCAAAACTCAGTGCGGATGCGCTGGCAGGTCGGGGTCGCGCTGAATGCGCATAAGGAAGGATCATGCTGAGCACGCGATAGTTCAGCGTTTTTCATTTCGAAATATTTTGAAAACGCTACTCGCGTGCAGTGCGCTTGTTTCGCCGGCAACGCTCAGAGCAATAAAGCACCTCATCCCAGCAGCGCGCCCACTTCTTGCGCCAGGTAAACGGCAGCCCGCAGACCACGCAGGTCTTGACCGGCAGCTCGTTCTTTTTCAAAGCGCTTCTCCGGCATCCAGTCTGGCCAGCAAATGCTCGCCCCGCTCCCACAGCGCCTGTTGCTTGGGCTCAGCCATGCGATCAAGGTTCTTATAGATAATTGCCATGCGCTGATTGCGACGTAACAGGTCGCCGTGGCGCATCAGGAAATGCCAGTAGAGCGCATTGAACGGGCAGGCATCCTCAGTGGTGCTTTCAGTGACCTTGTACGCACAGCCGCGGCAATAGTCAGACATGCGTTTGATGTACTGGCCGCTGGCGCAATAGGGCTTGGAGCCCAGATAGCCGCCATCCGCGTGCATGACCATGCCCAGCGTATTGGGCAGCTCGACCCAGTCGAAGGCGTCCATGTAGATCGCCAGGTACCACTCGCAGATCTGCTCCGGCACGATGCCGGCAAGCAGGGCAAAGTTGCCGGTCACCATCAGGCGCTGAATGTGGTGGGCGTAGGCATGCTTCAGGCTCTGGCCAATGGCCTGACTCATGCAGTTCATCTTGGTTTCACCGGTCCAGTAAAACTCGGGCAGCGGCCGGCTGTTACCGAACAGATTGCCGCTCGCGTAATCGGGCATTTTCAGCCAATAGACGCCACGCACATACTCCCGCCAGCCGATCAGTTGGCGAATGAAACCTTCGGCGGCATTCAGCCCCACCCTGCCCGACCAGTAAGCGGATTCAACGTCACTGCACACCTGGCGTAAATCCAGCAGCCCGATGTTCAGCGCCGCGCTGATGCGCGCATGAAACAGAAAAGGCTCATCAGTGGCCATAGCGTCCTGATAATCGCCGAAACCGGCCAGGCCATAGTCCAGAAAGTATTCCCACAGCGCCTGAGCGTCGGCGTGCGTAACCGGATAGTCGAAATTATCCAGCGAGCCGTAATGGCTGGCAAAGCGCTCGCCTACCAGCTTTAGTACCTGGCGGGTAATGGTGTCGGCGGAAAAGCGCAGCGGATAAGGCGCGGCCATGCCCTTGGGCAGCGCCTTGCGGTTCTCGGCATCAAAGTTCCAGGCACCACCGACCGGCGTACCGTCGCCGTTCAACAGCAGCCTGCTTTTGCGGCGCATCTCCCGGTAAAAGAACTCCATGCGCAACTGCTTCTTGCCGTGCGCCCACGATGAGAATTCGTCACGGGAACAGAGAAAGCGCGTATCGGCGTGCCACTGGATGGGCAACCCGCAGTCCTTGATCGACTGCTCCAGACGCCAGTCGCCACATTCGGTGATGTGCAGCTCTTCTGCTCGCAACAGAGCCTGCCAGCGCTGTAACTCACCCGGCACCGACCCGGTGTTCTGCGGATCATCGAGCATGACGTACTGCACCCGAACACCACGCTCACGCAGCGCCTCGGCAAAATGACGCATGGCACTGAAGATCAGCACGATCTTCTGCGGATGATGCGGCACATGACTCGCCTCTTCCATGACCTCGACCATCAGGACCGTGTCGCGTTCGGGGCACAAGTCCTTCAGGGACGCGAGATCGAAGGAAAGCTGATCGCCAAGGATCAGGTGGAGACGAGGGGCTTGGGTCAATGGAAGAGGCTCCGCAGCCATAAAACTTGTACCAATGTAATTTCATGTACAAGATTTTCATAGCGCTTTTCGATGGATACCTGTCAGACCCTCACGGCGACTCACGTCCGGCCTCAGCACGGAAATGTGAAAAATTTGTTAACTATTTGTTCGCAGTGTCTTTTTCTGTGCGAAACAACCTGTCACACTAATGCGAACCATTATCAACATTATTATCATCCAGCCATGGAGGGCGTCGAGGGAGTGTCGGGTTCATGTCGGGGCAACAATCGCAAAGCCGCAATCGTTTCACACCGGGTCTGTTGGCAATGGGCATCTGGGCTGCCACCACACAGGCAGCCCTTGGCGCTGAAGAACAGCCCGCCACGACCATGGAACTGGGCGCCACGCAGATCAGCAGTGATCAACTTGGCTCCACAACCGAGGGCAGTCAGTCCTACACCACCGGCCCGATGCAGACCGCGACCAAGTTGCCGCTGACCATTCGTGAAACGCCGCAGGCGGTAACGGTTGTCACCCGCCAACGCATGGACGATCAGGCCATGACCAGCATCAATGACGTGGTGAGGTATACGCCGGGACTGTTTTTGGACCAGTCCAGCGGGCCGGGTCGGCAAACCTACACTTCGCGCGGTTTCGACATCGACAACATCATGTACGACGGCCTGCCCGCGTCTTATTCGGGCTACACGGCAGGCGTTCAACCCAATCTGGCCATGTTCGATCATGTCGAGGTGATCAGGGGTGCCACTGGCCTGGCGACAGGGTCTGGCAATCCTTCGGCAGCGATCAATATGGTGCGCAAACGCCCTACCGCCGTGCCACAGGTCACCCTCACCGGCACGGTCGGGAGCTGGGACGATTACCGTGGCGTCTTCGATGCGTCCGGCCCACTGAACGACAGCCGCACGGTTCGCGGCCGGATAGTTGGTTCCTACCAGGATGCCAACAGCTTCCGCGATAAGGAAAAGAGCGATCACGGCGTATTCTACGGGGTGGTCGAAGCCGATCTGAGCGACGCGACGACCGCCACCCTGGGCCTGTCTCGTCAGGAAGATCAGACCAACTACTTCTGGGGCGGACTGCCCCTGGGCGTCGATGGTCACCACCTGAACCTGCCGCGCTCCACCTATTCCGGGTCGGATTGGGAAAACAAGAAAATCCGGATAGACACCGTGTTCGGTGAGCTGGAGCACCGTTTTGACAACGACTGGAAACTGCGCGTAGCAGGCTCGAGCTCGTCGCTGGACGGTCTTTTTTCGGGGACCTACCTGTCTCGCTACAACGGCCCGCTGGAAACCACGGCCTACCAGTCGAAGCCGGAAGAGCAGCAAACCGCCTTCGATGTCTACGCCAGTGGACCGGTCGAAGCCTTCGGCCGCACTCATGAAGTGGTGGTCGGCACCAGCCGGCGCGTGTACGACCAGACCAGCAACGAGTACAGCCCCTACGACACCGGCCTGCCCATCGGCGCGCCAAAGCCGGACTTCGTTCGCAATGGCAAGACGCATAGCATCGCTACCCAGGATGCGGTCTATCTCACCACACGCCTGAGCCTGGCCGATCCATTGACCCTGATCCTCGGCGGCCGTCTGGACTGGTACGACTACGATGACCGCGTCGGCGATGAAGACTACAAAGTCACCCGTAACCTGACGCGCTACGCAGGGCTGATCTACAAGCTGGATGAACACCACTCGCTGTACACCAGCTACACCGACGTCTTTCAGCCGCAGAGCGCACAGGACCTGTCCGGCAAGGTGCTCAAGCCGGTGGTGGGTGAAAACTATGAAGTCGGTATCAAGGGTGAATACTTCAACGGCGCCCTCAATACTTCCTTGGCGGTGTTCCAGATCGACCAGAAAAACCTCAAGACCCAGTCACCGACCCAGGCGGGCTGCGCGGTTCTGACCTGTTACGACGCTGCCGGTCTGGTACGCAGCCAAGGCATCGAGATGGAACTGCAAGGCGCGCTGACCGAGAACTGGCAAGTCGGTGCAGGCTACACCTACGCCCGTACCCACTACCTCAAGGATGCTGATCCAACGAAAAAGAACCAGCGTTTCGACACCGACACGCCCGAGCATCTGTTCAAGGTGTCGACGGTCTATCGCCTGCAGGGCGCACTGGAGAAAATGCGCGTCGGTGGCAACGTTTACTGGCAGAGCCGCATGTATAACGACATCGCGCTTACCGATGGCAGCTATCGCCTGGAACAGGGGAGCTACGCCGTCGCCGACCTGATGGCGGGGTATCAGGTGAGCAAGAACCTCGACCTGCAACTGAACGCCAACAACATCTTCGACCGCACCTACTACACGGCGATTGGCGCAAGCTCGGTATGGGGTTCCACCGACGTGTACGGCAACCCGCGCAGCTATGCGTTGACGGCCAAGTACAGCTTCTGAACCTGAGCCACGCTGCTGCCGGGCATGCTCGGTAGTGGCGTGGTTACCTGAGCGGTCACGCACCGCCATCCAGACCAAACGCCTTCGCCATCCCGCCTGCTCCTTTGGGCGTCAGCTGCAGTGCTCTGGAATCCAGATGGCGGCTTACCCAACCGCGTTTGAGCATCAGTTCCAGCAGCGCCGCCCCCAACGCGCCGCCGATGTGCGGGGCGCGTTCACTCCAGTCCAGGCAGGCGTAGGCCAGACGTCTGCGTTGCTGACGTACTGCGTCCACGTCAATGCCCAGCGCATTCAGTGATTCGGCACCCCGTTGACTGATCACATAGTCCTTGCCCTGCTCATGTAACCAGCCGGCCTTGAGCAAGGCGTCGTGCAACTTGACGGCGACTTCTCCGGCGCAATGGTCGTAACAGGTTCGAGCCTGTCTCAAGGCCGAAGGCGTGTTGGGTTTGAACGGCGCAACGCTGTGTCGAGTCAGCAACAGCAAGGCTTCCAGCGCTTGCGCCACCTGCGCGTTGGCCAGTCGATAGTAACGATGCCGCCCCTGCACGAGCATTTCCACCAACCCCTGCTCACGCAAACGCGCGAAGTGGCCACTGGCGCTCGATGCGCCTGTATCGGCTAGCGCCGCCAGCTCGGTCGCGGTTCGTGCGTGCCCGTCCAGTAGCGCACAGAGCATTCGGGATCGTGCAGGGTCAGCAATGGCACCCGCCACTGCCGCCAGCGAAAGGTCTGCCGCTTCAACATCCATAGTTCAGCCATCCCTGAAGTGTTCTCGTAGGCAGCCATCATACTGCTGCCAAACCATTTGAAGGGATTCACCCATGCGTCAATCGAGTTTTTTCGGCAGAAAAGTCGTCGCGGCCACGTTTCTGATGGCTGTGTTTGGCTGGGGCATCGGCTTTTACGGTCCGCCGATATTCATGTATGCCGTGATTCAGAGAACCGGCTGGTCGACAGCGCTGTGCTCGGCTGCGGTCACGGTGCATTTTCTGGCAGGTACGTTGGTCGTGGTCAACCTGCCTGCGTTGTACAAAAGGTACGGCCTGCCGTGGATTACGGTCTCAGGGGCGGCAACCCTCGCTGTCGGTGTGTACGGCTGGTCGATCGCCAATCAGCCCTGGCAGCTATTTATCGCGGCGGCTCTCAGCGGATTCGGTTGGGTAACCATGGGTGCGGCGGCGGTCAACGCCACAATCTCGCCATGGTTTGTCAGCAAACGCCCCGGCGCATTGGCGATGGCCTATAACGGCGCGAGCATCGGCGGCGTGGTCTTTTCGTCGGGCTGGGTGTACCTGATCGACCAGTTCGGGTTCAGCCTCGCGGCGATCGTGGTGGGTGTGCTTTCAACAGTCGTGATCGCGCTCCTCGCTTTCGGTGTGTTCCGGTTCAGGCCTGAACATCTGAGTCAGCACCCCGACGACATTCGCCAGACAACCACCGACCTGCCTCCATTGCAGGACACTGCACCCATAACGTTGCGGATTAACCGGCCATTCATCACGCTGGCGGCAGCCATGTCGCTCGGGCTGTTTGCGCAGATCGGCCTGATCAGCCAGTTGTTTCTGCTGCTGATTGATCACGTCACACAACAGACCGCAGGTATGGCCATGGGTGTTGCTACCTGCAGCGCTATCTTCGGCAGATTTCTGTCCAGCAGGCTGTTAGCGCCAGGCACCTGTAGACGCCACGTCGCCTGCCTGAGTTACGCCTGCCAGGGCCTGGGCTGTGTGGTGCTGATGTTTATCGGCACAAGCCCTGCCCTGTTATGGGCCGGCATGATTCTTTTCGGCGTGGGTATCGGCAATGCGACATCACTGCCTCCCCTGATTGCCCAAGCGGAATTTCCCCGGCATCAGGTTGCGCGCGTGGTGACGTTGATCGTCGCCATCGCTCAAGGTTGCTACGCCTTTGCGCCAGCCTTCTTCGGTGGTGTCCGGACTTTATTCGACGGGCCTGACAGCGACGTGGTGATACTGGCACTCACTGCCAGTATTCAGGCGTCAGCAATACTTGCGCTCATCAGCACGCGACCCCATGTAAAACCATCTAAACCCCCGAAAACAGAGTGATCACTCTGCTTTTTAAAAAGAATATTAATGCCTGTAAAAACACAAAAAACAGAAAAATATTGCTTATTAAATTTATATTTTGAAATTAAAACAAAACTAAAACCAAATAGCCGTCATTGAATTTTACCCAATTTCAACTATATAAAATTGCATTCGTGTATTTTACCTTTCAGCAACTTTTCTGTTTGTCACGCACGCCTTGAATGAACTGTCAGCGGCCCTGAGCTGCTGACTTGCCTGTTTGCCTGTTTCATATTTCTGTTTGGAGATTCTCCCGATGGCCAGCCCCCTGCTGCCTGTTGTTGCCGCTTTACTGATGTCCCTTGCCGCCCTCCCGGTGTCTGCCGCTGACAGGCAGAACCCGCTGCCATCCACGTCGAGCGAGCGCCGCGCAGAAGTCGCCGCACAGCGTGAGCAGATCACCGGTGCCGACGCTGCCGTACAGAAAACGCCCAGTGGCGCGCAAACGGTGGTGGATGCACCGATCGACACTGCGGACGCGCCTGCCGGCAATGAAGACCACTGAGTGACCCACTGACTGCAACCGATCAACCTATGAATGACGTAAGGAATAACTCCGTGTCCATGATCAAACAAGGCCTGGGCCTGAGCCTGTTGGCGCTCGGTATCGCCCAGGCAGGCAGCGTATTCGCTGTCACGCCGATGACCGGCAATGAAGTGGAAGCGCGCGTAGGCGCGATGCTGGACAACATGACGCAATCGGAAAAAATCAATTTTTCGCGCGTTGACGACGGCCGCATGATTCCGAAGCTGGACAAGTTCAACCTACAAGGCACGGTCGCCTATGACTCGGCCATGGGCGTACTGGTCGGCGGCAAGACGTTCGGTGCGCAGTACCCTTCCCCGTCAGCACTCGCGGCCACCTGGAGCATTAACCGGGCCAAGGAATTCGGTCTGGCCATCGGCTACGAAACCCGCATCGCAGGCGGTCAGCAGATGCTGTCGCCGGCCATCAACCTGTACCGCACGCCGTTCAACGGTCGGGCGGCTGAGTACATGAGCGGCGAAGATCCGTTTCTCGGCGCAGTACTGGCACCAGCCGTCACCAACGGTATCCAGGTTCAAGGCATCCAGGCGGCCGCCAAGCATTACCTGATGAACGAGCAGGAAGCGAACCGTCATTATCTGGATGTAAAGATCGACGAACGGGCGATGCAGGAGCTGTACCTGCCGGGCTTCGAGTCGCTGGTCAAGAACTCGAATATCGCCTCGATCATGTGCGGCTACAACAAGATCAACGGCGAATACGCGTGTGAAAACCATCACCTCATCACCGATATCCTCAAAGGCCAATGGGGCTTTCAGGGTAACGTCATGAGCGATTTCAACTCGGTTCAGGACGCCTTCAAAGGCGCATGGGCCGGCACCGATATCGACATGCCCAGCGGTCTTCAGTTTACCGAAGCCAAACTGCTGCCTTACGTCTGGAATGGTCAACTGCACCAGAACGTGATCGACGACAAGGTGCGCAGGAACCTGAGAGCGCTGGTCAGCTACGGCTTTGACAAGGGGATCAACAAGGCGCAGCCACTGGAGCATCGTGAATACGGTCAGCTGGCGGCCTTGAACGTGGCCAGAGAATCGATCGTCCTGCTGCGCAACGAGCCAGTGGACGGGCAGAAACCTCTGCTGCCCCTGTCCAGAAACGCGAAGATCGCCGTGATTGGCGACATGGCCATGCAGCCGCCGACCGCGCCGTTCGGCACCGCCTATTCGGCGCCGGCCAGCTATGTCACCGAAGTGAGCGGACTCAAGCAACTGGCGTCTAACCCGTCCAACGTGGACTACCTGCCACAGATGAGCCTGAACCCCAAATCATCGGTCTGGTATCAGCCAGGCAGTGACCAGCAGGCGATCAGCAACACCGGCGTAAAAGCCGAGTACTACGCCAACACCTCGCTGTCCGGCGACCCTGTGGCAACCCGCATCGAGCCGGGCGTCAACCTGGACTGGATTACCAGTACCAACGTGACCGATAACGGTGCCAGCACAGTCAACGGTTATACCCCTGCGCCAGGCGCCTTCTCTGCCCGTTTCACCGGCAAGATCAAACCGACGATCACCGGGCCCCAGGTGTTCAAGGTCCGTGCGGACGGCCCTTACAAACTCTGGATCAACGATGAGCTGGTGCTTGAAGATGAAGGCACGCAAGTCTCGTTCGACCTGATTCCAGTCGTGCCGCGCACCGTCAAGACACCGAATCTCAAGGCCGGCAGCGAATACAACGTGCGCCTCGAATACCGCCGGCTCAAGGGCAACTTCACCCCGGTACTGGGCGGCATGAATGGCGTGCAGATGAGCTGGGCAGCGTTGCGTCCACCAAAGAACCTGGGGGATTACGACGCTGTCGTGGTAGCCGCCGGCAACAACTTCGAATACGAGGGTGAGTCGCTCGATCGTCCGTTCGAACTGCCGCAATTCCAGTCCGAGCTGATCGGTTTCATTCAGAAAGCCAACCCGAAAACCATCGTGGTACTGCACGGTGGCGGTGGCATGGACATGCAGCCGTGGGCTGACAAGGTAGCCGCTTCTCTGCACGCCTGGTATCCAGGGCAACAGGGCGGCCAGGCACTGGCAGAGATCCTCTTCGGCAAGGTCAATCCGTCGGGCAAACTGCCGATCACGCTGGACAAGAAGGCGCAGGACAATCCGAGCTATGCATCGTACTCGAACCCGGTGCCGTACTATTTCAGCAGCCCTAACCCGCCTGTCGAAATGAGCTACAGCGAAGGCCTGTACATGGGCTATCGCGGTTACGACAAGAAGCACACCAAACCGCTCTACCCATTCGGTTTCGGGCTTTCGTACACCACCTATGCGTATAGCGATCTGAAGCTGTCGAGCAACGTGCTGGCACCGGGCGCGACCATTCAAGCGTCGTTCACGGTTACCAACACGGGTGACAAGGCCGGTTTTGAAGTGGCTCAGTTGTACGTGCAGCCTTCCAAGCCGCTGGTTGATCGTCCAGAGAAAGAGCTGAAGGGCTTTTCCAAGGTTTACCTGAAGCCTGGCGAAAGCAAGACCGTGACCATTGCGCTGGACTCGCGCTCGTTCGCGTACTACTCAGCCAACTCGGTGAGCTGGAACGTTGACCCTGGCAAGTTCAAGGTGCTGGTGGGCAAGGACTCGGAAAACCTGACGCTCGACCGCACGGTTGTAGCGCTGTACCCGGAGCAATTGACCACTCGCGACTCCAACCCGCTGCCGATCCCCCTGCGCAAGGCCGTACAGGTCAAGGCAGAACAGGCTTACTAAGCAACATTCATCCCAAGCAACATTCCCAAGCCAAAGGCATCGGTGGTCGACAGGACCACCGATGCCTGCCTGGCCAATGCTCGCAGCTCAGCGTGCAGCCAGATCCCGCGCCAGTCGTTCGAGAAACCTGGCAAACCCCTGCTCTATCTGCACATCCCCTGGCGATCGAAGCCATTGAATCTGCATGCCGTCCATCATGGCGGCTATCTCCAGGCTGATCTGCCTTGCGTCAATATCCGCTCGAACTTCGCCTTCCTCGACCAGCAACTTCAGATGCGCCTGAAGATGACCGTGCACAATTGCAAAACGCTCGCTGAACCAGCGGTGTGCAGGATGCGTGACCGACAGACTTTCAGTGTTGATGATCATCAGCGCCTGGCTGACCGCGGCGTCTTCGATACTGAAACTCATGACCTGCTTCAGAAACGACAGGAACCCCTGCAGAGAAGCGACCTGATCGGCATCCTGCAGCCGGCCGGCAATGTACTGGTCGCGATGTTCGAGAACAGCCTGCAGCAGCACCAGTTTGGTCGGGAAGTGGTGCAGCAGGCCGACCTGAGAAAGACCTGCCACCTTGGCAATGTTGGTCAGCGAGGCGCCGGCATACCCATCCCGAGCGAAGAGGGTCATGGCCGCCTTGATGATTTCGGCCTTGCGCACCTCGCCCTTGGGCAGGCGACGTTTGGCTGCAGGCTGCTTGGCTGCGGTGGGTGTACCGGGACTGTTTGCATCGATGGACATACGAAGGGCACGTTTCGCATAACGAAAGGGTAAATCCTAGCATGTGCTCCGCAGACCCCCTGAAAAAAGGCTGCTCCGCAAGCACAATTCGCATCAGGTCATGAGCATGTGCGCAGCCTGCAAACAAAGTTGTTCCCCTGGCCTGACGCCCTCTAAAGAAAGCCGCCCAAAGGCCGATGAATACCCGGGCAAACCGCCGCGCCTTGAACATACTTTCTGAATCAGCTCAGGACACGATGGCTGCTTTAAATGCCTGATCCGTCGAAACCCGATTCGTCGGCAGGTGTCCACTGACACAGCCACTGCGGTGTAGTCAGGAGAGGAAGTGAGTTCAAGCGCAGCAATGACTGTATGGTGATCGACATAGGACGACGCACATCAGGTGCAGCCTGCCGAGGGCGAACGGGCAAATGCAGAGCTGACTAACGAGCGGATTTCAACGTGCAAAGCAGGCCACCGGCAAGTGCCCGCCCATGCCAAACATAACGTGTGAGCGGGAGGCGCTCTGAAAGACCTGACAAGAGAAGAGCTTGAAACGCAGATCGTGGACCTGCGCAGAATGCTTGAAGAAGCCGGCATCGACGCCGCAACGAATACCCGTCGACCCGCAGCCGTCGGCCGCGAGGCACGCCAGCGCGCAGTCTTTGACAGCGCGATGGATTTCGCCATGATCCTGACCGGTCGCGACGGCATCATTACCGACTGGAACCCGGGCGCAGAGCAGGTTCTGGGCTGGACCCAGGATGAGATGGTTGGCCAGAGCGCCGAACGTTTCTTTACGCCCGAGGACGTGGCCAACGATCGTATCGAGCATGAAATGCAGCTTGCGCTGAGCGTAGGCCGGGCATCGGACGAGCGCTGGCACCTGCGCAAGGACGGTCAACTGTTCTGGGCATCAGGCGAAATGATGCCGCTTTACGATGAAAAGCATACGCACCTCGGCTTCGTGAAGATCCTGCGCGACCGCACCCCCGAGCATCTGGCGGGCCGCGCGACCGAAGAAGCCCAGGAACGACACCGGCTCGCTGCCAAAGCGACCAATGACGCGATCTGGGATTGGGACTTTGCAGCCAATCTGGTGCTCTGGAACGACGCGCTGGAAGAGGCCTACGGCTACCCGCTGGCAACCCTGGACAACTCCGGTGACTGGTGGATCGGCCAGATCCATCCCGACGACCGCACCCGCGTGTACAACTCCATTCATGCCGTGATCGACGGCAATGGCACTGCCTGGACGGACGAATACCGCTTTCGTCGTCTGGACGGGTCCTATGCCGACGTACTGGACCGTGGCCACGTGATACGCGACATCGACGGTCAGGCGGTGCGCATGATCGGCGCAATGCTCGACATGTCGCAGATGCGCAAGGCCGAGACCGCGCTGCGCCAGAGCGAAGAACGCTCAAGGGCGATGCTGGAGACCATCGAAGCCGCATTCGCCATCATTCAGGTCAAGTTCGATGCCGATGACAGCCCGGTGGACTACCGCTTCATCGAGGCCAACCCCGCCTTTGAACGTCAGGCCGGCGTCGATCTGCGCGGCAAGTGGGTGACCGAGTTCGCGCCGGACCTGGAACGGTTCTGGTTCGAAGCCTACGGGAATGTCGCCAAAACCGGTGAGCCAGCCAACTTCGAGAACTATGCCAAGGCTTTCGAACGCTGGTTCGAAGTCAAGGCGGTGCGTGTCGGTGAGCCGGCTGATCGACAGATTGCGGTCATCTTCAGCGATGTGACCGCGCGACGCGACGCCGAGGAGCGCTTGCGCACCAGCGAGGCCGTCGCGCGTGAAAACATCGACCGTGTTCAGCTCGCCCTGGCCGCTGGTGCAATCATCGGCACCTGGCACTGGGACTTGCCGACCGATCGCTTTACCGTCGATGAAGCCTTCGCCAAGGCCTTCGGTCTGGACCCCGCGCTGGGCCGTGAAGGTTTGAGCCTGGAGCAAGTCATTGCCACTGTTCACCCGGAAGACAAGCAAGGCCTGATCCATGCGATCAATGCGGTCATCACCAACGGGCGTGTTTACGCCCACCAGTACCGCGTTCGTCGTAATGATGGCATTTACTACTGGATCGAAGCCAACGGCCGGGTCGACCGAGCCGATGATGGCACGCCACTGAGCTTCCCCGGCGTGCTCATCAACGTTGACGAACGACGCGCCGTGGCAGCCGAACGCGACCGTGCCACTGCCGCGCTGCGGGCCCTCAACGACACACTTGAGCAACGCGTGGCAGCGCGCACCACCGAGCTCATGCAGGCCGAAGAGAAACTGCGCCAGTCACAGAAAATGGAAGCGGTCGGGCAACTGACCGGTGGCCTGGCCCACGACTTCAACAATCTGCTGGCAGGCATTTCCGGCGCTCTGGAACTGATGGGTACCCGGATCGAGCAAGGCCGCTGGGGCGAGGTCGACAAGTACATCGTGACGGCCCAGGGTGCGGCCAAACGTGCAGCAGCCCTGACGCACCGGCTGCTGGCCTTCTCTCGCCGCCAGACCCTGGACCCGCAGCCGACCGACGTGAACAGGCTGATGAAAGGCATGACCGACCTGATCCAGCGCACGGTCGGCCCCAGCATCGTGGTCGAGACCCTGGGGGCCACGGGGCTGTGGCCAACCTTGGTCGATGCCAGCCAGTTGGAAAACGCGCTGCTGAACCTGTGCATCAACGCCCGCGATGCCATGCCGGACGGCGGACGCATCACCATCGAGGCGAGCAACCGCTGGATCGACGGCGATGTGGCACGCGCACACGATATGCCTGAGGGCCACTATCTGTCGCTGTGCGTGACCGATACCGGCACCGGCATGACACCTGATGTCATCGCCAAGGCATTCGACCCCTTCTTCACCACCAAGCCCATTGGCCAGGGCACCGGGCTGGGTCTGTCGATGATCTACGGGTTTGCCAATCAGTCTGGCGGACGCGTGCTCATTCAGTCGGAGGTCGGCAAGGGCACTGCGATATCACTGTACCTGCCCCGCTACGAAGGTACTGCGGCCAAGGACGAAGGCGATGTGCACAAGGCACCGTTCGAGTTCATCCAGTCCGGGGAAACCATCCTGATCGTGGACGACGAACCCACGGTGCGCATGCTGCTCATCGATGCCCTCGGCGACCTGGGCTATACGCTGATCGAAGCCGCCGACAGCCTGGCCGGCCTCAAGCTGCTGCGTTCGGATGTGCATATCGATCTGCTCATCACTGACGTGGGTTTGCCGGGCGGCATGAACGGACGACAAATGGCTGATGCCGGACGCGAGGTACGCCCGCATCTGAAGACCCTGTTCATCACCGGCTACGCGGAAAACGCCGCCATCGGTGACGAACAGCTCGGGCCAGGAATGCGCGTACTGACCAAGCCGTTTGCGATTGAAGCGTTGGCCGCCAGAGTCCAGGAACTGATGAGCGCCTGAGTAGACGGCCCGGTGCAACCCTGCCCCGGGCCGTCAACATTGAGCGCTGCGCAAACCCGGTGCTAACATGCGCGACCGCCATGCAGGCAAGGGAATAACCGGGTCATGAGCAGTATCCGCGAGCGCAACAAAGAACTCATCCTGCGCGCTGCCAGCGAGGAATTCGCCGACAAGGGCTTCGCCGCCAGCAAGACCAGCGATATCGCAGCCAAGGCCGGTGTGCCCAAGCCCAACGTCTATTACTACTTCAAATCCAAGGAAAACCTCTATCGCGAGGTGCTGGAAAGCATCATCGAGCCCATTCTGCGTGCCTCTACGCCCTTCAATCCCGAAGGCATACCTGCCGAAGTCCTCAGCCGCTATATCCGTTCGAAAATCCAGATTTCCCGCGACCTGCCCTTCGCCTCGAAAGTGTTCGCCAGCGAAATCATGCATGGCGCCCCGCACCTGACAGCGCAGCAGATCGAACAGCTCAATGGCCAGGCACGGCACAACATCGAATGCATCCAGGCCTGGATCGACAGCGGACAGATCGCCCCGCTCGACCCTCACCACCTGATGTTCACTATCTGGGCGGCGACCCAGACCTACGCCGATTTCGACTGGCAGATCGCAACGGTCACCGGCAAGGCAAAACTGCAGGACGCCGATTACGAGGCGGCAACGCAGACCATCCTCAGGCTGGTGCTCAAGGGCTGCGAGCCGGACAGCTGAACCCACCCTGCTTTGCTGCAGACGCAAAAAACCCGCCGAAGCGGGTGGTTTTGCAACATGACCATTCCGACATCCTGTCAGTAGCCTCCTGGCAATGGTCGATCCTCCCTGATCACTGCGGCGTTCCTTCGCTGCAGCTGTTGAATTGGATCCTACATTCCCTCAGGGTCCGTCGATAGAGCCAATCGCGCCTGTTGCTGTAAGCCTTTCGCCATACCGGCGTACGCCGTTAAAAAGTGTGACCGACCGCTCATGTTTGATCATGATCCGCCGAGATGCTTGAAAGACCCCGAATCGCGCGCTGTGCGGATCGGGGTGATCAGAAGAAAAATAATGCAAGGGAAGCCGATCATGGGTATGCGCAGTTTGTCCATCAGTCTCCGTCTGTGGCTGATTCTTGTCGTTTCAGTGCTGATGCTCTTCGTCCTCTCGGCGACGCTGCTCAGGCAGCTGCATAACGACCTGTACCAGGCCAAGGCCGAGAAAACCATGCATGTGGTGCAGACCGCCAGCGGCATCCTCTCGTTTTATCAGGGGCTTGAAGCCGCAGGCGGCATGACCCGAGAGGCTGCGCAACAGCAGGCTTTGAAAGAGATAAAGAGCCTGCGTTACAGCCAGAGCGACTACTTCTGGATCAACGACCTGCGCCCGGTGATGATCATGCACCCCACCAACCCCAAGCTCGAAGGCCAGGATCTGTCGACCATCAAGGACCCGGACGGTTTTGCGGTGTTCAACGAAATGGTCACGCTGGTCAAAGCCAAGGGTGCCGGGATGGTGAATTATCGCTGGCCCAAGCCCGGTGCCAGCGAGCCGGTGAAAAAGACTTCCTACGTGCAGCTGTTTCAGCCATGGGGCTGGATTCTGGGGTCTGGCGTATACGTCGATGACGTCGCGGCCGAGTTCAAGACCCAACTGTGGAACGCCGGGATGTTCATCGCCGGCATCGTGCTGATCATGGTCTTGCTGCTGGTCACGATCGTGCGCAGTATCGTGCGTCCGCTCAGAGCGGCGGTCGGTGCGATGGCCAGCATTGCCAGTGGCGAGAGTGATCTGACCCGCACGCTGGAAACCCATGGCCGGGATGAAATCACCGAGCTGGGTACGCACTTCAATGCCTTTGTCGCCAAGCTGCGCAATGTCGTCGGTCAGTTGCAGCACTCGGCCGTGGCGCTGGGCCAGGCCTCGACTGATCTGGGCAGCGATGCCGAACAGTCGCAGAGCCGCAGCGAGAAGCAGTCGCAGCAGATGGACCTGGTAGCCACTGCGGTCAACGAAGTGACCTACGGCGTGCAGGACGTGGCCAAGAACGCTGAACATGCCGCCAGCGAAATGCGCGATGCCGAGTCGCAGGCGCAGCAGGGTCAAATCAATATCGATAACAGCCTGCGCCAGATCGAACACCTCTCGAGCACCATCGGTCAGGCCGTGGAAGTGATGCAGAGTCTGGCCAGCGAGAGCACGCAGATCGGCAGCGTACTGGAAGTGATCAGTTCGATTGCCGAGCAGACCAACCTGCTGGCGCTGAACGCCGCCATCGAAGCAGCGCGGGCCGGCGAACAAGGCCGCGGCTTTGCCGTTGTAGCCGACGAGGTGCGCCTGCTGGCCCAGCGTACGCAGAAGTCGACCGCAGAGATCCAGTCAATGATCGAACGCCTGCAAAAGCATTCCGATGCCGCGGTCAAGGTGATCGGCGACAGCAGCCGCTCCTCGCAACTGACCATCGAGCAGGCCAATCAGGCCGGCCAGAGCCTGACCTCCATCAGTCAGGCGCTGCGCAACCTCAACAGCCTGAACGCTTCGATCGCCAGCGCCACCCTGCAGCAGACGCACGTGGTGGATGACATCAACCAGAACGTCACCCAGGCCGCGCAACTGTCCCAGAGCACAGCACTGGCCGCCGAACAATCGACTTCGGCCAGTCTGCATCTGCGAGGTTTGAGCGAAGAGTTGAACACCTTGCTGAAGCAGTTCCGGGTTTAAATGTGCATGGCGATGGGCGGGCGCACGGAACCTCGTGCGCCTCTTGTTGCCTGAGACCTGCTTATTCAACCGCTCATTAGTTGCTTATTAAATTGCAGGGGGTCACATGCGCACACTGGAACTGGCAGGCAGAACCGTACCAGTGCTGGGTCAGGGCACCTGGCACATGGGTGAAAAAGGGCATCAGCGCTCGGCAGAAATCGCCGGTCTGTGCCTCGGTATCGAACAGGGCCTGACCCTGATCGACACCGCCGAGATGTACGCCGATGGCGCTGCCGAGGAAATTGTCGGGCAAGCGATCGCCGGACAGCGGGACAAGGTATTCGTGGTCAGCAAGGTCTACCCCCACAACGCCAGCCGCGCCGGTATTCCGACCGCGTGCGAAGCCAGCCTGCGGCGCATGAACACCGACTACATCGATCTGTACTTGCTGCACTGGCCCGGTCAGTACCCGCTGACCGAGACGGTCGAGGCATTCGAGCGTCTGCGTGAAGCGGGCAAAATCGGTGCCTGGGGTGTTTCCAACTTTGACGTGCCGGACATGATCGAACTCAACAACCCGCGTTGTGCTACCAATCAGGTGCTCTACAACCCGGAGCAACGCGGCATCGAGTTCGACCTGATGCTGTGGAGCGCAGACCGTCATCTGCCGTTGATGGCGTACTGCCCGATCGGCCAGGCTGGCGATCTGCTCTACCACCCTGCCCTGCATGAAATCGCCAAGCGCCACGATGCAACACCGGCACAGATTTCTCTGGCGTGGGTGCTGCGTCAGGACAACATGATCGCCATTCCCAAGGCGACCAACCCGGAACACATTCGTCTGAACATCGCTGCCGAGCAGATTCGTCTGACCGAGCGCGATCTGGCCGATATCGATCTGGCATGGCCTGCGCCCACTCGCAAGGTGCCGCTGGCGATGGTCTGATCGCTGTCAATGCCATAGCGAGCTGTCGATTGACTGAACGGCTGCCCACGCAGCCGCTTGCCGATATGACAGATGACACACCCGGCAACAAGCTGTCACAAATATGAAATAACGCCTTGTCATCATGCGGCCTTCGCCTCCCTGCCCGGGCCAGGCCGCACGTGGACAGCCATGAACCACAGTATCGCTCACCACCATCAGGACTCCGACCTTTTCGGTCTGCTCTACGGCTTCCGTTTTCGCCACGGTGAAAGTGGCCAGGAAATCGGTTCGGCCGCCGCGCTGGATTACCTGCAAAACCCTCCCGAAGAAAACGGCTTCATCTGGCTGCACCTGAACCTCTCGCACGCGGCCTGCGAGCGCTGGATGAAAACCCAGCTGGACCTTCCGGAAGAATTTTTCGAAGCCTTGCACGAGGGCTCGCGCTCGACGCGGATCGAGCACGTGGATACCACGCTGCTGGCGGTCGTCAACGATGTGGTGTTCGACTTCAACAGACTCTCGACTGACATCTCCACCTTGTGGGTCTGTGCCCGCCAGCGTTTGCTGATCACCGCCCGGCTGCAGCCGCTGCGTTCGGTGGACAAGCTGCGCTCGGCGGTCAAGCGCGGCGAGCAATTCGACTCACCGCTGGAACTCCTCGCCCACCTGCTGAGCGACCAGGGCGAAGTGCTGACGCAGTTCCTGCGCAAGACCAGCGTCAACGTCGACCGCATTGAAGACCAGTTGCTTTCGCAGCGACTGAGCAACAATCGCTCCGAACTCGGCGCCATGCGCCGGGTGCTGGTCCGTCTGCAACGCCTGCTGGCGCTGGAACCCGGTTCGTTGATGCGCCTGTTGCACAAACCTCCGCAATGGCTGCGCGAGCAGGATGTTCAGGCATTACGTCAGTCCATCGAAGAGTCCTCACTGGTGATCAACGACCTTACGGCACTGGGCGAGCGCATCAAACTGTTGCAGGAAGAAATTGCCGCCAACCTCAACGAACAGAGCAGCAGAACCCTGTTTACCCTGACCGTGGTGACTGTTTTGGCCTTGCCGATCAACATCGTTGCCGGCTTTTTCGGCATGAACGTGGGGGGCGTTCCGCTGGCGTCCGACCCTGAGGGCTTCTGGATTCTGGTGGCACTGGTCGCGACCTTCACGCTGGTCGCCGGGCGCTGGGCGTTCCGCAAACGCGGCGACTACTGACTCAGCAAACGCACTCGCCGGTTGTCAGAAAACCGGCGCAAAAGCGCAATCAATTGTTACATGTCTCACCGCTGTCACATTTTGCAATGACCATGTCAATATTCTTTCAATCCAGGACTGCGAACATGGCTACAAACGCACTGTCTCCGGACGCTCTCGGCAAGGCGAGCCTGTCAGCGAGTCAATTCGGTCGCAAGCCCAGCCGAATGACCATGATACTTTTCTTCACGATACTCATCGCAGGCTTGCTGTTCACCGGCTACAGCCTTAAACAGGACGTTGACGACATGGGCACGGTGGTCACCACCTGGACCCCGTTCGTGCTGTTGGGTGTAGCGTTGTTGATCGCGCTGGGATTCGAATTCGTCAACGGCTTTCATGACACGGCCAACGCGGTCGCGACGGTCATCTACACCCACTCCCTGCCGCCCGGCTTTGCCGTGGTCTGGTCGGGCTTTTTCAATTTCCTCGGCGTGATGTTTTCCAGCGGTGCGGTGGCGTTCGGCATCATTGCCCTGCTGCCAGTCGAACTGATCCTGCAAACCGGCTCATCGGCAGGCTTCGCGATGATCTTCGCGCTGCTGATCGCGGCGATCATCTGGAACCTCGGCACCTGGTGGCTGGGTCTGCCGGCTTCCTCGTCACACACGCTGATCGGTTCGATCATCGGCGTCGGCATCGCCAACGCCCTGATGCACGGCCGCGACGGCACCAGCGGTGTGGACTGGTCGCAGGCCACCAAGATCGGTTACTCACTGCTGCTCTCGCCACTGGTGGGTTTCGGCTGTGCCGCGTTGCTGTTGCTGGCCATGCGCATGTTCATCAAGAACCGTGCGTTGTACAAAGCCCCGGAAGGCAATGCGCCGCCACCGTTGTGGATTCGCGCCATGCTGATTGTGACCTGCACGGGCGTTTCGTTCGCGCACGGCTCCAACGACGGGCAGAAAGGCATGGGCCTGATCATGTTGATTCTGGTCGGCACCCTGCCGATGGCTTATGCGCTGAACCGCACCATGCCCGCCGAACAGGCTACCCAGTTCGCTGCCGTGGCTGAAGTAACCCAGCAGGCGCTGATCCGCAGCGTCCCTCAACCGGCGCCCGGGGATGCGCGCAAGACGCTGTCGGATTACCTGGTCAGCAAGGAGGCAAGCCCTGAACTGATCCCTGCGCTGGCGGTGATGGCGGGCAAGATCGGCGATCAGGTCGCCAGTTATGGCTCACTGTCGAAGGTGCCTGCCGAGGCTGTGACCAACGTGCGTAACGACATGTACCTGACCTCGGAAACCATCCGCCTGATGGAGAAAAACAAGGTCGGCGATTTCGACGCGAACACCAAGACCAAGCTTGAGGCGTTCAAGGGGCAGATCGACAGTGCCACGCGGTTCATTCCGACCTGGGTCAAGATTGTCGTAGCCATCGCCTTGGGGCTGGGCACGATGGTCGGCTGGAAGCGTATCGTGGTGACTGTGGGCGAGCGCATCGGCAAGACGCACATGACTTACGCTCAGGGCGCGTCGGCAGAGGTCGTGGCGATGTTCACGATCGGCGCGGCGGACATGTATGGGCTGCCGGTATCCACAACCCATGTGCTGTCTTCCGGCGTGGCCGGTTCGATGGTCGCCAATGGCTCGGGTCTGCAAATGCGTACCCTGCGCAATCTGGCCACGGCCTGGGTGCTGACCCTGCCGGCGGCGATCCTCTTGTCAGGTTCGTTGTACTGGGTGTTCAGCAAGCTGTTCTGATGCCTGCTGCGTCCGCCCCCCCTTTGACTATCGTGCCGACGCTACGCGTCGGCATGCCGTTCGTGACGCTCTGCGTCACACAGCGGTTCCATGACATCAGGTAGATTAGAGTTCGACTCAAGTCACCTTTTCGCCCCTCGGCGAGTTACTTTGATGAGGCCAAAGTAACCAAATGTATGGTCAGCCCACCCCCTGCAATCGCAGTTCGATGAGCGGTAAAGCATGCTTGCGCTAATGTATCCGGGCTCATTCTGGGCCATTTCGCTGCCCGGCCCTTGATGAGTATTCGCCGCCTTACTGTCCTCAAAAGCCTTAAAGCCTCGAAGGCTGCTTTGGTTATCAGGTTCTCAGTCAGGCCATGAGCTGTTTATCGTCATCATCACTGCGTCGCAAAAGCTGGTATGTCTATTTTCTACTCAGATCATTGATGCGTTGTAAGTGCTACCTCGTCTGAGCAACGCCCATACGATTCTTGCCAGCTTGTTCGCTAAAGCACATGCCACCTTGTTCGGATGCTTGCGTGCCAACAAGTCTCTTACCCACTGCCCAAGGGCATCATCGCGGCGTTCTATTCGAATCATGAGCGCTCGAGAACCTTGCACCAGCAGGGTTCGCAGGTGCCTGTCACCTCGCTTGCTGATACCCAGCAATACGGGTCTCCCGCCTGTAGAGAACTGTCTGGGAACCAGCCCCAGAAAAGCGGAAAGGTCTCGTGAGGCTCGAAAATTGGAAGCGTCACCCAGATCCGCTACAAATGCGCTGGCGGTAATAGGACCAATGCCAGGAATCGTCATCAAGCGTGTACCAGCATCGTCTTGCGCCAGTTGCTGCTTGATTTGCGCATCACAGGCCTTTATTTCGGTATCAAGGCGATGAATATCCTCCAGCAAATGCTCCATGACCCTTTTGAACTGCAGCGGCAGGTCGCTACGTGAATCGTCAATCAGCTCAGGCACTTTGGCGATCGCTGCCTTGGTGGCTGGCAAGGCAACTCCGAACTCAAGCAAAAAACCATGCACCCTGTTGATGGCTTCAGTACGGTGGCAAACCAGTGACTCGCGAAGACGATGTTGTACAGAAAGTACCTGCTGCTCCACAGTCTTAACGGCAACGTAATGAGTACGCGGTCTGGAGGCCGCCTCGCATATAGCTTCGGCATCGATGAAGTCATTCTTGTTGCCCGTCACGTAGGGCTTCACATGTTGCGGAGCAATCAACTTCACCCGGTGCCCCAGCGAGGCGAGTTTCCTGGCAAGCCAGTGAGAGCCACCGCACGACTCCATTGCAATGGAGCAGGGTTCAATCTGAGCCGCAAACTGCAGAAGGCGATTGCGATTGAAGCACTTGCGTAATACTTGGTGGCCGCCTGCATCATGGCCTATGAGGTGAAAACTATTTTTACCAATGTCGATGCCTAAGAGCTTGAGGCCGTTTTTCATGAGTGATCTCCTCGACGTTAGAGAGAAACCCGGAAAGTGTAGACACTCCGGGTTTCTCGGATCGGGCTGACCATCTCATTAGCCTTTCGCTCCGGTTTCCGGCCCGACTTCGTCGGGTTCCTTCGCCCTGTCACTGATCCGGGGGTCGCCGGATCAGCGCCAGGACTCATCCGTCACTTACGTCGCACTCTGCGTCGTCTGTGCCATCGCGGTTGAAAAGCACTGCGTTGGCAGCGGCTGCGAGTAACGC
>NZ_WIBD01000001.1:0-55941 GCF_009495975.1 Pseudomonas sp. SZ57 | reverse complement strand
CACCGTGGGCGGTTATCAGGGAGGCGACGCCGGTGCTGATCGATGGCAAGAATGTCGGGATTCTGGATCGTTCTGCGGGTTATTGGAGGGCAAAGGGAAATGCGGCGTGGAGTGATGCGATACGTGGGTTCAGGGTTTCGATGGTGGCGATGGGTGGGTTTGGGCTGGCGGCGGTTACGCTTGAACTATTTGATGTCACAAATGATTTTTACGCAGCGAAAACATCAGAGGAAAAAAACGCAATTATTGTAAAGGGCATTTCTATATTCGCAATGGGAGTAGGCTCAACTTTTCAATTGATGGCAGGGTTGTCCCCTGCAAGCACCTTCACAATTGTTGCGATGAGCCCATGGTTCAGTGTGGCGCTGCTCGTAATAGGATCTATATATCTTTTTACTACGCTGGCTTTGAGTTATTTAAAGCAAGACAGTGTGGGCTGGTGGCTACGTAAGTGCTGTTGGTCGAGAACCCTAGACTATCGCTACCCCGAGACTGCGAAAGGCGAGAGTGAAGAAGTACGCGCATTGATGGAAATTCAATTGTCTCCACAGATTCATGTTAAAAGCACCGTGCATTATGAGAGTCGTTATCTTGGCAAAGGCGATTACTACAGCGTAGCGGTACAAAATGGCGCTGGAGTACAAGTACGCTTGCCAAAGCTGGTACGCGGGGAGTCCGTGCACTTCAACATCGTCAGCAGCAAGCGACCATGGGGCGTGTTACCTGTAGAAAAAATAGACGACCCACTGCATCAAGCTTTTCTGGACCGTGGGCAATTCAGGAAGGCTGAACAGTTCGGGACGCTTACCAACAATCCAGCTGGCAAGGCGAGTGAAGATTTCACCTATCCTCTCATGCCACCTGAAAATGAAGACCTCATCTGGGAAACCTGGGTGCCGCTCGACAAGGACGCAACATATCTTGAGCTGCAAATCTGGTACCCGACCAATCTGATCAATCCTGGCGAGGACGATAGAAGCTATCTGTTTCAGATGGAGCTTGGCACAAGAGGCGATACTGCTATTGATGGTTTGGCTGCTGTGGAGCTTGAAGTGAAGGCATCAAGCAGGATTGGCACACTGACTCTGGAAGTAGCAGAGGGTACACCTGTATGAATCAGCAAGAAAAAGCCTTGTACCTGCCAAAAAGTAAAGACGTTCTAAACTGGAAGATCAAAACATTTGCAAGATCGCCTAGAGAAATGATGATAACTCAGTCCATATTCATTGCGATCTACATGATAGGCAGCACACTTTACATGTGGGGAGGCTGGATAATGTTTTCAGACAGCCTCTACTCATTAGTGGGCGCGATACTCGCGCTTGCCGGAATTCTTGCTTATTACCTATGCCTCCTCATCCGCCAAAAAACCATCTACAACTACACCATCACCACCCACCACGCCCTCGTTGAGTACCACCTCCACTACCCCGACTTCGCCTCATCCCTTTTCAAGGGCATCGCCATAGCCGTCATCCTGATATTCGTTTTTGTAGCACTCTTCACCGGCTCGCTGCTGTTCCTGATCGGCCCGGTGGCCATGGCTTTTATCGCAGCCATCAAGCTACTCAACTGGGAAAACCCCATCCACCATGAACAAAGCCTGCCATGGGCCGAGTACAACTTCGTCACCGTCGACCGAAAGCGCCTCATGATCATCACCCATCGCACCGACATCACACTTGGCTTCGAGGCCCGCTTCCAGCACGAGGTGCTGTTCAATAAATACCTCGCGTTTCTCCGTGGCGCGCTCCCTCCAACGGCCGAGTTCACCGAAGGGGCCTGGAAGTGGTAGCCCTCATTACCGGTCTCAATAAGCACTCCCCGTAGGCCGCACCACAATCTCGCTCACATCCACACCATCCGGCTGCTCGATCGCGTAAACAAGCGCGCGTGCGATCGCATCCGGCTCCAACGCAACCTTTCGAAACGCTTTCATCGCCTCGCGCGCGGTCTCGTCGGAAATCGAGTCGGCCAGTTCTGATTCGACCACGCCGGGGCAGACGACGGTGACGCGGATTTTGTCGGTTTCCTGCCGAAGGCCATCGGAGATGGCGCGAACAGCGAATTTGGTGGCGCAGTACACTGCGGCAGTCGGGGAGACGGCGAGGCCGCCGATGGACGAGATGTTGATGATCTGGCCGTGCCCTTGCGCTTGCATGCTCGGCAGCACGGCGGCGATGCCGTGCAGTACGCCGCGCACGTTGACGTCGAGCATCTGGTTCCACTCTGCAATTTTCAGTGCGGCGAGCGGCGACAGGGGCATGACGCCGGCGTTGTTGATGATCACGTCGATCTTGCCGAACGCGTGTGTGGCGAAGTCGACAAAGGCTTGCATGTCGAGCGCATCGGTCACGTCCAGCGCGCGGAAGCGTGCCGAGCCGCCCTGCGCTTCGATGTCTGCCGCCAGCGTCTGCAGACGCTCGATGCGGCGTGCGCCCAATACCACGTGTGCGCCCTTGGCGGCGATGAGTCGGGCGGCAGCTTCGCCAATGCCGCTGCTGGCACCTGTGATCAGTACAACCTTGCCTTGAATGTTCGACATGACTGGCTTTCCTCGTGAGTCATCGTTGGCTCAGCTTCAGCGCGCGGCTCAAACTGATTGCGATGGCCATGCTACGAGTCGCTGATCACTGCGCGCATGCCGATACCTGCGCGACACTTGCCTATTCCTGTCTGTGGGTCTGCCTTACGCTGAATCGCTGCACAATGGCCGCTATGATGGCGTTCGATGCAAAGGAAAGGCGTGCAGCAACACTGACTTGGGACGGGGTTATTCATGGATACACACAATGCTGCGAGCGCTCCGGGCACCGATGTTTGCCGGGCTGAAATCATCCAGTTGCTGACGCAGCGCTTTGCGGCACCCGGTGTTTATGAAACCGCTATCGCGCCGCTGCACGTTATCCGCTGCGATGCGCCGTCCGAGCTGATTCATGCGCTGCATCGGCCAGCCCTTTGCGTGATCGTTCAAGGTCGCAAGGAGGTTGCGCTGGGCGATGAGCAGTATGTGTACGACCCGCTCAGCTATCTGGTCGTCGCGGTGACTGTGCCGGTCGCCGGGCGCGTGCTTGAAGCGAGTGGCGAGGCGCCCTATCTGTGTATTCGTCTGGATTTCGAGCCTGCGCACATTGCCCAGCTCATTGCGGAAGGGCCACTGAACGGTGTTCCTGACGAGCCGCAGCGGGGCCTGTTTCTTGAGCCTATGGATCAGCCATTGCTGGAGACGGTGTTGAGGCTGGTGCGCCTGCTCGACACGCCTCGCGACATCGGCATGCTCGCGCCCCTCGCACTTCGGGAGCTCTACTACCGGCTGCTGCGCGGCAACAATGGGCGGCGACTCTACGAAATCGCGGTCGGGGATTCGCAGACGCATCGCGTTACGCGGGCAGTCGACTGGCTGAACAGTCATTACACCGAGCCGCTGCGCATCGATGAACTGGCGCGTCTGACCAACCTCGGCAATTCGACGCTCCACCACCGATTCAAGGCGCTGACCGCCATGAGCCCGTTGCAGTATCAGAAAAAGCTGCGCCTGCAAGAAGCTCGACGACTGATCATCAATGAAGGCCTGGACGCCTCCAGCGCCTGCTATCGCGTCGGTTATGAAAGCCCTTCGCAGTTCAGCAGGGAGTACAGCCGCCAGTTTGGCTGCCCGCCCTCGACAGATCTCAGCCGAGTGCGGCAGCTCGGCTGACCTCCCCGTCCCACATCAGCGTCCGGGCGCGGCCAACCGCGCATATTGGTCCTGACTGATCCACCCGGTAAACGAGCGATCATCGGCATTGATGAACTCGACCTGAGCCGCGCCATCCTTGAATGCCAGAACCCCGACAACGTCATCCTTGACGATATAGGCGCCTCGGGTGGCTTTGGCATTCGGTGTCTTTTGCAGCCAGGCCTTGTCCGCGGTGACGGTCACCAGACCGATCCACTGCTTGCTGGCGGTCCGGGTCAGATCCATGCCGGTGGCGATGTCCGGCGCCATCACGTTCATGCAGCCGGGGTGCTGCCGGCCTTGCTCGATCGTCAGAACCACGCCATCAGCCGAGGCCTTTAGTGTTCCTGGGTAGACGTCATCCAGCCAGGACGACACCGCTGCGCCCTTCCCGGCCTCGACCTTGCCTTGCAGATAGAACGCACAGCTGAATGCCTCGCCGCGCGTCTCCGAGTAATAACCCTCGACCTGATACTCGGGCGTCACGGCCAGCATCAACTGCTCGTACTTGCCGGAATGCAATGCCGTGTCCTGAGCGAAAACCGACGTGCCGACACACATCCAGAGGATTGCGGCCAAGGAGCAATGAGTAAGGGGACGCTTGTCAGTCATGCTTCCATCCATAGAACGTTTAAATGTGGCCAGTCCATGACTGGCGCGCCGAGACGTTAGCGTATTTCGGCGCGCAACTGTATCACTGAAATCCGGGGCGATTCATGGCTGCGACGCGAAGGCCAGTACACGTTTGAGCATCGCGTCACAGGCGTCAAGTTGCGCGACGCTGATGAACTCGTCCGGCTTGTGCCCCTGTTCCATGCTGCCCGGCCCGCAGACCACAGCCGGAATGCCTGACTGATCGAACAACCCGCCTTCGGTTCCGAAGGCAACCGTGCCGAACGCTCGGGAGCCACAGAATCCGGCAATCAATTCCGCCGCCTGGCTGTGCAGGGGAATATCCAGCCCCGGATAGCTCGACAGTTCAGTGAAGCGAATCTCGCTCCGGGCACTGACCGCCTGCATGGCCGGCAACAGTTTTTGCTCGGCGTAGGCGTGCATGGCAGTGACGATCTGTTGCGGGTCCAGGGTGGGAAGCGCACGCACTTCGAAATCGAAACGGCACTGCTCGGGCACGATGTTCAAGGCCGTGCCGCCGCTGATCACGCCGGTCTGGATGGTCGAAAACGGCGGATCGAAACGCTCGTCAAGGGCGTCAGCCACCCGTAACGCCTCGCCCAGGCGACCCAGCTCACCGATCAACTGCGCAGCATGCTCAATGGCGTTGACGCCACTGGGCGCGTGGGCCGAATGGCAGGCGGCACCGTGTACATCACAGCGCACCGCGACCTTGCCCTTGTGGCCGAGCACCGGCTGCAACTCCGTCGGCTCGCCGATCACACACAGCATCGGCTTCACCGGCCGCGCCCGCAGCGATGCCAGTAACGAGCGTACGCCCAGGCAACCCACCTCCTCGTCGTAGGACAGCGCGATATGCACCGGCATGTGCAGCGATGCCTGGGTCAGCGCCGGGACCAGCGCCAGCACGCAGGCAATGTAGCCTTTCATGTCCGCAGTGCCACGGCCGTAGAGTTTGCCATCCGCTTCGCTCAGTTCGAACGGCGGGAACGTCCATGGCTGGCCGTCGACCGGCACCACGTCGGTGTGGCCGGACAACACGATGCCTGGCACGTCAGCCGGGCCGATGGTGGCGAACAGATTGGCCTTGGTTTTCTGCGCGTTGTAGATCAACTCGCAGGAGACGCCGAAGCGTTCAAGGTATTCACCCACAAAGTCGATCAGGGCCAGATTCGATTCGCGACTGGTGGTGTCGAAGGCCACCAGCCGCGCCAACAGCTCGCGGCTGGAGCTCATCGCTCGTCTCCGGGCACGCCGTAGCCTGGTGCGCCAGCCGGGTTCAGGGCGCGGTCGAGGTAATCCTGCATCTGTGGCTGATAGGCCTGCCAAAGACTTTTCAGCTCGCCTAGCGGGTCGTGCTCGGCCCAGTCGACGCGCAGATCGACGATGGGCCAGGACTGCTCGCCCACGACTTTCAGCGCCGCCGAATGGACCGGCCCCGCTTCGCCGCCTGCTGCCAGACCGGCCTGCATCGCCTGTAACAAGCGCTCTGCCAGATGCCCGGTTGCCTGCTCGAAACACTGAATCATCGCGTCGATGACCGTCGGGCTCGACAGCATGTTGCCAGCCACCACGCATTGATCGCCGCTGCCCGCGTTGTTGATGCCCAGTGTTTCGCTGCCGCTGAAATGCGCGACTCGCCCCTGATGATCAATCGCCGTGATCTGCCGATACTCGCTGAACGGGCTGACGTTCATGACCTGATCCAGCGCCTGAGAGGCAGACATGCCCTGCTCCATCAGGTCCAGCGTCTGCGGTCCCAGGGCCGGCAGTGTGATGTTCTGCGACGACACCGCGCCGACACCCGCACGCAGCCAGGGGCAACGTGCGCCTACGGCAATGCTCGATGAGCTGATGGCAATGCCCAGCTGGCCGGTTTTGGCACAGCGGGCGGCAATGGAAAAAGTCATGGGCAACAGTCCTTATTCAGGGATCACGGCGATCACGTCGATTTCCATCAGCCATTGCGGCTGCCCCAGCGCCGACACCACCAGCCCGGTGGAGATCGGGAACACGCCTTTCAGCCACTTGCCCACTTCGTGATAGACCGGCTCGCGGTAGCGCGGGTCGGTGATGTAAGTGGTGGTCTTGACGATGTGCGACAGGTCACTGCCCGCCTCTTCGAGCAATTGCTTGACGTTTTTCATCGCCTGCTGCGCCTGTGCAGCCGGGTCACCGAGGCCGACCAGATTGCCGTCGAAATCGGTGCCGACCTGGCCCCTGACGTACACGGTATTGCCCGCGCGCACCGCCTGGCACAGGTCGTTGTTGAGGCTTTGATTGGGGTAGGTGTCCTTGGTGTTGAACATGCGGATACGAGTATGAGTCGGCGTAGTCATGGGTAACTCCTGTGGGCATTGAGCGCGATGATCAACCGCTGACGTTGCGCAACGGCACGACGGGGGTCGCACGTTTGCCGGCGTCATAGGAACGGTATTTGTGCTGCGTGGCGATCTGATCGGCGACGTGTTTGGCGTCGTGCCATACGCCCCAGATAAACGCGGAGCCGCGGCGTGACAGCCATGGCAGGCCGACGAAGTACAGGCCTTGCTCGCAGGACACGCCACGCTGGTGACGAGGTTTGCCTTTGCTGTCGAAGGCATCGACCTGCAGCCAGCTGTAATCCAGGGCATAACCGGTGGCCCAGATGATCGACGTGACGCCTGACTCGATCAGGTCCAGCTCGCTGAGCGGATGGGTGATGCACGGCGCATCCGCTACGCGTTCACGGGCCGACGGCTCCAGCGGCAGGTCCAGGCCGTTGCGTGCGGCGTAGGCATCAGCGGCATCGAGCAACGACAGGTAATTCGCGTCGCCACTGTCGAGGTTGCTCACCAGATCGTTCTGGAAGCGCACCTTGTTGCCAACGAAGCTTTCGGTCAGGCCTACGAGGTTCATTCCGGCCTGGGCCAGCCGGCGGAAGTCGACCGTGTAGCCGCCCCTTGCACCACTGACCGCAATGGTCACGTGCTCCTTGCCGGGCTGCATGGTTTCGCTGTCCCACAACCCCAGCACACCCATCCACCAGCAGAAATCACGACCGCGATAGGCGCGCGGCGGACGGTCGTGAGGGCCGACCGACAAGTACACTTTGCGACCCGAGAGCAGCAGCTCTTCGGCGATCTGCACACCCGAGGAACCAGCGCCGACCACCAGTACGCCGCCCTCGGGCAGTTGTTGCGGATTGAAATAGTGCGCCGAGTGGATCTGATGAAGCGCCTCGTTAACCGGCGCAATCGGCGGGATGACCGGCTTCTGGAACGGCCCTGTCGCCGAGACCAGATGATTGACCACATAGGTGCCGGCACTGGTTTCGACGGTAAAGCCTGCACGCCCGGTGTTGCGGGTAACGCGCTTGACCTCGACGCCGGTCTTGATCGGCGCGTTGAATGTGCGGGCATAGCGCTCGAAGTACTCGGCCACTTGCTCCTTGCCCGCGAACCCGTCCTGATCCATGGCGAATTCAAGGCCGGGAAACCGGTCATGCCAGGCCGGACCGTTGGCCACCAGCGAGTCCCAGCGGCCACTGCGCCATGCCTCGGCAACGCGGTTTTTTTCAAGCACCAGGTGCTCGATGCCAAGACGGCTCAGGTGTTCGCTGGTGGCCACTCCGGCCTGCCCTGCACCTACGACGAGCGTATCGATTTCTATGATTTTTTCTGTCATCTCGGCATCCCTCGACAGGTGATTTACGGCGTGTTGACGTAAGAAAAATGGATGAAACCTCGACGCGCGGGCGCAAAAAGCCCTACGCCATCCGCAGACGCGCATCCAGTCAGTAGCAGGGGCGATCAGTCGACCAAAGAGGGGTCAGCCTGAATCATCAGCAGTTTCATTTCGTCGAAGTGCTGACGAGAAAAATCCGTAATCTTCTGCCAGTCACGGGCGGTCTTCTCGGCGACATCGTCCGCCAGCACCTTGAGCGGCTGGCCGGTGGACCAGGCCGTCACCAGAATCTGGCAGGCGCGCTCCAGGGTCCAGATGTCATCGAAGGCTTCGCCGACGGTCGGCGCGGTCACGATCACGCCGTGGTTGCCCATCAACAAGCGGCTCTTGTCCTCCAGCAAACCGGCCAGTCGAGCGCCCTCGGCGGTCGTGTCGGCCATGCCGCCGTAAAGCTCGTCCACCGCGATGCGGTTGAAGTAGCGCGCAGTGTTCTGATCGATGGGCGGAATATGCGGCTTGGCCAGGCACGCCACGGCTGTGGTGTAGACCGGGTGCAAGTGCAGCACCACGCGCGCATCGGGCAAACGCTGGTGGACCTGGCCGTGAATGGACCATGCCGTCGCGTCTACATCGGGGCGATGCGCCGCGTCGGCATCATCGGCGTCGAGCAGCAACAGATCGCTGGCACGTACGCGTGAAAAATGTTTCCACTTCGGGTTGAGCAAAAACTGTTTGCCATCCGCCGAAATGGCCGCGCTGAAGTGGTTGGCGACCGCTTCATGCATACCCAGATGGGCGATGATGCGAAACGTCGCGGCCAGGTCTATGCGCGTCTGCTCTTCGAAATTAAGGGCCATGCTAATTGCTCTCCGGTCGAGCGTGCCTGCCGAACCTGCCAGGCACGTCCTTTGGTTGTCAGGGCTTGGGCATCAGGGCGGCGATGTCATCGGCGGTCGGTGCCTGGAACTTGTACTTCTCCAACAGCGCGGCGTATTCCGGGGTCTTGCTGTACTTCTCAAGACCGTCTTCCAGGGCCTTGCGGACCTCGTCGTTGCCCTTCTTCACGCCAAAGCCGTTGAGCACCGGATAGATCAGGGTTTCGGAAGAAATTACCACCCGGCTACCCAGCTTTTCGACCACGCCGCGTGCGACGGCTGCGTCAGTGATCTGCGCTTCGACGGCATGGGCCAGCATGGCCTGGGTGGTCTGTGGGTCGGTGCCATACTCGCTGATGGCGATCGGCTGCAGGCCATTCTTCACGCAGTAGTCGGTCGAGAGTTTCTGCAGTTGTTGCAGCCATGAAGTGGCCGCCATGGAGCCGATCTTATGGCCACAGAAGTCCTCTGGCGTCTTGGGCTGATAGTCGCTGCCCTTGACCGACAGAATCGCCTCACCGCTTTTCAGGTAAGGAATCATGTCGATGACTTTCAGGCGGTCGGCGGTGATGTACATCGACGAGTTGGTGATGTCGAAACGTCCGCCCTGCAGCCCGCCGATCAGATTGGGAAAGCGCGTGTCGATGTTCTCGGCCTTGAGCCCCATGACCTTCGCCAGGCCGTCGAGAAACTCGATATCGAAACCGGCGGGACGGTTCTTGTCCATGTATTCATAGGGGAAGAACGTCATGTCCGAGCCGGCGATGATCTTGCCGGGCTGCTGGAAGGCCGAAGCGGCAGACGAGGACATGGCAACCACCGCGCCCAGCAAAGCCAGGGCTACGGGACGAACAATCAGAGCTGACAGCTTCATAGGTATTCCTCGGGGAGTCATGGAGATCAGGCAACGGCGGCGTCTTTTCCGGCTTGCTGCACGAAAAATGAAGCACCCTTGGGTTTCTGCGGCAGGCGTATGTGGTTCTCGGTGCTGCGTACCAGACCGCTCTCCTGGCCTGCGACCATCAGCCCGGCATGCTCGCTGGGCAAAGGGTTCTCACCGAACGGCAACGCGTCTTCGGCGGCATAGACGCTGATGAACAGCGTGCGTGGAAACTCGGTTTCATTAGGGCTTGAAGCGTGCAGCAGGCGTGTGTGCATGAAGCACACCGAGCCCGACGGCCCATAGCAGGCGACCGGTTGCTGACAATGCTGTTCAACCACCGCATCTTCCACGGCACCGGTGAAACGCTCGTTCTGCCAATGCGACCAAAGCGCCTGCTTATGGCTGCCCGGCGCCACGTTCAGCGGGCCGTTTTCGGGGGTCACATCGCTGATCATCAGCAACGCGGTAACCAGGTCATCGTTGCTGTGCGGTGTGAAGAGAAAGTCCTGATGCCACTTCACCTGAGTCGCGGTGTGCGGCAGCTTGGAGTTGATCTTGCTGTGATGAAAACGGGTGCCGTTACCGCCGATCAGCTGCGCCGCGATGGCTGCCATGCGTGACTGGAATGCTGCGTGCTGGTAAGCCGGCGAGATCTCCGTGGGCGAAGCCACGCGGCGCAGCGACGGATGATCCGGCCGATGATCGCTTTCGATGTCGAAGCGCGGACGCCCGTCCTGAGTCTGCCCCCAGGCCTGACTCTGACTGCGGCTGTCGTCGACCCACTGGTCGAAGTCCTGTTGCAGCGCTGCCACTTCATCGGCTGCCAGCACGCCCTCCACTACCAGAAAACCCTGCTCATGAAACTGGTCAATCTGCCATTGCTCGATCATGTTCTTCTCCTCTTCAACAAGGCCTCAGGCCAGTGAGACATCTTTAAGAAAGGCTTCAACGCGGGGGTGCTGGCCGTCGCGTAGCGCCTGGGGTTTGTCATCGCAGATCACGCGTCCCTTCTCCATAAAGACGATGCGGTCAGAGACCTTGAAAGCGAAGTTCATTTCATGGGTCACGATGACCATCGTGATGCCTTCCTGGGCCAGGGTTTCAATGACCTGCAACACCTCGTTGACCTTCTCCGGGTCGAGCGCCGAGGTGGGCTCGTCGAACAGCATGATTTGCGGGCGCATCATCAGGGCGCGGGCGATGGCGACACGTTGCTGCTGGCCCCCCGACAACTGATGCGGGTATTTCCAGGCGTGCTCCAGCATCCCGACCTTGTTCAGCAATTCGCAGGCCTGCTGCTTGAGCTCGGGTACCGGCGCCAGACGGTGATAACGCGGGGCCAGCAGCAGGTTGTTGAGCACCGTCAGGTGCGGAAACAGGTTGAAGCTCTGAAACACCATGCCGATGTTCAGGCGGTAGGCGGCGTTCTCCACATAACGCGGCTTTTGCGCGCCCTGGCGAACCAGGTGAATGAATGGCTGGCCGTTGATCTTGATGTCGCCGTTGTCGATCTGCTCAAGGCCGTTGAGCAGCCGGATCAGCGTGGTTTTGCCCGAGCCTGATGGGCCGATCACCGACACCACCTCGCCGGAATTGATCTGCAGGCTGACCGCACCGAGCACCTCAATGTCGTTGTACGCCTTGTGCAGTCGGGTCGCTTGCAGTGCCGGCCCTTCGAAGTTGATGACAGGACGAGCGACACCTGCCGATTTGCGGCTGGCCAGCTCAAGCATTTCGGCGTCAGGGGTGCGGGTGACCTTGCGTTGCGTCACGTCCAGATGACGCTCCAGGCGCTTGAGCAGGAAATCGAATACGGTCACGACCAGCACGTAATAGAACGCCACGGCCGCCATGGTTTCCATCACCAGAAAGTTCTGCGAATACAGGCGCTGACCGACCATCAGGATCTCGGTCAGCGAGATCACTGAAACCAGTGAACTGAGTTTGACGATGGAGATGTATTCGTTGGTCAGCGACGGCAGCGCCACACGCAACGCCTGCGGTATCACGATCCGCCATTGCGTACCCACGAAACGCAGGCCCAGTGCCCGGGCAGCTTCGGTCTGGCCCTTGGCGATGGACAGCAGGCCGCCGCGATGAATTTCCGCGACGTAGGCCGTTTCGCACATCACCATGGCAATCAGGCCGGCCCAGAACGGATTGGCCAGCACCGCCGAGGTAGCGGGCACTGCCTGTGGCAAGTTGTAGACAAAGATCAGCAGTACCAGTAACGGCAAACTGCGAAATAACCAGATATAGGCTTTGGCCGGCAAGTTGATCAGCGGCAAAGATGATTGTTTGGCCAGCGCAAGAACAAAACCCAGCACAATACTGATGACCCAGGTCAATACACTGAGTTGAATGACCGTCCAGGTGGCCATCCAGAACTCCGTATCGCTGAACAGGCCAAACATGTATTTCCAATCAAACGTCATTGTCGGCTCGCTCGGCAAATTGAATAGTGATGGGCGACGTCCTGTTGAAGTTGAAACGGGACGCTGTCCGTTTGCCCTTCTGAAGCCATCATGATTGATGCCAGGTCCGGCAGCCAAATAGTAAGTTTTGGCCCGCAGCATAGGAAAATCCTAAGCAGATAGGCCTGTATTCATCTTCAGGGCAGCAGCGCGTTAAAAAGGCTTAGTGATGCTTTAGTGTCACACCGAGTGGACTGCACACTTTTAGGGCGATTGAATAAAGACACCGCGATAATCGCTCGTAATAGGTGCGCCGCCCGCATTTGCGGGCTTGTCTGGCAAGCGTCTATTATTTAAGCGTGCTGCTGAATGACCATAGCCAGCGGCGCGCTCGACTAATCCCGCAAGACGCGAGCGCCTGGCACGCTCCTCGCTAAGCATAGGTAAAAGCTATTCAAGTGCAGCCGTCCGGCGTCTGCTTATTACGAGGTACCCCATGGCTCACTTCACCTTGAAACAGCTCAAGTATTTCGTGACAGCCGTCGAAATGGACAGCATTGCCGAGGCCTCGCGGCAGCTGCATATTTCACAGCCGTCTATTTCCGTTGCTATCAAGAACCTCGAAGAAGCCTTCAATCAGCCGCTGTTTGTGCGTCATCATGCGCAAGGTGTTTCGCTAACTTCGGGTGGCGGAAAAGTGTATGAGAAAGCCAAAGAGTTGCTGCGACTTTCCGAAGAGCTGGAACAAAACTCCCGGGCTGAAAACAAACACGTCTCCGGCACTATCGCCATTGGCTGCTTTGAGTCGGCCGCGCCACTTTACATGCCCAGGCTGGTGGCCGGTTTCAAGCGTTTATACCCGGACGTCACCATTCAGCTCTACGACGGCGAGCAACATGAACTGATGCACGGGCTGCACCGTGGGCGCTTCGATCTGGCGTTTCTGTACGACCTGGAACTGGGAACCACGATCAACAAGGAGGAATTGAATGCACCGCACAAGCCCTATGCGCTGCTGCCGGCAGCCCACCCTCTGGCCGGGAAAAAAACCGTGACCTTGCTGGAGCTGAGCCGTGAACCGATGATCCTGCTCGACGCCGTGCCCAGCAGGACCTATTTCATCGATATCTTTACGGAAAAGGGTTATGCGCCGGTGGTCGCGTACAGCTCACCATCGATCGAAATGGTGCGCTGCATGGTCGGCCAGGGCCTGGGGTTTTCGGTACTGGTCACGCGCCCCAGAACCAATATGACCTACGACGGCGAGCTGCTGGCACAGCTCGATATCGAAGACGACATGCCCGCCTCCACCTTGGTCATGGCCTACCTGCGCAACAACCAGCCAACCCGCGCGACGCGACTGTTCATGGACTATTGCCGGACTATCGAGCTGGCACCGCCTGCAGCCTGAAGGGCCGCAGTTCGCGCACGCGCCGCATGCCGGCTGCAGCAGCTCTGCACCAAAGGTCTCGAATGCCGAAAGGTAGCCTTTTTGCTCACAATAATCGCGCACATCCACAGTACCGAACTGCAGGTAGAGTTTTACGTCGGGATGGAGCGTCAGATCATTTTCAAGCGCCCAGTTGATGACCTCGAAATAGTGATCGAAATCATCCCGCTTGCCCGCCGTGCAGGAGCCGCCGTACATAGCTTTTTTCAACTCGCGGGAACAACGGCACCGTCAACAGTGCGCAGAAGGCAGCTGCCAGCCACACCACTCCCCAGGAAAAGTGAGTCATGAGAGAGGATGCAGCGATGGGCGTTGCGAACAGCACCACAAACACGCAGGTATTGCCCATGGCCAAGGCTGTACCCGCCCGACTCGCACCTGCCAGTGTGGCAAGTTCGGTATAGGCGACACCGTGCCAGGCGGATACGCTGATGCCAGCGATGATCATGACGCCGATAATCAGTCCGCTGGCCAGCGCAGTTTCACTCAGGCCATAAAACCCCGCTGCCGACACCAAGGTGCCCAAGGCCAAAAAGGTCAGGGTGCTTAACCAGGCACACGTCTTGAGGTAGGCGCGTCGGTTTTTGTTTTTGTCGGTCCAGCGTCCGCTCCATATCCTGCTGACAATCGCGCCGACCTGGATAATCGCCAATGTGGTTGAAATCAGCGTGATGTCGAGCTTGCTGAAATCATGGAAGAACACCGCCGCATAGGTGAGGATCGCGAATTGAGGCGCGCATAACAGACCGATGGCCAATACGATGCGCCAGACCCTCAGATCCTTTAACGGGCTCGCACTTGTCTCCATGCTCTGTTTTTTTGCAGCGCTGCTGGAGAAGTCGGGCTCATAGAGCCAGAACCCGGCAAACAAAGCGGCTATCAGGCAGAACAAGGCTGATGCAGTAAAGACCTCTACAAACCCATAGGTATAAGCGAGATAGGGCAGCACGATTGCACCCAAGGCGTAACCGCCCGGAACGGCCGTCTGGCGAATGCTCATGGCCAACCCCCGTTCACCCTCTTTGAACCAGGCAATGATCGCTCGCCCACTGGCCCCGTTGACGCTGCTGCCAAGCAAGCCCACTACGAACAGGCCCACCGCCAGCAATACGACCGTCGGTGCGTAAGAGGCCAGCATGGCCAATATCAGCAATGCAATCCCCGAACTGAGCAGGCCAGTCAGCAGTACGGGACGGTCTCCCCAGCGGTCAGTCAGCAGCCCCCACGGGATCTCGCTGATGGCGATACCCAATCCTAAAACACCGAGTACTAGCCCTAGTTCGCTGTTATCCAACTGGTAAGTGGCACGCATATAGACCGCCGTAGCGGGCAGCCCCCCTACGACGCTTGAAAAGCTCGCATTGGCGGCCACGCCGACGCCAAGCACTTTCCAACGGTGACCGTTATCGACAGTCATAAGAATCCCACTATTTAATTGGTTGTGGGTCGCAAGATTCTCATGAGAGTATCGTCTCGAATATCAAATTATTTTGCGTGTTCGTCCCGAAAAGCAGGATGGTTATGAGACCGGTGAATTTCGATTTAGATGTCATGCGCAGTTTTGTAACAGGGGTCGAATTGGGCAGCTTTGCCAAGGCTGCGCAGAAACTTGCCCGCTCCACATCGGCCATCAGTGCTCAATTGAAAAAACTGGAAGCTCAGGCAGGCTCTCCACTCTTCAAAAAAGCCGGACGCAAGCTGGCGTTGACCGACACCGGCGAGGTGTTACTCAACTATTCCAAGCGGCTCTTGAGTCTTAACGACGAGACCATAACGGCCGTGTCGGAGCTCAAGCTCAAAGGATGGGTTCGCCTTGGGCTTCAGGAGGACCTGGGCAGTTTCCTGCCGACAGTGCTTGGACGATTCGCCAGAGCCCACCCGGATGTTCGAGTCGAGGCACGTATCGCACGTAACGCCGATCTTCTGAACCGCATAGAAAACGGCTCTCTTGACCTTGCGGTGGCGTGGGGGGGTGTCAAGAAGAACGGGTATCAAGAAACGATCGTAGAGCTGCCTATGCAATGGATCGGATCGTCGCACCGGTATCTGGACTGGCGAGTCGAGTCAGGCAACCCGCTTCCTGTGATTGCATTTGATGCGCCTTGCCCCTTCCATTCAAAGGCCACTGACGCGTTGAATCTTGCGGGGATCCCCTGGCATCTTTCCTTTACCAGTTCGAGTCTCAATGGCCTGTCTGCGGCTACCGAGGCTGGATTGGGCTACACCATCAGAACGGCTCTTGGTCTTCAGTCGGGCACTGAGGTTCTGAATACCGAAGACCGGGGTTTGCCGGCTCTGCCTTCGATAGCCCTGACGCTGCACAGACACGAGGCGAATCCCAATCCTCTGACCGAGCGATTGTCGAACATGGTGGTACAGGCGATCAGAAGCGAGGTCGTCTGACCGCAATGGCCTGACGACCGGCGAAGGTATCAGGCCAGGAATTACTCGGTCTTTTCAACACCGCCAGCCTTCTCTTCCAGCTCGGCCATCTTGGCCTCCAGCGCTTCCAGACGAGCGCGGGTGCGGGCGAGGACGGCCATCTGGCTGTCGAACTCTTCACGGCTGACCAGATCCAGTTTGCTGAAGCCGCTTTGCAGCAGGGCCTTGAACTGGGTTTCGAATTCGCTGCGCGGTACAGGCGTTTCGCCATTGAACAGGCGAGAAGCGTGGCCGCTAAGAGCGTCAAGAAAGGCTTTGGGCGCGAGCATGGTGATTTTCCTGAATCAGAGGCCGGCAGTGTAACACGCAGTGTCTATAGTCAATCCCAGGTGCGCAATGCACGCTTATGGAGCGCAGTGACGGGCACATGAGCACCATTGCTGTGCATTAGCTCCATGATGGACCCTGCAAGGTCGCGCAAAACCAGCCCAAGGGCCTGTATTCAATGAATATTCGCGAGATGGCAAGCTTTCTGCTTAGTGGCTTATGACCCATGCACTGATGCAGTCGCTGTGACGAATGCAGTGCGGCAGGCGGAGCGGGGAAGTGTTTCGTCAGAAGCGGTTTTCTGGAGTTGGTCTGGCCTGATCAGGCGGCCAGCACGTTACAAAGCCAGACACTGCGCTTAGACTTGAGTCGGGTTTGTTTTCCTGGGGCAAGTCCACCAAATTCGGGAGAAAGTTTTCATGAAGCTAGTCACTGCCATCATCAAGCCGTTCAAACTGGATGACGTTCGCGAGTCGTTGTCTGAAATCGGCGTGCAGGGCATCACCGTCACTGAAGTCAAAGGCTTCGGGCGTCAGAAGGGTCACACTGAGCTTTATCGCGGTGCTGAATACGTCGTCGACTTCCTTCCCAAAGTGAAGATCGATGTCGCTATCGATGACAAGGATCTGGATCGTGTCATCGAAGCCATAACCAAGGCCGCCAACACTGGCAAGATCGGTGACGGCAAGATTTTCGTGGTCAATCTGGAACAGGCCATTCGCATCCGTACCGGCGAGACCGATACAGACGCTATTTAAGCCGCCAAACCCAACGCCCCAGGAGAAAACAATATGACTCTGCGTCAATTCGCAGGGCTCGGTGCCCTGTTGTCCCTCGCATTACCTGGTCTTGCCCTGGCGGCTGATCCAGTGGCCGAGCCGGTGCTGAACTCTGGCGACACTGCATGGATGCTGACCTCGACCGCTCTGGTCCTGTTCATGACCATCCCCGGTCTCGCGCTGTTCTACGGCGGTATGGTTCGCTCCAAGAACATTCTGTCGGTGATGATGCAGTGTTTCGCCATCACCGGTCTGATCAGCATCCTGTGGGTCGTCTACGGCTACAGCATTGCGTTTGACACAACCGGTATGGAAGCGGGCGTCGTCAACTTCAATTCCTTCTTTGGCGGTATGGGTAAAGCGTTCCTGGCAGGCATCACGCCGGCAAGCATTACCGGTCCTGCTGCGTTGTTCCCTGAGGCGGTGTTCGTCACCTTCCAGATGACCTTCGCGATCATCACCCCTGCCCTGATCGTCGGCGCTTTCGCAGAACGCATGAAGTTCTCCGCGATGCTGGTGTTCATGGGTATCTGGTTCACTCTGGTCTACGCGCCAATCGCCCACATGGTCTGGGGCGGCGTCGGTGGCCTGCTGTGGGACTGGGGCGTTCTGGACTTCGCTGGCGGTACCGTCGTACATATCAACGCCGGTGTCGCCGGTCTGGTAGCGTGCCTGGTACTTGGCAAGCGCAAAGGCTTCCCGACCACGCCGATGGCGCCGCACAACCTGGGTTACACCCTGATCGGCGCCGCGATGCTCTGGGTCGGCTGGTTCGGCTTCAACGCCGGTTCCGCCGCTGCGGCCAACGGTACTGCCGGCATGGCCATGCTGGTCACTCAAATCGCTACTGCGGCCGCCGCACTGGGCTGGATGTTCGCCGAGTGGCTGACTCACGGTAAGCCAAGTGCTCTGGGTATCGCTTCGGGCGTGGTTGCCGGCCTGGTTGCCGTTACCCCTGCGGCCGGTACAGTAGGCCCGATGGGCGCGCTGATCATCGGTCTGGCAGCAGGCGTGATCTGCTTCTTCTGCGCGACCAGCCTCAAGCGCAAGCTGGGCTATGACGACTCCCTGGATGCGTTCGGCGTTCACGGCATCGGCGGTATCGTCGGCGCGATCCTGACCGGTGTGTTCGCAGCACCTGCACTGGGCGGCTTCGGCACCGTGACTGACATCGGTGCTCAGGTCTGGATTCAGTTCAAGGGCGTCGCGTTCACCGTTGTCTACACCGCCATCGTGACCTTCATCATTCTCAAAGTGCTGGATGCGGTCATGGGGCTGCGCGTCACCGACGAGGAAGAGTCTGTCGGTCTGGACCTCGCTCAACACAACGAGCGTGGCTACAACTTGTAAGCTTTGGCCTACGCAAAAAAGAATGCCCGGTCTCCGGGCATTTTTTTGTCTGGCGTTTGTGGATATACCGCCGCTTTTTGCTGTCATTGATCTTGCCCGTGTCAATGATTTCGGCACCGTGACGCAGCGCAGGTAACGAGGTGGCGGCAGTCTTCGTCAACTTGCAGGGAAGCCGGTTTATTGCGCGCTTTGCTTTTTTCTCAGTCGAGTTAGAATGCGCGCCGAAGGTGCGGAGAACGGTATGTGGCATCAATCCAGGATTGCCTTGCGGGCCAGGCCCCGCGGGTTCCATCTGGTGACTGACGAGATAGTCGCGGGGTTGCCCCCGTTGCGCGGTTGTCGTGTCGGGCTACTGCATGTATGGCTGCAACATACCTCGGCTTCGTTGACCATCAACGAAAATGCCGATCCGGCGGTACGTCGCGACTTTGAGCGTTTTTTCAACCGTCTGGTGCCCCAAGGCGTGGATGGCTACGAACATGACGACGAAGGCCCTGATGACTTGCCAGCGCATTTCAAGGCCAGTCTGCTGGGCTGCCAGTTGCTGTTGCCGGTTACGGCAGGGCAACTGGCGCTGGGCACCTGGCAAGGTATTTACCTGGGCGAACATCGAGACGCTGGTGGGTCTCGTAACGTCCTGGCCACCCTTCAGGGTGAGTGGACATAACCGCTGAGGTCAGCGGTTGTTGAATTTTTCCGGTTGCCTTAGCAATTTGGGGCGGTTGGGCTATAACTAATCAGCTTTCGCAAGTCATGAGGTAGAACATGAGCGACGACGACGATAATACCGACGATCTGGTAGACGACCTGGAAGGCGAAGAAGACGGTGAGGAGCTTGCAGCTGCTCCCGGAGACGACCCGGTCGAAGTAGACGATGACGTTCCGGCACCTGCCGCGAAAGGCAAGGCCAAGGCTGCAGTCTCGGTCGATGAACTGCCTAGCGTGGAAGCCAAGAACAAGGAGCGTGATGCTCTGGCACGTGCCATGGAAGAATTCCTGGCGCGTGGCGGAAAGGTGCAGGAAGTGGAGGCCAACGTGGTCGCCGATCCGCCCAAGAAGCCTGACAACAAATACGGTAGCCGCCCTATCTGAGGCTGCATGACTGTATGAGGAAAGCCCGCCGTCGCTGCGGGCTTTTCTATGCGCGCCTGTCAGTGCGCTTTCAGGCCCAACGCGCCAGCACCTCGGGCAGTTGCGACAGGTTGTGGATCTCGGCATCCGGCAGTCGATCCGCATCCCAGGCCTTGCCTTGCGGGTTGTACCAGATGGCGCGCATGCCAGCCTGCTGGGCACCTGCAATGTCGTCCCTGGGGTGGTCACCGACATGCACCGCCGAACCGGCATCGACCTTTGCCCGGCGCAGCGCCTCCACGAACGGTGCCGGGTCCGGCTTACCGATGCCCAGGTCTTCGGCGCACAGCGCGAAGGCAAAGTAGTCCGCCAGCCCCAGACGACGCACATCGGCATTGCCATTGGTAATCACGCCCAGCGTGAAGGTCTTGGCGAGAATTTCCAGCATCGGTTGCACCTCAGGGAAAATCTGCACCTGATGACGGCCCTGCAGAAACACTTCAAAGCCCCGGTCGGCCAGGTCCTGCGCCTCGTCCGGGTCGTAGCCGGCATCTTCGAGCGCATGGAACAGCACCCGGCGTCGCAAGGCGCTGATGCGGTGCTTGAAGGACGGGTCTTCGGCCACCAGACGCGAGCGGATTTCCCACAGGTGCTCGACAGGAACCGCACCCAGCCTGGGCGCGTTTTCGCCCAGCCAGTCACGCAGTGTGACTTCGGCACCGGCAATGGCAGGGGCGGTGTCCCAGAGCGTGTCGTCAAGATCAAACGTCACCAGCTTAATCATCTGCAGCTCCTTTACGTTTGGCTCGAGGATGGGCGCTGTCATAAACAGTAGCCAAATGCTGGAAGTCCAGGTGTGTGTATATCTGCGTGGTCTTGATATCCGCATGACCCAGCAGCTCCTGCACGGCGCGCAAGTCCTGTGACGATTCGAGCAGATGGCTGGCGAAGGAGTGACGCAACATGTGCGGGTGCAGATTCTGCCCCAGCTCTCGCTCACCGGCTGCCTTGAGGCGCACCTGAATGGCACGCGGGCCGAGGCGCTTGCCTTGCTGACTGACAAATACCGCGTCGTCCTGCGGATGGGTCAGGGCGCGCAGCGGCAGCCAGACTTCCAGTGCCTGACGCGCCTTGCTGCCCACAGGTAGTACGCGGGTCTTGCTGCCTTTACCCAGCACCTGCACCAGTCCGTCGCGCAGGTCCAGCTGGTCCAGGTTCAGGCCGGTTAGCTCGGACAGGCGCAACCCTGACGAGTACAGCAGCTCCAGGATGGCTTGGTCGCGGTGCGCCAGGAAATCATCTTCAACGCCGCCGTCCAGCAATTGCGCGGTGCGGTCGGTGTCCAGGGTCTTGGGCAGACGCCGCTCGCCCTTCGGCGGTGACAGGCCGTTTGCCGGGTCGTGCTGGCAAATGCCTTCGCGATTGAGGTACTTGTAGAAGCCGCGCACCGCCGACAGCATCCGCGCCAGGCTGCGTGAAGACTGGCCCTGCTGGTGCTGGCGGGCAGTGAAGCTGCGCAGGTGCTGGATATCCAGATCACTCCAGCTCGACAACTGTGCCTTTTGGCAATACGCCAGAACCTTGCCCAGGTCGCGTCGGTAGGCTTCGAGCGTGTGAGGCGACACCTGGCGCTCACTGCGCAGGTGCATGCAGTAGGCGTCCAGATGCTGATCCATGGCTAGCGAACCGAGCGTAATGAGTGGGCGAAGCGCGGCAGCAGGCGGCTCAGCACATCGGCGATATAACTGAGGAACAGGGTGCCGACCGAGCTTTTGTAATGCTGCGGATCGCGACTGCCGATGGCCAGCACGCCATGCAGACCCAGATGATTGAGGCTGGCGATGGCGGTCGAACCGACTTCCTTGCCCTGTTCTGCACCGAACAGAAACGCCAGTTCATGCTCACGCAGAGCGCCGCAGATGATCTTCTCGCCAATCAGGCCGCCGATGGCTTTCTGTGCTTCGGCGCCGCTGACCCAGCGACCCACGGGCATCGGGCTGTCGCTGAACAGGATCAGGCTGACAAAGGGCACCTGAAAGTCCTGACGCAGGCTGTCTTCGACGGCGATGACCAGCTCTTCCAGGCTGGTCGCATCCATCAGCGCAAGGTTCAGGCGGCGGGTCTTTTCGAACAGGCGGTCGTTGTCCCGTGCGACGTCCATCAATTGCGACAGGCGATGGCGCATTTCGATATTGCGCTCGCGCAGCAGCTTGAGCTGACGCTCGACCAGCGAAACGGTGTCGCCACGCTGGTGCGGGATGCGCATCGACACCAGCAGTTCGTCGTGCTCGGCGAAGAAGTCCGGGTGCTCGAGCAGGAAGGCGATGACCGCCTCTGCTTCAAGGTCTGGCGCTGCGCTATCGACAGGCGATTCGCAGGGTGTGCCTGTTGAAGCGGGAGGTTGATCGGTCATGGTACTTACTCACTCAAAGACGGACTTGGCCTTCATAGACCCTGACTGCAGGGCCGGTCATCATGACAGAATGTCCCGGCCCAGCCCATTCGATGGACAGGCGCCCTCCGGGCAGGTCGATCAGCAACGGCGAGTCCATCCAGCCCTGACTGATGGCCGCGACAGCCGCCGCACAGGCACCGGTACCGCACGCCTGGGTTTCCCCGGCACCGCGTTCCCAGACACGCAACTGCGCACGCTGACGGTCCACAACGTGAAGAAAGCCGACGTTGACCCGGGCCGGAAAGCGCGGGTGATGCTCGATCTTCGGCCCCAGTTCATGCACCGGTGCATTATTGATGTCATCGACCCGCAGCACGGCGTGCGGATTGCCCATGGACACAGCCGCCATGTCGATATTCTGCCCGTCGACGTCAACGGTATAACTGGTGGCCTGTTGCGCTGCTTTGAAGGGTATCTCTTCGGGGACAAACCTTGGCGGTCCCATATCGACGCTGATCTGCCCGTCGCTGCGGATATCCAGTTCGATGATGCCGCTCTTGGTCTCGACGCGGATCTGCTTCTTGGCCGTCAGGCGCTTGTCGAGTACGAAACGGGCAAAGCAGCGTGCGCCGTTGCCGCACTGCTCGACTTCGGAGCCGTCGGAATTGAAGATTCGATAGCGAAAGTCCACATCCGGGTTGTTCGGCGCCTCGACCAGCAAAAGCTGATCGAAACCGATACCGGTGTGGCGGTCGCCCCATTGTTTGGCGTGCTTGGGCAAGATATGCGCGTGCTGACTCACAAGGTCCAGGACCATGAAGTCGTTACCCAGCCCGTGCATCTTGGTAAAACGCAGCAGCATGGGGATTACTCCGGCAGCAGGCTTTCGCCAGCGAACAGCTCGGCCACGGTTTCGCGACGACGCACTTCAAAAGCCTGGGAACCGTCGACCAGTACCTCAGCGGCACGGCCACGGGTGTTGTAGTTCGAGCTCATGACGAAGCCATAGGCGCCGGCTGAATGAACGGCCAGCAGATCGCCCTCGGCCAGTGCCAGCTCGCGACCCTTGGCGAGGAAATCGCCGGTCTCGCAGATCGGCCCGACGATATCGTACACACGAGGTTCGCTGTCACGCGGACGCACCGCAGTGACATCCATCCAGGCCTGATACAGGGCAGGCCGGATCAGATCGTTCATCGCTGCATCGACGATGGCAAAATCCTTGTGCTCGGTGTGCTTGAGGTATTCGACGCGGGTCAGCAGCGCGCCCGCGTTGGCAACGATGAAGCGTCCCGGCTCGAACAGCAGCCCCAGGTCGCGACCGGCCAGGCGCTCGCGCACAGCCTTGATGTAGTCAGCCGCCAGCGGAGGCTCTTCGTCGCGATAACGCACGCCAAGGCCGCCACCCAGATCAATATGATGCAGATGAATGCCGCAATCGCCCAGCCGATCGACCAGGGCCAGCAGGCGATCCAGCGCATCGATGAACGGTTCGAGCGTGGTCAGTTGCGAGCCGATATGGCAGTCGACCCCGATCACTTCCAGGTTCGGCAGTTGCGAGGCGCGAATGTACACGTCTTCGGCGGCTGCAATGGCGATGCCGAACTTGTTTTCCTTGAGGCCCGTGGAGATGTAGGGGTGAGTGCCTGCATCCACGTCCGGATTGACCCGCAGCGATATCGGCGCCCGAACGTTGAGTTCGGCAGCCACTTCCTGCAGGCGCTCCAGCTCGTCGGTGGATTCGACGTTGAAGCAGTGCACGCCGACTTCAAGGGCGCGACGCATGTCTTCGCGGGTCTTGCCGACACCGGAAAACACGATCTTTTCGGCTTTGCCACCCGCCGCCAGCACACGCTCCAGTTCGCCACGCGAGACGATGTCGAAACCGGCGCCAAGGCGCGCCAGGACATTGAGCACGCCCAGGTTGGAGTTGGCTTTTACGGCGAAGCAGACCATGTGCGGCATGCCGCTCAGCGCGTCGGCGTAGGCACGGTATTGCGCTTCGATATGAGCGCGCGAGTAGACATAGGTCGGCGTGCCGAAGCGCTCGGCAATGGCAGACAATGCTACCCCTTCCGCGAACAGCTCACCGTCGCGGTAGTTGAAGGCGTCCATTGGAGTCCCTTAAAGGTGCTTGTGCGATTGCGATTTGGCTTGTTCGTCCGGGGTTTTGGTGTCATCCGGTAGATACAGCGGGCCTTTCTGGCCACAGGCTGTAACAAGACAAGCGACCGCGACAAGCGCAGCAAGCGAAGAGATCAGGCGCTTCATGGCGAAATCCTTTGTAAAAGCATTAATTGCGCCCGAGTATACCGACCACCCGGCACCTTGCCTATGCGAGCGGCGTCCCGTCTGGCGGGCCTTTGGCGCGAAAGCCGCAGCAGAGCTATGGTTGATCGGGATTAAAGTGCTCATGCATCGCCAATGATGAGTAAGCTTTGCATTTGCCTGGCTGCGTCCGTATCTTGCCCCTCTGCGCTATTTGCAGACACTTACCGAGGTTCCCGCAATGAGTTTGACCGAAGCCCGTTTTCACGACCTCGTCGATGCGACGCAGCAGAATATCGAAGACGTATTCGACGAGAGTGGCCTGGATGTGGACCTGGAAAACTCGGCCGGTGTACTGACGGTCAAGTTTGAAGGCGGCACGCAGCTTATCTTCAGCCGTCAGGAGCCCCTGCGTCAGCTCTGGCTGGCCGCCAGATCGGGTGGTTTTCACTTCGACTACGACGAAGAGAATCAGTGCTGGGCCTGCGATTCCAGTGACGAGCTGCTGAGCGAGATGCTGGAGCGCTTTACCGTCGAGCAAGCCGGCGTCGAACTGGACTTCTCCGAGATCTGATCGTGAGCCAGTCCCCCGTTCGACCGCCCAAGCCGCTTTTCAGCAATGTCAGCCCGGCAGTGGCCTCGCCGTGTATCAGCCTGTGTCGGCTCGATGAGCAGAAGGTTTGCCTGGGGTGCTTCCGTCATGTCGAAGACATCCGCGAGTGGCGCTCTGCCGATGACGACCGGCGCCGCCAGATTCGCCACGAGGCCGATCAGCGTCGAGCCCGCGCCGAGGTTGACCAGGCCGCAGGCTGAAACCGCGTCGGGTTGTGTATTTACTGCGCTGTGTTAGTGTCAGACCTTGCCTCTGCAGACAAGAGGCTCGTCAAACCCCGCCAATTGGTGGGGTTTTGTTTTATTCATGGAGAATAAAGGAGTCTGCCCAGACCATGACCACAGCACCTTCGATCATCCTTACCCGACTCGACGTACAGCGTCTTGAGAGCTTCATCGCCAGCCAGGACGAAGACACGCCGGGTATCCAGGCGTTGCAGGCCGAACTGGACCGCGCCGACCAGGTGGTTGGCCACGACGAAGTGCCTGCGGGCGTTGTGACCATGAATTCGCGTGTGCATTGCCGCGAAGAAGTCAGCGGCAAGGACTACCACCTCAAGCTGGTTTATCCACAGGATGCGGGCGCGGACGGCACCGTCTCGGTCCTGGCACCCATGGGCTCGGCGCTGCTGGGTCTGCAAATCGGCCAACACATCGACTGGCCTGCACCGGGCGGCAAGACCCTGAAACTGACCTTGCTGGCGGTGGAATATCAGCCGGAAGCGGCGGGCGAGTACGAGTAATAGAAGACGCTACCTCCGCAGAGCGCCTGCGCATTGAAGAGCGGACGCAGAGCGTCCAGAACTGCATTCCCACGCGGAGCGTGAGGAACGATAAGCGTCCCGCAGAACACCTATCGTGCCAATGCTGGACGTCAGGCCTGATCCATCGCCTCGTTCAGCAGCTTTTCCAGTTCGGCCTTGTGGCGCAGGAAGAGGATGCTTTGCCCGTGCTTGCCGTCCAGCAGCCCGGACAGGTCCAGGTCGGTGATGTAACAGCGGTAGCGCTGGGGCTCCAGGCGTTTACCGAGGATTTGTTGCGCGACGGCGGCGTACAGTCGGTCGCCGTACTCCAGCTCGGAAAACTCGCTGTTGTCGCAGTACAGGGTGGCGTTCAGTTGCCCTGGCGAGGTTTCTTCAATGATTGCCTGCACGTCGTAGAACGCCTTGTCCGCGGCAGTCGGCGCTGGTCGATGTTCAACACGTCGGGCAGGCCCTGCACCGGAGGGCAGCATCTGATAGTAAAGGGTTTCCAGCGTGACCGGCGCGGACGGATCATCCAGCGGCAATGAAGCGCCCCGGCGATAAACCAGCGCGTGAAGGAAGCGCTGCAGCGGCACCAGCAGGCTTTGCTCATCGTGATACGGCAGACGCTGGTGCCAGAGCGAATTGTGCTCGTCGAGCACGTACAGGTCAGCATCCGGCTCGTTGATCCGGTAGAACACCTGAATACATTCAGGCTGACCAAGCGGCAGGATCAGCGCCAGGTCGTGATCATCGAGTGCCTGCGGGTCCAGGTGCAGCGGGCTGTACGACGACAGCTGTTCACCCAGGTACTTGAACAGGCCGGGCAGGCTGTTGATCACCACATGACCGATCTGACCCGGCTTCATCTCCAGCACGTGATACTGCTGCTGCACCTGAATCAGGTAACGGTGATTGAGCCGCCTCTCGAGTAACAAACGCGCCGTGCCGATCAGTTCTTCAACACGCTGGGCGATGGCGGGCGCGCGGTTATGGCAGAAGCAGCGCACGTGAATCTGCGGCTGCTTACCACTCTGTGGCAGGCTGCCGAGCAGTTCGCTCATGCAGTCGAGCAGGGCGTGCGGGCCGTCGTAGCGGCTGACCAGTGTTTCGTTCCAGGTATTGAGGGTGATCTGGTCCAGCGTCAGCACCAGATTTTCCCGGACACCCGCATAACTGAGCGAGTCGGTGCGCTCGGTGGTCATCAGAATATTGAGGTCGCGGTGATGCCTGAGCGGATCGACGCCGACATTGATCAGCAGCAATATCTCACTGGGCGTGCTGGGCATCAGCAACGCCTCATCGCTGACCTCGGGCAGTGGCAGTTGAATGCTCTGCTGCAAGGCGCCCATCAGGTTGAACAGCTCGAACTCGCTCAGGTCACTGGCACCCGGGTGCAATGCCACGCGGGTAGTGCTGTCGATCACGGTATTGCGGTGGCACCAGGTCAACAGCTCAAGCAATTCACGGCTGCGTTTGAGCGGTAAGAAATTCGGCCACTCGTGAATGCCCAGATTGCCGTTATACAAGGCCCACTGATACTTGCCGGGCTCGCGCTTGTCGGGGGAATGCACCAGCGTCAGCGTATCTTCGGCAAGGTCGGGAGCGATCCCCGGGTTGATGAACTCGACCTTGCCCGCCTTGCGTTCAAAAGCTGCATACAGACGCCGACCCAGAATGGTCAGGTCGCGGGCATTGAGGGCATCGGCAGCACTTTGCGTTTTGGCGAAGCGGCTCTGAAAGCGATAGCTGTAATTCAGCTCGTTGACCAGTGAGCGGCGCTCGCCCGCCACCTGGCGGACTTTCCACTGGCTGCGGCTGTCGAGCAGCACCAGTTGTCGCTCGTCCCAACCCCACTCCGTGGTCAGACGCTCCAGCAGTTGGCGCTGCCAGCCGACGTTGCGCAGGCGGGTCGATCCGGTGAGCTTCTTGTTGACCTTCAGGTACAGGCTGCGCCGCACCAGCTCCAGGCGCTCCGGCTCGTTGCGTGCCTGCAGATGCTCCTCGATGCGCCGATACACGACCACATAGGGGTCAAGCTCATCCGGGTCCAGCTGATTGGCGAACACCGCTTGCTTGAAACGCAGGCTCAGGCACTGCACGCGGGGATGCTCGCTGGAATAGACCTCGATCAACAGCAGCTTGAGCACAGACTTGTAGGGCGACTCGATGCCTTTGAACAACTGCCACAATCCGGCACCGATGAACTCGGCCGGGGGAATGTGCGACATCGGGCCGAGATCGAGCACCTCGCTGGCGCGAATGAAGCGCTTGCTCAGCAGGGTGTGGGTGTAATCGTCGTAATTCTGCTCTTCATAGACCGGCACCAGCCACCACATCGGGGTGCGCCCGGCGAGCCAGATCGCGGTGCGATAAAACTCGTCGAGCAACAGGTAATGCTGGGTAGTCCCGCAATCGTCCGAGCTGAGCTGCGAATCGCGCTCGCCGCTCCTGAAACGCTGCGGGTCGATCAGAAAGAAATGCGCCTCTGCGCCCATCGTCGCAGCCCAGGCTTCAAGTGCCTGGCACTTCTTGCGCAGTTCGGCGATAGCCTCCGGTTCCAGCTCGCTGTCGTGGCAGACCCAGACATCCATATCGCTTTGTTCAGCCTGAGCCAGCGTGCCGAGGCTGCCCATCAGAAACAGGCCATGAATCGGCTGGGGCGGGTTGCCGTGGCGGGCCTTGTAGGAAAAGGAGCGCGTCAGCCGCTGCGCCTCGGCCAGGGCCAGCGAGTCCGGTTCGTAATGCGAAACGCCAGCAGGCGTGCTGCCGGAAACATAACCGGGCAACAGCGGATGGTTGACGTGAAAGAACAGCGGCAGCAGGGTCAGAACGCTCTGCTGGCGGGTCGACATGCCTTCCAGCGCACGCGCGTACCGCCCGTCATTGAGCGACAGGAAACGGTTACGCAGCTGGCTGAGAACCTTGCGGTCGATGCCCTCATCCAGATCGGGGCGAATTTCAGGATTACGCGTCATCGCAACTCAAGGCATCTGGCCTGTGCAGGCGTGGAATTACTGAGCAAGATGGCGGAGAAGATTTGCAGCCGATGGAAGCGGATTCGGTCGGATGGTTATTCTGGCGCCAACGTCCTGTATCGACTGGCGCTCGGATAAGTGAAGGGCCTGCCACGCTTTTTTGTGCGCAGGCCCTGCTACATTCAGGCGGCTTGCCTGGAGACGTTGAGGATGGTCAGCAATGATTGGGCATGCTGGGCGGCCTCGAGCCCGAGGCTGGTCAGGTAACCGCCATCGACCTGGGTCGTCAGTCCTTTATCGAAGAGTCTTTGTGCTGCTGCGACGGCCGTGGGCGCCGCTACATGGTGGACTTTGAGGCCTTCCTGGGTGTTTCCCAGATTGAACAGTGCAAGGATTTCCAGTTCGGCAACCAACTCAGGGGTATACGACATAGGTACTCCAGACTTTTTGTAGTAGTACGACCTCACCGGCTGGCGGGTGTGCTCTGGAATCGACGTGTCCGATCTGCGCTCGTCGGTTCTGGATGACCGTTAAAGCCGGTTTGGCGTGTGGCCCCGGAGGATCAAGCGGCAGCGGGGCATTTGCAGTGTAGTCAGCGTCTGAAGTGTTTGCAGCATATATCTTGCTGTCACGCTCTGACCGCAGGATTACTTTTCCGGCGGCAGGTCAGGCAGGGCACGCAGCGCTGCTTCATACCATTGTGTGTCGAACGGACGGTCCTGCTCCAGCAGGGCATCGATCTCGATAGCCAGCACATGGGCCATCATTTCAAGAATATCTTCACGCTCATAGTTCACCAGGGTCAGCATGTTGAAGACCGCTCTGGCTGCGGGCGGATTACCGGCTTCGATCTGGTTCTCGATGGCTTCGATCAGGGTCGAGGCAGCAAAGTCTTCTTCGTCATTATCGATGTCGTCGGTCATGGTCACTCCTCAGGTAAGGCGGGCAGTCTACCCGGAATCCTGCAATCGGGCAGTCCTGCGCGCCCGAATGGTCATGTGTAGGACGCTTCCTAAAACTGCCGGGAAATGACCCAAGTCACTGAAAGATAGAGTCAGCCCGGTAGCGTGCAGCCCGTCAATTACCAGGATGGAGGCTGAGGAGGCCGACGATGCTGACGCTTTATGGATTCGCCGCAAGCAACTACTTCAACATGGTCAAGCTGGCGCTGCTGGAGAAACAACTGCCCTTTCAGGTGGTGCCGCTGTTTGGCTGTCAGAGCCCTGAGGTGCTGGCCGTCAGCGCCCGCGGGAAGGTGCCGGTACTCGGAACGGCGGAAGGCTTCATCAGTGAGACCGACGTAATTCTGCGCTATATAGAGGACACCTCACCGGACCGGCCACTGCTGCCTGCCAGCGCATTCGCGCGCGCTCAGGTATGGACCATCGCCAAGGAAATCGAGGTGTACATCGAGCTGCCGGCGCGCATGTGTTATGCGGAGGTGATCTTCGGTGGCAGACCCACGCCGCCCGACCTCAAAGCCAAGGCGCGTCGCGATCTGATCAAAGGGTTCGCCGCCCTGGCCCAGCGCGGCCTGTTTGCACCCTACGTGGCGGGCGGGCACTTCACCGTTGCCGATATCTACTTTCTGTACAGCGTCGATCTGGCGCAACAGGTCGGCGAGCGGCTGTTCGGGCTGGACCTGCTGGAGGACATGCCCGCTGCGCGAGCCCTGCAGGAGCAGTTGGCCTTGAGCCCGAACGTTCAGCAAGTGGCCGCTGACAGAGAGGCCGACTGGCCGGCGTTCATGGCTCGCGTGCAGCGGGCAGACCGCTGAGGCAGCTCGTTCCTCACACCCACGCGTGAGGAACGCTGGGCGTTACTCTGCGGTAGGCTGGCGCAGTGGCACAGGCTCTTTGCTGCGCCAGTGCGGCAGGGATTCCCAGTAGCGCTCGCCCTTGGCATCGTCGTACATGCCTTCCCAGCGCGAGATGACCAGCACTGCCAGGGCATTGCCGATCACGTTCAAGGCGGTACGCGCCATGTCCATGATGCGGTCGACACCGGCGATGAATGCCAGGCCTTCCAGAGGAATACCGGCGCTGCCCAGGGTCGCCAGCAGCACGACGAAGGAAACCCCCGGTACGCCCGCGATGCCTTTGGAGGTGACCATCAGGGTCAGTACCAGCATCAATTGCGCGCCAATCGACAGGTCGATGCCGTACAGCTGAGCGATGAAGATCGCTGCGATGCTCTGATAGAGCGTCGAGCCGTCGAGGTTGAACGAGTAGCCCGTAGGCACCACGAAGCTGCAGATCGCCTTCGGCGCGCCATAGGCTTCCATCTTCTGGATCACGCGCGGCAGCACGGTTTCGGAGCTGGCTGTGGAGTAGGACAGAATCAGCTCGTCCTTGAAGATGCGCATCAGCCTGATGACCGAAAAGCCGAATGCACGAGCGATCAGCCCCAGCACCACGAAAGCGAAGAAGGCGATGGCCACGTACACCAGAATCACCAGCTTGGCGAGCGGCAGCAGGGAGGCGAAGCCGAAATTGGCGACAGTCACGGCAATCAGGGCAAACACGCCGATCGGCGCGTAGTTCATGATCATGTGAGTGACCTTGAACATGGTCTCCGAGACGCCCTGAAACAGTTTCACCAGCGGCTCACGGACCTCGGCCTGCAGGCTGGAAAGCCCCAGACCGAACAACACTGAAAAGAAGATGATCGGCAGCATCTCGCCACGCGCCATGGCAGCGAAGATGTTGGACGGGATCAGGTTGAGAATGGTCGCGATAAACGCATGATCGTGCTGAACTTCAGCCGTAGTCTGCTGATACTTGGAAATATCGACAGTGCCCAGTGTGCTCATGTCGATGCCGGTGCCCGGATGGAACACGTTGGCCAGCACCAGGCCCACCAGAATCGCGATAGTGGTCACGACTTCGAAATAGAGAATGGTCTTGAGACCGATACGCCCCAGCTTCTTGGCATCGCCCACGCCTGCAATACCGACGATCAGCGAGGCGACAACGATAGGGATAACGATCATCTTGATCAGACGAATGAAGATATCGCCTGCGGGCTGCAGGATGTTAGTGATCCACCAGGCCTTTTCTGCACTGAAATGATTGAGCAGCGCCCCCACAGCGATACCCAGTACCAGTCCGATCAGAATCTGCCAGGCCAGACTCAGCTTTGCCTTCTTCATATTATTACCCTTGTTCAAAGTGGCTTGGGCAAGTCCAAAACCCGTGCGCCGAGCGTGCTTTTTCACAGCAGTTTCGAGGCAGGAGCTCCCTTTGGAAATGTCCCGAGAAGGTCACCGCAGACGAGCATCCCAGCTCTGTAGCAGGCGAAAAAAGTCGCAACTATTCCCATGGCGCGCGCGTACGTCTAATGCCGTAAACGACTACCTCATGCATGATCGGCATACAAATACGGGAGAAATGTGTTGATTTATGTCACGCGAGAGGATGGCTATTCGGCGCGAAGCTGGCTATTACGTCGCCTTAAGCTGAACAGAGGGATGCGCGATTAAAGACGGGATACTGCGACAAGGACTCGACTACCAGGCCTGATTACCTGATGTACGGTAGCTGAATGCCCAGGCCGGGGTCCGCAGACAGAACACCAGCCTGTGCAATCGAAACAGGGGCGGGCAGTCAGCCTTTACCTTTGGTACGGGTCATGTGCGGGCCGCTGTTTTTCTCGAGGTACTCGATGATCATCCCGGCCACGTCCTTGCTGGTGGTCACTTCAATGCCTTCCAGGCCAGGCGAGGAGTTGACCTCCATCACCAGAGGGCCGTGATTGGAACGCAGGATATCCACACCCGCCACGCTCAGCCCCATGACCTTGGCTGCCCGCAACGCAGTCATGCGCTCTTCAGGGGTGATCTTGATCAGGCTGGCGCTGCCGCCGCGGTGCAGGTTGGAGCGGAACTCGCCTGGCTTGGCCTGACGCTTCATCGAGGCGATGACCTTGTCACCGACCACGAAGCAGCGGATGTCGGCGCCGCCCGCTTCCTTGATGTATTCCTGAACCATGATGTCCTGCTTGAGGCCCATGAAGGCTTCGATCACCGATTCGGCCGCCGTGGCCGTTTCGCACAGCACCACACCTATCCCCTGAGTGCCTTCGAGCACCTTGATGACCAGCGGCGCGCCGTTGACCATCTGGATCAGATCGGGAATATCGTCGGGCGAGTGAGCGAAACCGGTGACCGGCAAGCCAATCCCCCGGCGTGACAGGAGTTGCAACGAGCGCAGCTTGTCCCGCGAACGGGCAATGGCGACCGATTCATTGAGCGGGAACACGCCCATCATTTCAAACTGACGCAACACCGCACAGCCATAGAAAGTCACCGAAGCACCGATGCGCGGGATCACCGCATCGAAGCCCTCCAGAGGTTTGCCGCGGTAGTGAATCTGCGGCTTGTGGCTGGCGATGTTCATATAGGCGCGCAGGGTGTCGATCACCACCATCTCATGGCCACGCTCAATGCCAGCTTCGACCAGACGACGGGTGGAATACAGACGCGGATTACGCGAAAGCACAGCGATCTTCATGCAACACCTGAGGAAGTAGAGGCCGGGAACACCGGCTTGTCTTGTACGTAAGTTATGCCCGGATTGACCACCAGATGGCCGTCGATCAGAGCTTTGGAACCGAGCAGCAGTCGATAACGCATCGACTTGCGGCAAGCCAGCGTGAATTCCACCGGCCAGATAAGATCGCCCAGGGCCAGCGTGGTGCGAATGACATAGCGCACCTGCGCCTGACCGTTGGAGCTCTTAATGGTTTTCATGGCAACCAGTTGCGCTTCGCAGCGACGATGCCGCAACTGAACCACAGTGCCCAGATGCGCGTTGAAGCGTACCCATTTCTGACCATTGCGTTCAAAAGGCTCGATTTCCGTGGCATGCAGGCTCGACGTGCTTGCACCGGTATCGATTTTTGCCCGCAGGCCTGCCACCCCCAGATCGGGAAGCGCCACCCACTCGCGCAGGCCGATGACTGTCAGATGATCGAATGTCTTCAATGCGATTCCGTACTTCTCAAGACTTCAGCCAGGCCTCGGGGTTTACCCGGGCCAGCGCTTTGAATGCAGGTTTTGCGAACAGATAGCCCTGCATCAGGGAGATACCGCAGTCGGCGAGAAAATCCCGCTCTTCAACGTGTTCGATACCTTCGGCGATAAGCTTAATCCCCAAGTCCGTACACATTGTGACAACGCCACGAACAATAGCCTGACGTGCGCGATCACGATGAACGTCGCGAATCAGGTGCATGTCGAGTTTTATCAGATCGGGTTGAAAATCAGCCAGCAGCGTCAGGCCGGAATAACCGGCACCGAAATCGTCGATGGCGGTCATGAAACCGAACTCCCGGTATTCGCGCAGGATGTTGCTCAAATGGCCGTTATTGCAGACATGTTCGCTTTCGATGGTTTCGAAAATCAACCGCTCGATGGGGAAATCATGCCGCTTGGCCGCCTCCAGCGTGCTGCGGATGCACAGCTCGGGACGATACACGGCATTTGGCAAAAAGTTGATCGATAACCGCTCGGTCATGCCCAGATTCGCAGCGCCGGCGATGGCGGTGGTGCGGCAGCTCTGATCGAATCGATAGCGGTTCTGGTCGGTCACCTGACTCAGGACCGACATTGCGCCCTCGCCGTTGGGCCCGCGAACCAGCGCCTCGTGGGCGAAGATCGAATGATCGTGAAGATTCACGATCGGCTGATAGGCATAGTCGAACGAAAAATCGAGCTCTGGACTGTCTGTGCATCCCGCACACCCTTTTCTCGGGGCGGTCAACGAAGTTGGAAAATCTGTCACGTCGCGCTCCATAGGGGTGTGGGGCAATGAAAAGGTGAATAGCTGTTTTTGACAAGCACGTATCGGTTACTTCATGTTCATAGTGGAGCAGAAAAAGCGGGCGAGCGTGTGCTGACGCCTGGTTTATCTGGCCCGATAACGTTCAGACTGTCACATTGATGAGGAATTCAAATGGCGCAAAAGCCGGAAGAAGACGATAAGGTCCGCCTGGATAAATGGCTGTGGGCCGCGCGCTTTTTCAAAACCCGTGCGCTGGCCAAAGCGGCTATTGAAAGCGGAAAGGTGCACTGTCGCGGCGAACGTTGCAAGCCCGGCAAGGAGCCTCGTATCGGTGACGAGTTTCAGATCCGCATGGGTTTCGACGACCGCACCGTAGTCGTCGAGGCTCTGTCCATCGTACGGCGTGGCGCGCCGGAGGCACAGACGCTGTATCACGAGACACCCGAGAGCATCACCAGGCGCGAGAATGCGGCGGCTCAGCGCAAGGCCGGCAACCTGGGGGTGACCACCGACGGAAAGCCGACCAAGAAGCAACGCCGAGAGCTTTTCGGCTTCCGCGCCAGCCAGAACAACGACTGAAACACGGCACCGGGCAGCTCCGGCTATCAGTCCGACGTGCCATCCAGCTTGGAAGCGCACCGCATAGCTCCTAAAATGCGGTCAATCCGCATGGCCCACGGCGCTTTCGAGTGCCGGACGGTGCTTCCTAAGCCGCGTGCCATCCATTGTCATTACTTCAGATACCTTGCCTACCTATGCATGATTTCCCGAACATCGATTTCACCCAACGCTTCATCTTCGACGAAAGCGACGTTCGCGGAGAACTGGTCGCCCTGGAGCGCAGCTACGCCGAAGTGCTCGCCAAGCATCCCTACCCGGAGCCGGTCGCGCAGTTGCTTGGCGAACTGATGGCGGCTGCCGCGCTGCTCGTCGGCACCCTCAAATTCGACGGCCTGCTGATCCTGCAGGCACGCTCCAGCGGCGCAGTGCCGTTGCTGATGGTCGAGTGCTCCAGCGAGCGTGAACTGCGTGGCATTGCCCGTTATGACGAGGCACTGGTTACAGCAGGCGCAGGTCTGCAGGACCTGATGCCCGATGGCTCGCTGGCATTGACCATCGACCCGAACAAGGGCAAGCGCTATCAGGGCATCGTTGCCCTCGACGGCGTCGACCTGTCGGAAAGCCTCTCCAACTATTTCGTGATGTCCGAACAGCTCGGCACGCGTTTCTGGCTCAAGGCCGACGGTCATCGCGCCCGTGGTCTGTTGCTGCAACAGCTGCCCATCGCACAGATCACCGATCCGGAAGAGCGCGACGCCAGCTGGGAGCACGTCATCACCCTGGCCAACACCCTTACGGCCGAGGAAATGCTCGGGCTGGACAACCAGACCATTCTGCATCGCCTGTATCACGAAGACCCGGTTCGCCTGTTCGACGAGCAGCCCATCTGCTTTCGCTGCAGTTGCTCGCGTGAGCGTTCGGCCAATGCGCTGGCCAGCCTTGGGCTGGAGGACGCGCAGCAATTGGTTATCGAGCACAACGGCACGATCGAGATCGATTGCCAGTTCTGCAACGAACGCTATCTGTTCGATGCCACTGACGTCGCGCAGCTGTTTGCTGGCGGCGGTGTCGATTCGCCATCTGACACGCGCCATTAATCATCGCGTAAAGAGCCTCAGAAAACGGTGTGGGCCCCTGTAATGCTGTTCTGACAGGAGGGTCCTACCATTTCCGGACATTTCTGGCATAATCCGGCCCACTTTTACGCTGTAGTAGTGGTTGTTTTTTTACTACAAAACCGTTTGGAGCACTCGGCCACAGGCCGACGGGGAACCTCATGACGCAAACCAACAACGCTGTGTACACCGATCTGAGCACCGACGAACTGGTCAAGGAAGCCCTTGCCCGCAAAGAAGGCGTACTGTCCGATACTGGCGCACTGGTTGTGGAGACAGGCCATCGTACTGGCCGTTCGCCGGTCGATCGTTTCATCGTTGAAGAGCCGAGCACTCAGGACGCCATCGCCTGGGGCCCGATCAACCGCAAGTTCCCGGCCGAGAAATTCGACGCCCTGTGGAACCGTGTCGGCGCGTACCTCGCCGAGCGCGAGCGCTTCGTTTCCCATGTTCATGTAGGCTCCGATCCTGCGCACTACCTGCCAGTCAAGATGACCACCGAGACTGCGTGGCACAATCTGTTCGGCCGTTGCCTGTTCATCAACCCTGAACAGTACAACCCGGCTGGAGGAAAGGACGAGTGGGAAATCCAGAACGCGCCTTGGTTCGTCTGCGACCCTGAGCGTGACGGCACCAACTCCGACGGCACCGTGATCATCAACTTCGCCGCCCGCAAGGTGCTGATCGCAGGCATGCGTTATGCCGGCGAAATGAAGAAAGCCATGTTCTCGGTGCAGAACTTCCTGCTTCCGGCGTACGACGTTCTGCCGATGCACTGCGCGGCCAACATGGGCGAAGAGGGCGATGTAACCCTGTTCTTCGGTCTGTCCGGCACCGGCAAGACCACCCTGTCCGCCGACGAAAGCCGTTACCTGATCGGTGACGACGAGCACGGCTGGGGCGAAGGCGTGGTGTTCAACATCGAAGGCGGTTGCTATGCCAAGTGCATCGACCTGTCCGAGAAGAACGAGCCGGTCATCTGGAAAGCCATCCAGCACGGCGCCGTACTGGAAAACGTCGTACTCGACCCGGTTACCAAAAAAGCCGATTACGCCGACAGCAGCCTGACCCAGAACAGCCGCGCCGCCTACCCGCGCGAACTGATCGAGAAGCGCGCACCGAAAAACCTCGGTGGCGAGCCGAACGCCGTTATCTTCCTGACCTGCGACCTGACCGGCGTACTGCCGCCTGTGTCGATCCTCAGCGAAGAACAGGCTGCCTACCACTTCCTGTCGGGTTACACCGCACTGGTCGGCTCGACTGAAATGGGTTCGGGTTCGGGCATCAAGTCCACCTTCTCCACCTGCTTCGGCGCACCATTCTTCCCGCGTCCGGCTGGCGAGTACGCAGAACTGCTGATCAAGCGCATCCGCGGCTTCAAATCCAAGGTCTACCTGGTCAACACCGGCTGGACCGGCGGTGGCTACGGCGTCGGCAAGCGCTTCAACATCCCGACCACCCGTGGCGTGATCGCAGCGATCCAGAGCGGCGCACTGATCGGTGCCGAAACCGAACACCTCGACACCATCAACCTCGACGTACCGAAGTCGGTACCCGGCGTCGATACCGGCCTGCTCAACCCACGCAACACCTGGGCTGACAAAGCTGCCTACGACGAAGCGGCAAAAGCACTGGCTGGCCTGTTCGTGGAGAACTTCAAGAAGTTCGACGTGAGCGACGCCATCAAGGCTGCGGGTCCGAAGTTGTAATTAAACATCTTCAGGGTCACACGCCCGTGTGACCCTAGAAAATGCTCAAGCAAACGCCTCGACTTGTCGGGGCGTTTGCTTGTCTGGAATACTGATTTCCACTGAGGACGGTGGCCAGGAGGTGTGTTGTGGGCGTAAACGGGATTCAGATACGGCGTTTCGTGCCGAGCGACGAGCAAGGTGTATCGGCGATGATTCTGCCGATCCAGCGTGAAGAGTTCGGTATTCCCATTACCGCCGAAGACCAGCCTGACCTGAAAGCGATTCCGGACTTTTACCAGACCGGCACAGGGGACTTCTGGGTCGCGGTACAAGACGATCAGGTCATCGGCAGCATCGGCCTCAGGGACATCGGCGCAGGGCAGGCAGCACTGCGCAAGATGTTTGTCGCCGCACCGTTTCGCGGCCGGGAATTCTCCGTTGCAGCCAGACTGCTCGAGCGCCTGATCGAGGAATCAACTCGCAAGGGCGTCAGCGAAGTATTCCTGGGCACGACCGACAAGTTTCACGCTGCGCATCGCTTCTATGAAAAGCACGGCTTTAGAGAGATCACCAAGGATGACCTGCCTGCGAGCTTTCCGTTGATCGCGGTGGACAGCAAGTTCTATGTGCTGGCCTTGAAAGAACAATGACGTCGCTACACCGCAGCGTTGTCGGCGAACCGCAATGCAGCAGAACGCCGACAGCCATAGAGGGCACGCGAACCCGCGTGCTCCGTCACAGGCGCTCAAGTCCCCTGAATGCCTGACTGGCTTTTCAGCGTGTTGAAAATGTCCATCGCCGAGCTGTCCCCAGATGTGATGTTGGCGGCGTAATTGGCGGGGTATTGGGCTTTTTCTATGGGTGGCAGCTGGTCGTAGTGGGCGAGAAGCATCACCAGTGTTTGCGTGCTTTTGCCGGTTTCGTTGTATTCGTCGACATAGCGTTTGCCCATCGCTCTATTCCAGGCTTCCTGTTGAAGATGGTTTTCGGACGAAGCAGCACTACGCTCATTAATGGTGAATTCGCCACCTTCGTCATACATGATCAGTTTGAGTTGATCCTGAGATAATCCTGAGAACGGGTTTGCTCCCCCGCCATTCTTGAACAGCGTAGCCTGCCTGGCTCTTTCGAGCAGCACTGGATCGTCGGTATCGGGGACCTCCGCATCGTGCAGTGCTCTGTTGGCGTAATAGTGTGTACCCGTGATCTTGTCGTTAATGGATGTTGCCATTGCACCCAGCTCTTTGAAGCCTAAACGACTATCGCGGATCTGAGCGCGCATCGCGCTGCTGTTTAATTGACTGGACAACGTGGAGAGGGTTGCACTATCAGCGGAGCGCTCAGAAGACAGTTTACTTATTGCCGACGTGCTACTGGTTGGGGAAACCTCTTTCGCAACAGTCGTTAGGGTAGGGCTGCTGGTAAGGGCCGTGATGTGAGAAATGTCGAACATGCTGCGTCCTCGCGTCAGTTGCCAATCCATGGCGTTATATTCGCTATCTATATCGGCACGATCAGATTCAGCTTTAGTTTTCCTCCGGAGGCAGGCGCGCGCGTAATTTTGTAACGCGCACGCCTTGAGATTATTTCATGGTGAATTCAGCAGTCCATGCATGAGTAGAGAGGTCGGTGACCCTGGAGGTAGCTGTGCAAATCGCACCACCTTCAGGCGTTGCAGTACGGTTCCACTTTGGAACCTTGACTCCACCCGCGCCTGCCAGCCTTACAAAGGTGGTCGAGAATACACATACCTTGGAACCCATCACATAACGAACACTGGCGTAGCTGGCATCAGGTGAGAGCATGCTTTGCACCGTATAAAAGTTTGAATCGCCGGGTTGAACGGTAGAGCCAATGGCTGTTCTGGCGTTGCGTAGCGTCGATAACTCGTTACGCGTAACAGGCTTATGCTTCGCGACCTCTGTTCCCAGATTTTTGAACGTCACCGTAACCGGTGGTCCCGCGTGCGCAACAACAGTGGCGCACAGCGTGGCGAGAGCAAGAGAAGTCAGCAAGACGTTTTTTGTTTTCATGATCGGTAGTTCCTGAGTTAATTAATTAAATTCGTATTACATTAAGCAAGGCGAACGCACGACAGCAGTGAGCCGCCTGTATTGACGTGCACGCGCTATCGCCCGATTAAGATCCGCCATGTATCAGCGCACAGAAAGTGCGCCGCCCACCTAAAAATGTTTATGTCGATGACAGTCGGAGGATGACCCTATACTAAAAAGCAGGGGTGACTCCGCTGAACGGGTTAGGAGAAAAGATTAGTTTCCTGCAATCCGTTGAGATGTTTTAGCACGTGAGATGGGAAAGAAAAGTAGGAAACTTCTGATTCTTTGCAAATCAGTTAATGACGATGATTGTTCTTGTCTTTTAGTATCGAGTTGGATTAACTGCGCCGGCAGAAATTGTAAGTGTGCAGATTAAAGCGCCCCTCAGAGCTGAAGGGCGCATCTCTCTACTTCACGTCACCGCATAAAACTTGCGCACATATGCAGTGCTGGTCCATTTGCAGGGCGCGCCTCGGGCGACGAATACGGTATCGCCTGTGTTTACGGTCAGACTGGGGCCGTTTTCCAGGCTCAGCTCGACGCTGCCTTCGATCAGGCTCATCAGTTCATGGATCTTGTGCGGCCGCGAGATACGTTCGTAGGGGGTTGAGTCCCACACGCCGATGCGCAGGGTGCTGGCGCTGTCTTCGAAGAGGTTGTTGCTGCGGCATTGCGGCAGCGCGCTGATCATGATCGCCGGGTCTGGCGGTGAAGACGGCGTGAGCATGGCCAGGCGGTCGAGCGCGGTGATGCCGGGTTTGTCTGGCCCGCTGGCCTGGGTGGAGGCGCAGAACGCCCAGAGGCTGTCCGGTTGCGCGTCGATACGTATTTGAGTGCCGCGACCGATCACGGCACTTTCGCCGGTCTTGATCGTGAGGCTCTCGGCACCGGAGGTCAGGGTGACGGACCCGCGATGCATCACCAGCATTTCGGTGTAGGGGTAGGCTGCCACTGACAGCGACGTGCCGAAATGCACGAGGCCGGCCGCAATGCCCTGATCATCGATGAACGCTGTGCGACGCTCATTATCGAACGAGTCATGCGCATCGATGGGGCCAGTGGTGAATTCGGTGTCGACCGGGCTGAGGTCAGCGCGGGCCAATAGCAAAACAGTGGGTTGGGGCATCGGGTCGGGCTCCTGAAGTTGAAGCGTTGATGATCGTTCCCACGCTCCGGACTCAGCGTCATACACAAATCCGCTTTTGCTTCTGGCCGGAGGCCGTAGGAGCGAACTTGTTCGCGAAAGGGCCGGTATGATCGACTGTCTTCACGAACAAGTTCGCTCCTACGCCCTGCGGGCGGAAGCCTGAAAAGCACGTATTCGGGGCTCTCCAAGACTTATTTATAACGATGAGCGCTCTGCGTGGTACTACATTTCGTGACGCTCTGCGAGAGCATTGGCACGATGAGGTGCTTACGGGCGATCAGCCGATCGCCTGGGTAATCAGCGCAAACTGGCGCACGCCCTGGGTGGCTTGCGGGACTGCGCCCATGCTCATGCAGGTCACGCTGTCGACGCGCTTGAGGCCGGCTTCCTCCAGCCAGTCGGCCAGGCCGCTGTCGGTCGGGATGTCGATACGTACGAAGGCGTAAGGCACGCGAGCCAGCAGCTCTCCAATCATGTGCCTGGCCTGGTCAACGCTCTGGGCAACAACAGGGCCGATGCACAGGCCACGACCGAACGGGCGCAACAGGGCAAAGGCCTGCAACTGGCCGTCGCGCTCAATGCCGACAGCGTGTTCAAGGTTGTTCAGCACATCGCCCAGCGTCACCGAGCGGTCCATACCCGAACCGGCGTTGGCCAGTTCCAGCACACGAGGGTGGTCAGCCTCGCTCAGCCCCCGGCAACGTTCCTGTGCCTTCAGTTCGGTGGTGCCGGGCGGTTGCGCCTGCCCCTGACGCTGCTGGATCTCGCCAAAGCTGACGAACCCCATCTTCGCGTAGAGCGGCGCACCTGCAAGCGTGGCGTTGAGGACCGCGGTGCGGGGCGCGACGCTGCCGACGGCCAACTCCATCAGCTTGCGACCAATGCCCTTGCCCTGGTAATCGTCACTGACGATCACTAGGCCGATGGTGGAAAACTCGCCCTGATGACAGGCAAAGGCACTGCCGATCAAACGCCCATTGTGTACCGCGACAAAGCCTTGGGCGACACGCTGCAGCATGGCCCAGTCTTCGAGTCGATGCGGCCACTTCAGGGCGACGGATAACTCATGAGCGTTGCCGACATCGGCTGCGGTCATGGGGCGAAATTCAAAGTCGAGGCGTTGCTGAGCGAGCATGACGTGTCTCCGTCCAGAAGGATGCACCGGCAATAAAAGGATGCGCCAGACGTGCTATATCCCATCTGCTGCGGGCGGTGACAAGAGGGCTGGGCGCATTCGGCAGATTCCACGAAGTGCCGTTCGCCAGACCACAGTTACTGCTTAAATCGGCCGGGCCTCCGGCAGCAAATGCTTAGGTTTTTTACCCCGCGTTCAGGCTCTTTATATAGCTGCCGGCATTTGTCACTCGCCAACCACCGACGCGGCGCAGTTTCTGCGGCGCAAACCCGCGTGTTTGAGCCCGAGCGCCCTGAAAAGGGTCATAAAAGCGCCGAAAACCGGGCTCTGCCCAAGGCTGGAGCGCCCCGCAAAGTCTGCTGAGCGCGCACCTCAAAACGGTGGTTTCTATCAAGCAGCCATCACTTTTAACGCCATCTGCTGATTTCACGGTGTTGTAATGAGGTTGTGCTGCAGCGTGCATCACCGCCCCTGGACATCAGGCCGGATTGCTCGTCATGCCATGACCTCAACGAACTTTCAGGACCGCACACAATGAGCTTTCTTCGACCAAAATTCATTACGTTCGACTGCTACGGCACGTTGACCAATTTCCACATGGGCACCATGACGCGCGAGCTGTTTGCCGACCGCGTTCCGGCTGAACAGATGGATCAGTTCGTCAGGGATTTTTCGGCGTATCGTCTGGATCAGGTCATGGGTGACTGGATGCCATACGACGAAATCCTCAAGGTTGCACTGGCGCGCACCTGCAAGCGCTGGAACGTTGAATACCGCGAAGAAGGCCAACTGTATTACGACGCCGTGCCGACTTGGGGCCCACACGCCGATGTGCCTGCCGGTCTGGCGAAAATCGCCGACAAGATCCCGCTGGTGATTTACTCCAACGCCAGCGACAGCCAGATCATGTCCAACGTCGAAAAGCTCGGTGCACCGTTCCACAAGGTGTTCACCGCCGACCAGGCCAAGGTCTACAAGCCGCGTCTGGCAGCCTTCGAGTTCATGCTCGACAACCTGGGTTGCGGTCCGGAAGACATCTTGCATGTGTCATCGAGCTTCCGTTACGACCTGTTCTCGGCGCATGACATGAAAATCAAAAACAAGGCATTTGTGGCTCGCGGTCATGAACAGCCCGCCAACAGCTTCTACGAATATCATCAGATTCCGGATATCGGCGGACTGGCCGCTCTGGTCGGCCTCTAAGCCAGGCAAATCGCGTGACACCGGCATTTTTCAAGGTGCTCTTCGATGAGTGACAAGGGGAACGATATGCGCAGTGAGTCTTACTGGCTCGATACGGCTCCAGACTTTACCGGCGCGCAGGACGGCGCAGTGGAGGGGCAGGCTGACGTGGTGGTGGTCGGTGGCGGTTTCACCGGCCTTGCGGCGGCGCGTGCATTGGCCTTGAAAGGTGCCAGCGTGGTGGTTCTGGAAGCGGGCCGGGTGATCGGCGAAGCGTCGGGGCGCAATGGCGGACAGTGCAATACCGGCGTGGCCCAGGACTATGCGTCGTTAAGCGCAACCCTGGGTGCCGATCAGGCCCGCGAGTATTACAAGGCTTACGAAAGCGCGGTGCAGAGCGTCGTGACGGTGATCGACGAAGAAAACATCGCCTGCGACGTCAAGCGTAACGGCAAGCTCAAGCTGGCGGCCAAGCCAGGGCATTACGAAGGACTGGCGCGCACCTGCGAGCTGATCCGCCGTGAAGTCGATGCTGACGTCGAGCTGCTGTCCGCTCAGGACGTGCGCGCCGAAATCGATTCGAACGAGTTTCACGGTGGCCTGCTGCAGCGCAACGGCATACAGATGCATGTCGGACGTTTCGGTCTGGGTCTCGCCGATGCGGCCGTGCGCCATGGCGCAAGGGTGTATCAGAACGCGACGGTAAAGGACTGGAAAGCCAACCGTGGCGGCTTTGTGGTCAACACCTCGAAAGGCTCGATCCAGGCCGGCCAGCTGCTGTTGGCGACCGGTGCCTGCCAGCATGGCGGACTGGGCTGGTATCGCCGGCGCATCGTGCCGGTCGGCAGCTTTGTCATCGTCACTGAAGTGTTGCCGCAAGCGCTGATCGACCAACTGTTCCCCCACCAGCGCGCTTACGTGACCAGCCGTTTGATCGGCAACTATTTCCGCCTCACACCGGATAACCGCCTGCTGTTCGGCGGGCGGGCGCGCTTCGCCATGTCCAACAGCAGCTCCGACGCCAAGAGCGGCAAGGTGCTGCAGGCGGCCATGGTGCAGATGTTTCCGCAACTGGCACACGTCAAGGTCGACTACTGCTGGGGCGGGCTGGTGGACATGACCTCCGACCGTCTGCCACGTGCAGGCGAACACAACGGGGTCTTCTACTCGATGGGTTACAGCGGCCACGGTGTGCAGATGTCGGTGCACATGGGGCGGATGATGGCCGAAGTCATGGAAGGCAAGGCGCAGGCCAACCCCTGGAAGGACCTGAGCTGGCCAGCCATTCCCGGCCATTTCGGCAAGCCATGGTTTCTGCCGCTGGTAGGCGCGTATTACCGCTATCAGGACAGCCGCCACTGAGTGTTTGTCTGACCGTCGTCGTGTGTGTTTGAAGGACGCTCCGGCCAACCGTGAGCAATTCGGAATTTCCCCTTTTCGACAGGTAGAACTGATATGGCTGATAAAAAAACCGACTCCGCGTTGATCACAGGTGAAGACAGCCTGCGGGTTTTCGAAGGTCTCAATCGTGGCCTGTCGCGGCGCGATGCGTTGCGCATGCTGGGTGTTGCAGGTGTAGTTGCGGCGGGCTCCACCAGCCTGTTCGGCGCGGCCGGCAAGGTCTTTGCCGACGACGCGGATGCCCCTGTCAAAGGCAAGCCGGGCGGCCGCATTCGGGTTGCCGGCATGTCCAGTTCTACCGCCGATACGCTGGACCCGGCCAAGGGCGCGCTGTCTACCGACTACGTACGTCATTTCATGTTCTACAACGGCCTGACGCGTTTCGACAGCCATCTGGTGCCGCACATGGAGCTGGCCGAGAAGATCGAAAGCGACAACGCCACAGTCTGGACCGTGACCCTGCGCCAGGGCGTGACCTTCCACAACGGCAAGGCGCTGACCGCTGGCGACGTGGTGTTCTCCCTGTCGCGCCACAAGGACCCGGCCACCGGCTCGAAAGTCCTGCCACTGATGGCGCAGTTTTCCGAGATCAAGGCCACCGGCCCGCTGGAGGTGCAGATCACCCTCAGCTCGCCAAACGCCGAGCTGCCGTCGATCCTCGCGGTCTCGCACCTGCTGATCGTGCCCGAAGGCACCACCGACTTCAGCAAAGGCATCGGTACCGGGCCGTTCACCGTCAAGGAATTCAACCCTGGCGTGCGCTCGGTCAGTGCGCGCAACCCCAACTACTGGAAGCCGGGCCTGCCGTACCTGGACGAAATCGAATTCATCGCCATCGCCGACGAGCCATCGCGGGTCAATGCGCTGCTGTCCGGCGATGTGCACATGATCAACGAGGTCAATCCGCGCTCGACCACACGCATTGCCGCCAGCGCCAAACACCGCGTGGTCGATGCGCCGTCCGGCAACTACACCGACCTGATCATTCGTCAGGACCAGATGCCTGGCAAGAGCCCGGAATTCACCGAGGCCATGAAGTACCTGCTGGACCGTGAACAGGTCAAATCGGCGGTGTTCCGTGGCTACGCCCGCGTGGGTAACGACCACCCGATCTCGCCAGGCTCGCGCTACTTCAACGCTGACCTGCCACAGCGCGCCTACGACCCGGAAAAAGCCAGATTCCTGCTCAAGAAAGCCGGCATGGAAAAGATCACCATGGCCGTCGCGGCATCGCCTGCCGCGACCGGTTCGGTGGACATCGCCGTGCTGCTGCAACAGTCCGCCAAGCAGGCCGGCCTGACCCTCAACGTCAACCGTTTGCCAAGCGACGGCTACTGGTCCAACCACTGGATGAAGCACCCGCTGAGCTTCGGCAACATCAACCCGCGCCCGAACGCCGACGTAATCTTCTCGCAGTTCTTCCAGTCCACCGCGCCGTGGAATGAATCCGGCTGGAAAAACGACCAGTTCGACCAGTTGCTGTTGCTGGCCCGTGGCGAAACCGACGAAGCCAAGCGCGGCAAAATGTATGGCGACATGCAGGCTCTGGTCAGCCAGAACTGCGGCATTGGCATCCCTGTGTTCATCAGCAACATCGACGGTGTGGACAAGCGTATCCAGGGCTACTCCAGCAACCCGCTGGGCGGCTTCATGGGTTACATGTTCAGCGAGCAGGTGTGGCTGGACGCGTAAATGAAACGCTGAACCGAGCAGGAGGACGCAGATGAATAGCAACACACTCTGGTTGATCGTGCAGCGCTTCGGCGCGGCGATCGTGACGTTGTTGATCGTTTCCATCGTGGTCTTCGCCATAACGGCGGTATTACCTGGAGACGCCGCACAACAGGCCCTTGGGCAATTCGCGACGCCTGAACAGGTCGCGGCATTGCGTACCCAGCTGGGCCTCGATCAGCCAGGTGTGGTGCGTTATCTGCATTGGTTGACCAACCTGCTCGGCGGCAACCTCGGCGAATCGGTCTCCAACGCGATGCCGGTGTCGGAGCTGATTGCCGGACGCTTCCCCAAAACCCTGATGCTGTCGGCCACCACCGCGCTGGTATCGGTACCGGTAGCGCTGGCACTGGGGATTGGCGCAGCGATGTACCGCGGCAGTCGCCTGGATAGCGCGCTGAATTTCATCACCCTGTCACTGGTCGCCGTACCCGAATTTCTGGTGGCGACGCTGGCGGTGCTGATTTTCGCCGTCAATCTGGGCTGGCTGTCCGCGCTGTCCTACGGCGCCGATGTCAGCTCGCCGTGGCAGTTCATGCGCACCTACGCGTTGCCGGTGATGACCCTGTGCTGCGTGATCGTGGCGCAGATGGCGCGCATGACCCGCGCGGCGGTCATCGACCAGCTGGACAGCCCGTATGTGGAAATGGCGCGCCTCAAGGGCGTCAGCCCGGTGCGTATCGTATTGCGCCATGCCTTGCCGAACGCCATCGGGCCGATCGTCAACGCCGTGGCACTGAGCCTGTCGTACCTGCTCGGCGGCGTCGTCATCGTCGAGACCATCTTCAACTATCCCGGCATCGCCAGCCTGATGGTCGATGCCGTGACCAACCGTGACATGGCCCTGGTACAGGGCTGCACGATGCTGTTCTGCTCCGCTTACCTTGGGTTGGTGCTGATGGCCGACCTGTGTGCAATTCTTTCCAATCCGAGGCTGAGAACCCAATGACTCAATTCATTGCGAAATCGACGCCTGCGGCGCCGCAACCGGTGCTTCGCAAAAAGGCTTCCCGTCCGACCTCATGGCTTGGCCTGCTGGGCGCTACGGTGTGCTTCATCTGGTTGATGGTCGCTCTGTTCGGCCCTTGGCTGGCACCGCATCCGGTGGGCGAAGTGGTCTCCGACAACATGTTCGAAAACATGAGCGCAGCGTACCCGTTCGGCACTGATTACCTGGGCCGCGACATGCTCAGCCGCGTACTGGTCGGCGCGCGCTTCACCGTCGGCCTGGCATTGATTTCTGCCGTGCTGGCCAGCGGCATCGGCACCCTGTGCGCGCTGCTGTCGGTGGTCGCGCCAAGATGGCTGGACGAAATCATCAGCCGCCTGATGGATGCATTCATCTCGATCCCCAGCAAAATGCTGGCGCTGATCATGGTCTCGGCATTCGGCTCGTCCGAGGTGCTGCTGATCTGCACGGCGGTACTGAGCTACACGCCGGGCGCATTTCGGATCGCGCGCAGCCTGGCGGTGAACATCGAGGCGCTGGAGTACGTGCAAGTGGCGCGCACACGCGGCGAGGGCCGTATCTACATTGCCTGCCGGGAAATCCTGCCGAACATGCTCAACCCGGTCATGACCGACCTGGGCCTGCGCTTCGGCTTCATCGTCTTGCTGCTCAGCGGCATGAGCTTTCTGGGGCTCGGTGTACAACCGCCTGACGCCGACCTTGGCTCGCTGGTCCGCGAGAACATCGGCGGGCTCAGCCAGGGCGCGCCGGCCATTGTGATCCCGGCACTGGCCATCGGCACTCTGACCATCGGCGTGAACCTGCTCATCGACCGGCTGGCCTCGCGGCGCGGTCGTCGTTCGGGAGGGCATTGAGATGAGCCAGTTGATTCGTGTGCAAGACCTGCGCGTGGTTGCCGATGGCGACCATGGCGAGCTGGAGATCGTCAAAGGTGTCAGCTTTGCGCTGGAAAAAGGTGAAGTGCTGGCACTGATCGGTGAGTCGGGCTCCGGCAAGACCACCATCGCGCTGGCCCTGCTGGGTTACGCCCGACGCGGTTGCACGCTGGCCGGCGGGGTGGTTCAAGTGGGCGAGCACGACATGCTCAGCCTGCCCGAAAGCCAATTGCAGGGCCTGCGTGGCAACCGCGTTTCCTACATTGCGCAAAGCGCCGCAGCGGCCTTCAACCCGGCAAAAAAGCTGATCGATCAGGTGATCGAAGGTGCGTTGATTCACGGTCTGGGCAGCCGCGCGGAACTGGAAGCCAAGGCTGTCGAGCTATTCCGCGACCTGGCCCTGCCCAATCCGGAAAGCATCGGCCGGCGTTATCCGCATCAGGTCTCGGGCGGCCAGTTGCAGCGCGTCATGGCGGCAATGGCGCTGATCAGTGATCCGTTGCTGGTGATCCTCGACGAGCCGACTACCGCACTGGACGTCACCACGCAGATCGACGTGCTGCGCGCATTCAAGCGGGTGGTCCGCGACCGCGGTGCCACGGCGGTTTATGTCTCCCACGACCTTGCGGTGGTGGCGCAGATGGCCGATCAGATCGTGGTGCTCAATGGCGGGCGGATCATCGAACAGAGCAGCACCGCGGCACTGCTCAAAGGCCCTGCGGACGCCTACACCCGCAGCCTGCTGGCGGCAGCGCGCCCGGACAAGGTGTTGAGCCCGGCCAGCGAAGTGGTCAAGGACAGCACGCTGTTGACCATCAAGGGACTGACGGCGGGCTACGGCAAAAAGAACCTGCAAGGCATGCCGATGATTCGCGTGCTGGAAGACATCGACCTGACCATCCGCCGTGGTCAGGCCATCGGCGTGATAGGCGAGTCCGGCTCGGGCAAATCGACGCTGGCCCGCGTGGTCGCCGGTCTTCTGGACCCGGCGCATGGCAGCCTGACGTTCGACGGCGCCGAGTTGTCCGGCACCCTGGCGGGGCGTACCGAAGAACAGTTTCGGCGCATCCAGATGGTGTTCCAGAACGCCGACACCGCGCTCAACCCGATGCACAGCATCAGTGCAATTCTGGCGCGCCCGCTGAAGATGTATTTCGGCCTGAAGGGCAAGGCCCTGCGCGAGCGCATCGACGAGCTGATGGACCTGGTGCGCCTGCCCCGCGAGCTGGCCGAGCGGCGTCCCAACGAACTCTCGGGCGGGCAGAAACAACGCGTCAACCTGGCCCGCGCGCTGGCGGCCAAGCCCGACCTGATCCTCTGTGATGAAGTGACCTCGGCGCTGGATACCGTGGTGGGTGCGTGCATCCTTGAACTGCTCGGCGAACTGCGCCGCAAGCTCGGGGTTTCCTACCTGTTCATCAGCCACGACATCTCCACCGTGCGTGCGCTGTGCGACGACATCGTGGTGATGTACAGCGGCCACAAGGTCGAAGAGGGCAGCCGCGAAGCCTTCAGCCGAATGCCGTTCCACCCCTACACCGACTTGCTGGTGCATTCGGTGCCGGAACTGCGTCAGGGCTGGCTGGAGACCTGCGGCGTAACCAGCGGCAACCTGCCGCCCATCAGCGCACCGGCCAACAATCCGGAGCTGTGCACCTTCCTCAATCGCTGCCCGGCCCGAATCGAAGGCCTGTGCAACAAGACCGCGCCGGGCCGTCGCCTGATCGCAGGTGGCAGCGAGATCCTTTGCCACCGCGACAGCGACGAGCTGCAGGCCGTGCAAGAAAACCTGAATCCTGAAACCGTCGGAGCTTACGCATGAATGGCCGTTTTGTGAGGCTGGGCGAGCGTGATCGCCCGGTCGTGAGCCTGATGGTCGATGGCGCGCCCATCGAGGCATTGCAGGGCGATACCCTGATGGTGGCGTTGCTGACACGCAAGGCCACATTACGCCAGTCCGAGTTCGACTCGGGACGCCGTGCAGGTTTCTGCCTGATGGGCGCCTGCCAGGATTGCTGGGTCTGGACCCGCAGCGGCGAGCGGCTGCGCGCCTGCTCAAACGAAGTCCGCGACGGACTCGACATCGTCACCACCCAACCGGAGGCGAAATGGCCACTTCTTCACGGTTAGACGTTCGCAACCCTGGCAGCCCGAGAGTGGTCATCATCGGCGCAGGCCCGGCAGGCACCCGCTGCGCCGAAACCTTGCTGGCTGCGGGCATCAAACCGATCCTGATCGACGAAAACCGACGTGACGGCGGGCAGATCTATCGCCGTCAGCCAGAAGGCTTCAAGCGCGATTATTCGGCGCTGTATGGCACCGAAGCGGCCAAAGCGCGTGACCTGCATGAAAGCTTCGATCGCTTGCGCCCGCAGATCGATTACCGCCCCGACACCCTGGCCTGGAACCTGACCCACGGCGAGCTGTGCTGTGCCAGTCAGGGCGTGCACACCGTGATCGAATACGACGCGCTGATCCTGTGTGCCGGGGCCACCGACCGTCTGATGCCGATCAAGGGCTGGCAACTGGCAGGCACCTACAGCCTCGGCGGCTCGCAGATTGCGCTCAAGTCGCAATCGGTCTCGATTGGCAGTCGCGTGGTGTTCATGGGCAGCGGTCCGCTGCTGTATTTGGTTGCCAGCCAGTACGTCAAAGCCGGTGCCGATGTCGCCGCAGTGCTCGACACCTCACCGTTCGGCAAACGCATCGGCGCGATGCCCAAATTGCTGGCGCGCCCCGGTCTGCTGTTCAACGGCATGAAATTGCTGGGCCAACTGTACAGCGCCGGGGTGCCGGTGCATCTGGGCGTGCAGCCCGAGGAAATCATCGGCAGCGAACAGGACGGCGTGACCGGCGTGCGTGTGAAGCTGGCCAATGGCACCGCGCTGGACGTCGATTGCGATGCCCTGGCGCTGGGTTATCACCTGCGTCCGGAAACCCAGCTGGCTGATCTGGCCGGCTGCCAGTTGCGCTTCGACGAAGCGTCCGGGCAATGGGTGCTGGCAGTCGATGAAGAGGGGCGTACCTCGGTCAAAGGTTTTTACGCCGCAGGTGACGGCGCGAAGATTCGTGGCGCCGATGCGGCGGAACAGGCCGGGCGACTGGTGGCGATGGCGCTGCTGGAAGACCTTGACCTGCCTGTGGATAACTCGCGTCAGGCAGAAGTGCGCAAGAGCCTGGTGGCAATGGACCGCTTTCGGGTCGGGCTGGCCGAAGCGTTTCCGTGGCCTGCGGCCCAAGCGGCGGCCTTGCCGGATGATGCGATTGTCTGCCGCTGCGAGATGATCAGCGCCGGTGAGTTGCGCGGCGTCGTACGTGAAAAAGGCGCCTGCGAAGTCAATCGCGCCAAGGCTTTCAGTCGCGTCGGCATGGGCCGCTGCCAGGGCCGTTACTGCTCACAGGCCGGGGCCGAGGTGATCGCAGCCGAAGCCGACGTGCCGGTCGAGCAGGTCGGTCGCCAGCGCGGTCAGGCGCCGGTCAAACCGTTGTCGATGCTGATCGACGAGGTGACATCATGAAGCAGCCAAAGGTGGACGTACTGATTGTCGGCGGCGGATTCATGGGCTCGGCATCAGCGTTCTTTCTGCGCCAGCGCGGCAAGTCGGTGACGCTGCTGGAGCGCGACGTGATCGGCCAGTACGCCAGCGGCGTGAACTTCGGCAACGTGCGCCGTCAGGGCCGGCATCTCGGTCAGCTGGAACTCGCCAACCGTTCCAGAGCCCTTTGGCAGCGGCTGCCGGAGCTGATCGGTGAAGACCTGGAATTCCTCCCCAGCGGCCACATGCGCGTCTGCTACCGCGAGGACGAAATCGCCGAGCTGGAAGCCTACGCAGCAGCCCCGGAAGCCCGTGAGCTGGACCTGAAAATCTACAGCGGGCAAGCGCTGCACGAGCGCTTTCCGTTTCTCGGGCCGGACGTGAAGGGCGGGTCTTATGCGCCACACGATGGCCACGCCAACCCGCGCCTGGCTGCACCTGCCTTTGCCCGCGCAGCGATTCGGGCCGGGGCGCGGATCGAAGAGCGCACCGAAGTGGCTCATGTGGAAAAGGTCGGTAACGAATTTGAAGTCACCACCACTGACGGGCGCATTTTCAGCGCCGATCAGTTGCTGATCACCGCTGGCGCCTGGGGACAGAAACTCTCCACACAGTTTGGCGAATCCGTGCCGCTGGACACCCATGGTCCGCAGATGGCCGTCACCGAGCCGGTGCCGTATGCACTGCCGACAGTGATCGGCGTGTTCACCAAAATCCCTCACGAAGTGATCTACTTCCGGCAGATCGCCCGCGGCAACATCATCATCGGCGGCGGTTTTCGCAGCAAGCCGGACATGATCAACCGCCGCGCCTATGTCGAGCCGCGCAGCATCGTCAATCAGGTGCAGCAGATGCGTCGCCTGTTGCCCGGTGTCGGCAACCTGAACATCATCCGCGTGTGGAGCGGCATCGAAGGCTACACGCCGGACTCGCTGCCGGTGATGGGCCGCAGCGGCAAGGTCGACGGCCTGTTCTATGCGTTCGGCTTCTGCGGTCACGGCTTCCAGCTCGGCCCGGGCGTGGGCGACGTGATGGCCGAACTGATCAGCACCGGCACGACCAGCACCTCGATCAGCCCGTTCGACATCCGCCGGTTTGACGTCAGCCTTGTGGACAACCTCACCGAACAGACGAGTAAAGCCTCATGAGCCCCCGCGCACTGGAAATCCTCAAGCGTCTGATCGCCTTCGACACCGTGTCGTCGGAGCCGAACATGGCGCTGATCGAATACGTCCGCGAACTGCTGGCCAGCAAAGGCATCGAGTCGCTGATCGTCAAGGACGAGACCGGCAAGAAGGCCAACCTGTTCGCCAGCACCGGCCCGCGCGATGTACCGGGCGTGCTGCTGTCCGGCCACACCGACGTGGTTCCTGCGGCCGGTCAGGCGTGGACCATGCCACCATTTCAGGCAACCCTGCGTGACGGGCGCATCTACGGCCGTGGCACCTGCGACATGAAGGGCTTTATCGCCCTGGCTATCGACGCAATGCTCGATGCCGCAGACATGCCCCTGATGCGCCCGCTGCAACTGGCCTTGTCCCACGACGAAGAGATCGGCTGTGTCGGCGTGCGGCGGCTGCTTGACGTCCTGCACCTGGCACCGGTACGTCCGTTCCTGTGCGTGGTTGGCGAGCCGACCCTGATGCAGTTCGCCGTCGGTCACAAGGGCAAGGCGTCCTATCGCACCTTCTGTCGAGGTCAGGAGGCGCATTCCTCGCTGGCACCGCGCGCGGTCAACGCGATTCACCTGGCCAGCGATTTCATCGCCGAACTGCGCAAGAGCCAGAAGCAGATCGAACAGCAAGGCGCGCGTGACGAGGGTTACGACATCCCTTACAGCACCGTGCACATCGGCCGTATCGATGGCGGCAAGGCGCTGAACATCGTGCCCAACCTGTGCACCCTGGAATTCGAGTACCGCAACCTGCCGGGCGACAACCCCGATGCGTTGCTGGAGCAATTGCGCGAGCGTGCCGAGGTGCTGGTACGTGAAGCGCGACAGCTGTCGGGTGTGGCAGACATCGAGATCGAGGTCATAAACGAATACCCGGCCCTGGAGACCCATCCAAGCGTTGAGGCAGTGCGCCTGCTGCATGCGTTTGCCGAACCGGGCACACAGCACATCAAGGTCTCGTATGGCACCGAGGGTGGTCTGTTCGCCGGGCGCCTGAACGTGCCGGTGGTGGTCTGCGGGCCAGGCTCCATCGAGCAGGCGCACAAGCCGGACGAGTTTATCGACGAGAGTCAGATGGACGCAGGCGAGCGTTTTTTGCAGAGTCTGCTGGGGTCGTTGAAGCAGTAGAGGCTGCCGTCCGCAGGCAAATTTCAGCATCGGACGCTGCCGTTATCCTGCTTTCAGCATCCTGGACTGTGGCGTCTGCCTAGACTGGCAGTCATCCCGGAACAGGACTTGATCATGCTCAAGAATCAGTTGAAAGACCCCAGCCTGCTGGTAGACCGCGCCTACGTCGATGGGCAATGGATCAGCGCTGACGATGGTGCAACCCTGACCATCAACAACCCGGCCACCGGCGAGACGCTGGCGCAGGTGCCAGCCCTGCAGGGCGTCGAAACCCGGCGTGCCATTGAAGCGGCCGATCGCGCCTGGCCGGCCTGGCGCGCACGTCCCGCAGCCGAACGCGCGGCGCTGCTGGAGCGCTGGCATCAGGCGATGCTCGACAACGTCGAAGACCTGGCGCTGATCATGACCTTTGAGCAGGGCAAGCCGCTGAACGAGTCGCGCGGCGAGATCCGCTACGGTGCCAGCTTCGTCAAATGGTTCGCCGAAGAGGCGCGTCGCTCGTACGGTGAAACCATTCCCGCGCCCAGCGCAGACCGTCGCTTGATGACCCTCAAGCAACCGGTGGGTGTCTGCGCCGCGATCACGCCGTGGAACTTCCCCAACGCCATGATCACCCGCAAGTGCGCGCCGGCGCTGGCTGCCGGGTGCCCGATCATCGTCAAGCCATCGGACCTCACGCCCTTGTCAGCCCTGGCGCTGGCGGTGCTGGCCGAACGCGTGGGCATTCCTGCCGGGGTGTTCAACGTCATCACTGGCATGCCCACCGGGATTGGCGAAGAGCTGACCAGCAACCCGGTAGTGCGCAAGATTTCCTTCACCGGTTCAACGCCGGTCGGCCGTCTGCTGATGCGCCAGAGCGCCGAACACATCAAGCGTCTGAGCCTGGAACTGGGTGGCAACGCGCCCTTCATCGTGTTTGACGACGCGGACCTGGAACAGGCGGTGACGGGCATCATGCTCAGCAAATTCCGCAACGCCGGGCAGACTTGCGTGTGCGCCAACCGGATTCTGGTGCAAAACGGCATCTACGACCGCTTCGCTGCACGGCTGGTGGAAGAAGTGAGCAAGCTCAAGGTCGGCAACGGGCTGGAAGAGGGCGTGACCATCGGCCCGCTGATCAATCCGGCGGCGGTCAGCAAAGTCGCCCGGCATATCGACGATGCACTGAGCCAGGGGGCGAAACTGCTGCACGGCGGTTCTCCCGACGGCACCAGCCAGTTCGTCCAGCCCACGGTATTGGGCGACACCCACGCGGGCATGCTGTTGGCCAACGAAGAAACCTTCGGCCCGGTCGCACCGCTGATGCGCTTCACAGATGAAGCCGAAGCGCTGGCACTGGCCAACGCCACGCCTTATGGCCTTGGCGCTTATTACTTCACCCAGGACCTGCGCCGTTCATGGCGTTTCGGCGAGGCGCTGGAGTTCGGCATGGTCGGCCTCAACACCGGCATCATCTCCATGGAAGTCGCCCCGTTCGGCGGCATCAAACAATCCGGCCTGGGCCGCGAAGGCTCCAGCTACGGACTGGATGAATACCTGGAAGTGAAGGCGTTTCATGTGGGTGGGTTGTAGCGTTCAGAACGGCGTACCAATACGCGTCGGCACGATAGTTGAGATTATCGTTCCTCACGCTCCAGCGTGGGGACGATGGTCAAAACAATCTAACGCCTTGCCCGCAGCCACTGCCCCAAAAAAAGCGCTTTTCAAGCACGATGGCACAGACGACGCAGAGTGCGACGTTAGTGACGGCTGAGCTCTGGCACTGATCCGGGGGTAGCCTGGCGTCCAGCCAGGCTACCCCCGGATCAGCGCCAGGACTCAGCCGTCACAAACGTCGCAATTTGCGTCGTCTGTGCCATCGTGCTCGAAAAGCGCTATAGAGCAATTTAGCTAAAAGACCCGGCTTGTGAG